>CAJTVM010000060.1 GCA_910579595.1 uncultured Oscillospiraceae bacterium
ATTTTTGCACATCTGACTCCGTTGTGCAATATTTATTTTTCAAACAACCTCTAGCAAACCGCCCCATTTTTCGGCGGAAAAACAAAAAATCTTGCTAATTGATTAGCAAGGTTTCAGGGGGAAAACGGTATGTAGTTCGATTTGAGTTTGGTGGTAACAGTGATTAGCAAATAATAAAGGATAAAGCGCCCACCTTTTAGGTGAGAGATATAGCGTTTTCCCTCGGTTTTCAAAAAGTTATAGAAAAAGCACAAAATCTTCGGGTTTTCCGAAGATTTTGTGCTACTAATGGCACCCGCGGGAGGATTCGAACCTCTGGCCTACCGCTTAGGAGGCGGTCGCTCTATCCAACTGAGCTACGCGGGCCTATGAAATTGCCGGACTGGAATCGAACTCGGAACGGTACGCCTGTGCCCCCGGAGTGGGGCGCTCTGTTCCCTACTTAGGAGGCGGTCGCTCTATCCATCTGAGCTACGCGGGCCTATGAAATTGCCGGACTGAAATCGAACTCGGAACGGTACGCCTGTGCCCCCGGAGTGGGGCGCTCTGTTCCCTACTTAGGAGGCGGACGCTCTATCCTGCTGAGCTATCGGGGCGCGTATGGAATTTTGTCTTGCCAGATGAAAGGCCACCTGATCACGCAGAAGGCGAATGCTCTATCCCCTGAGCTACCGGGGCATAATTGGCCCGTGCGGCCTTGCTTGTCCGGACACTGCCCCTCCGCGCCGTGCAGGCGGGCGGCCCTGCGGGACAGAAGATATTGTACCCAATTTTTTCGCTCCTGTCAATGCGGCACAAGAAATTTTTCGAAAAGTCCCTGAATTCTATAGTTCCGACTGTTGCAATCAGGGGAAAGTGGAGATATAATATTAGTTCGTGTTTAGGGATAGATTCTAAATTTCAGATAGAAGGTACGGATATGCAGAACGAAAAATTGCGCAACATTGCGATTATCGCCCACGTCGACCACGGCAAGACCACCTTGGTGGACGAGATGCTCAAGCAGGGCGGCATCTACCGGGAGAACCAGGCCACCGTGGAGCGGGTCATGGACTCCAACGACCTGGAGCGGGAGCGGGGCATCACCATCCTGGCCAAAAACACCGCCGTCCACTACAAGGACACCAAGATCAACATCGTGGACACCCCGGGCCACGCCGATTTCGGCGGCGAGGTGGAGCGCATCCTCAAAATGGTCAACGGCGTCATCCTCCTGGTGGACGCCGCCGAGGGCCCCATGCCCCAGACCCGGTTCGTGCTCAGCAAGGCCCTGGAGCTGGGCCACAAGGTCATCGTGGTGGTAAACAAGATCGACCGCCCCGACCAGCGCATCCACGAGGTCATGGACGAGGTGCTGGAACTGCTGCTGGATTTGAACGCCACCGACGAGCAGTTTGAGTCCCCCACCCTGTTCTGCTCCGGGCGGCAGGGCACCGCCAGCTATTCCCCCGATGCACCCGGCGCCGACCTGGTGCCCCTCTTCGAGACGATTCTGGACTATATCCCAGCCCCAGACTGCGACCCGGACGCCCCCTTTCAGATGCTGGTGTCCTCCATCGATTACAACGAGTTTGTGGGCCGCATTGCCGTGGGCCGCATTGAGCGGGGCGCGGTGAAGCAGAACCAGGAGATCGTGGTGTGCAACTACCACAAGCAGGAAGAAGCCCCCAAAAAGGCCAAGGCCACCGCCCTGTACACCTTTGACGGCCTGGCCCGCACCCCCGTCACCGAGGCCAGTGCCGGCGAGATCATCGCCATGAGCGGCATCGGCGACATCACCATCGGCGACACCATCTGCGCCCCCGCCGCGCCGGATCCCATCGAGTTTGTGAAGATCTCCGCCCCCACCCTGGAGATGACCTTCTCCGTCAACGACTCGCCCTTCGCCGGGCGGGAGGGCAAGTACGTTACCAGCCGCCAGCTCCGGGACCGGCTGTTCCGGGAGACGCTGAAGGACGTGTCCCTGCGGGTGACGGAGATGGAAAACTACACTGATTCTTTCAACGTGGCGGGCCGGGGTGAGATGTCCCTGTCCATCCTGATTGAGACCATGCGCCGGGAGGGTTACGAGTTCCAGGTATCGCCCCCCCGGGTGGTGTATCAGGAGGTGGAGGGCAAAAAGTGCGAGCCTATTGAGCGGGTGGTCATCGACGTACCCGCCGACTGCGTGGGCGCGGTGATGGAGAAGCTGGGGGCCAGGAAGGGCGAGTTCCTCTCCATGGATCCCATCGGCAGCCGCACCAAGCTGGAGTTCCTGGTGCCCTCCCGGGGCCTGTTCGGCTACCGCAATGAGTTCCTGACAGATACCAAGGGCGAGGGCATCATGGCTTCCGTCTTTGAGAAGTACGCCCCCTTTAAGGGGGACATCCAGCGCCGGAACACCGGCTCCCTGGTGGCCCATGAGACGGGCGAGTCCGTGACCTACGGCCTGTTCGCCGCCCAGGAGCGGGGAGCGCTGTTCATTGGAGCGGGTGTGCCGGTGTACGAGGGCATGGTTGTCGGGGTGTGTCCGAAAATGGAGGACATCTCCGTCAACGTGTGCAAGAAGAAGCAGCTCACCAATATGCGGGCCAGCGGCAGCGACGAGGCCCTGCGGCTGGTGCCCCCCAAGTCCATGAGCCTGGAGCAGTGCCTGGAATTTTTGGCGGACGACGAGCTGCTGGAGGTTACGCCGGAAAACCTGCGCCTGCGCAAGCGGATTTTGAACCACGAAAAGCGGATGAAGGCCCTGAAGGGTGGAAAATCGTAAGAAACGGCCCTCCGGCGCAAGCCGGGGGGCCATTCTGACTGTTACGCGTTGGAGCTGTTGATGTACTTCTCCTGCTCGGGGGTGAGCTTGTCGATGGACAGGCCCAGGGCGGCCAGCTTGGCCCAGCCAATCTGATCGTCGATCTGGTTGGGGATGTCGTACAGCTTGACCTCCAGATTGTCCCGGTGCTTGGCCACCCACTCGGAGGCCAGGGCCTGGACGGAGAAGGACATATCCATGATCTCGGCGGGGTGGCCGTTGCCGCCGGCCAGGTTGACGAGACGGCCCTCCGCCAGCACGTTGAGCACCTTGCCGTCCGCCAGCCGGTAGCCGGTGATACCCTGGCGCTGCTCCCACTTCTCCACGGCGTTTTCCTCCAGCCACTTCACGTCCACCTCGCAGTCGAAATGGCCCGCGTTGGACAGCAGGGCGTTGTTTTTCATCACGGCGTAATGGGCGGGGGTGATAACGTCCTTGCAGCCGGTGACGCTGATAAACAGGTCGCCCAGAGGGGCGGCGTCCTCCATTTTCATCACCCGGAAGCCGTTCATGGTGGCGTCCAGGGCCTTGAAGGGGTCGATCTCGGTGACGATGACGTTGGCGCCCATACCCTTGGCCCGCAGGGCCACGCCGGAGCCGCACCAGCCGTAGCCCGCCACCACCACGGTCTTGCCCGCCACCACCAGGTTGGTCATGTGCATGATGGCGTCCCACACGGACTGGCCGGTGCCGTATTTGTTGTCGTAGTAGTGCTTGGCCTTGGCGTCGTTCACCGCCATCATGGGGCAGGGCAGCGTGCCCTCCCGCTCCCGGGCTTTCAAACGCAGGATGCCGGTGGTGGTCTCCTCGCAGCCGCCGATGAGGCAGTCGGCGTACTCTTTGCACTTGCCGGAGAGCAGCTGCACCAGGTCGCCGCCGTCATCAATGATAATGTGGGGGTGGCACTTCAGTGTCTCCGCCAGCAGGGCCTCATACTCTTCCATGGACACGCCGTGCTTGCCAAACACTTCGATACCCCGTTCCGCCACAGCGGCGGCCACGTCGTCCTGGGTGGACAGGGGGTTGCAGCCGGTGAGGCAGACCTCCGCCCCGCCAGCCTTGAGCACCAGCCCTAAGTTGGCGGTCTTGGCCTCCAGGTGGACCGAGACGGCCACCCGCAGGCCCTTGAAGGGCTGTTCCTCTTTAAAACGGGCCTCAATCTGGGATAGGGCTGGCATGAAGTTGCGCACCCAGTCGATTTTACGATGGCCGGAGGGGGCCAGGGCGGGGTCGCGGATGATGCTCATAGATAATACTCCCTTTCTTGCACAGTGCCCGCCCCGCATGGGGCGGGCACTGTTATGATTTGAAGTAACCAGTATACCACAGGTCGGGGGCGTTTTCAAGCGAAAGGCAAGTTATCCCGGATAGCTGACCGACCAATCAGAATTTAGAACCTGTATTCACAACCTCAATTCACCGTTTGGCTGGGTCTATTCCCGCCATGCCGCGTTAAATTTTCTTGAAATAAACACAATGATTCCTGCGAAAATTTGCCTTGCCTGACGGGAAAATCCCTCGCCCATCCGCCGGTTTCGGCTGTGAATACAGGTTCTTAAGGTCTAAAACTCATATCTTGTTCCATGTGAAAGTAACAGTCCGTCTGTTAATTCTACACATAAAATTATAGTGTTCTCATCATTAAAATTATTATGTCCGTTATCAATCCATTCAGCAAAGGACGGGGGCCGCAGTGCTGTTGTCACGCTTCACCTGTTCGCGACGCACGGCTTCGCTCCATCTGCGCCGCTCACATCGGCTCAACGCTTCGCGGCCAGCAGTTCGGCCCGCACATCCCACAGCTTCTGGGACAGATCCACGTAGTAGTTGTGGGGGTACTCGAAGCGCTTCACCTCGTCCCACAGGCTGTCCACTTCCCGGATGCAGTGGGCGCGGGACTCCTGGATGGTGGGGATTTTGTACACCAGCTTCCCACCCTGGAAAATGGGCACCAGCAGGGGCCGGGCGGTAAAGTCGGTGACAGTTTTCCGCTTCCAGGTGGCCTCCGGGTCGAACAGCTCCAGGGGTTGGGTGAAATCTGGCTCCTCGTCGTGGACGCAGATATAATCGGCAATGGCCTTGCCGTTGGCGTTCTCAAACAGACGGTAGACCTTCTTGAAGTGGGGCAGGGTGACCTTCCCGGCGTTTTCGCTGATTTTGATCTTGGGAATCAGGGCGCCGTCCTCCCCCTCGATGGCCGCCAGCTTGTACACCCCGCCGAACACCGGCTCGCTCTTGGATGTGATGAGCCGTTCGCCCACGCCGAAGGCGTCAATCCGAGCCCCCTGGGTGAGCAGGTCCCGGATGATATACTCGTCCAGGGAGTTGGAGGCCACAATCTTGATGCCGGGCAGGCCCGCGTTGTCCAGCATCTTCCGGGCCTTCTTGGATAGGTAGGTCAGGTCACCGGAGTCGATGCGGATGCCGCCGCTGGTGATGCCCATTTCCCGGAACACCTTGATGGCGTTGGGTACGCCGGAGTGGAGCACGTTGTAGGTGTCCACCAGCAGGGTGGCCGCCTGGGGGTACACCTCACAGTAGGTTTTGAAGGCGGTGTACTCGTCGGGGAACATCTGCACCCAGGAATGGGCCATGGTGCCGGTGGCGGGGGTGCCGAACATCTCGTCCGCCATGGCGCAGGCGGTGCCCCCCGCCCCGGCGATGTAGCTGGCCCGGGCGCCCAGCAGCGCGCCGTCGGAGCCCTGGGCCCGACGGGAGCCGAACTCGGACACCGGCCTACCCTGGGCGGCCCGGACGATGCGGTTGGACTTGGTGGCAATCAGGGACTGGTGGTTGAGCACCAGAAGCAGGTACGTCTCGATAAACTGAGCCTGGATGGCGGGGGCGCGGACGGTGAGGATAGGCTCCCGGGGGAAGATGGGGGTACCCTCAGGGACGGCCCAGATGTCGCCGGTAAAATGGAACTCCCTCAGATAGTCCAGGAATTCCGGGGAGAAGCAGTTTTTGCCCCGAAGGTATTCAATATCCTCCTCGTCAAAATGAAGGTTTTCGATGTAGCGGATGACCTGCTCCAGCCCGGCGGCGATGGCGAAGCCGCCCCCATCGGGGACGTTGCGGAAGAACACGTCGAAGTAGCAGACGCGGTCCTTCAGCCCAGTCTGGAAATAGCCGTTGCCCATGGTCAGCTCGTAAAAGTCGGTGAGCATGGAGTAGTTGACGTCGTGTTTCATTGGAGAATCCCTCCCGATTGTGATTGCCCATATTATAAGCTGTCTTGACAGTAAAATCAAGAGGAAGAAGCGCGGAGCCGTCGTGAGCAGCGCGGATGGAGTGCAGCGAAAGCAAAACCCCAGGTCCACGAAGTGGGCTTGGGGTTTTGCCTGAGTCGGAGCGAGGCCGCGCGTCGCGAAAAGGCGCAGCGCGACAGCGTTATTTTGCAGACGTAAACGGGGCCATGTCCAGACGGACGAAATAGTCCTGCCCATGGCGGCACACCGGGCACGTCTGAGGGGCCAGGGAGGCGGTGATAATCTCCCCGCAGTTGAGGCACATCCACACCTCCTGGCGGTTGTCCTCGCCGAACAGCGTACCTTTCTCCAGCAGATCCGCGAACAGGCCGAACCGGTCGCCGTGGACCTTCTCAATCTTGGCAACCAGCTCGAACTGCCCGCCGATGAGGTCGAAGCCCTCCCGGTGGGCGATCTCGGCGAAGGCGGCGTAGTCGTGCTCAAATTCCTCGTACTCGTTGTGCCGCGCGGCCTTGAGCAGATCCACCGTCTTGTCGGACAGGTCGATGGGGTAGTTGCCGTCGATGGCGATGTTCTGCCCCGCGGAGGGCAGCAGCAGGTCATAAAATACCTTGGCGTGGGCCTTTTCCTGGTCGGCGGTGAACTCAAACACCCGGGCCACCACCTCCAGCTTCTCCTTCCGGGCGGCGGAGGCCGCGATGGTGTAGCGGTTGCGGGCCTGGCTCTCCCCGGCAAAGGAGCGCATCAGGTTTTCCCGGGTGCGGCTGTCCATAAAATCTACGTTTCCCTTGTGATAGTTTTCGTACGGGTTTGTCATAGGATTTCCCTCCAATGTATTTGGTAGGGGTAGTATGCCCGGTTTTGGAAAAAACTTTCATTGAAATCAGGATAAAATGACAGAACTGACGGTTGTTTCAGTATATCTTCAAAACCACTGGCATTTTATTGCAAAGCGAAAACCACCGGCATGGCCGGCGGTTTTCGTTTTGTGAGTGGATCTATTTTTTTGAGTCCATCCATCTTCTTAAGTTGACTATACCAAGTGCCAGAACAATGACAAATGCAAGAAAAGAAAGGAAGTCACCCGTCCTTATCAAAGCGGAAAAATGCACGCCAGAGGCCATGAAAAGCATGATTGAAATGATTGGATCTGGTTTGTTATTTTTTTTGTTCATTTATGTTAAAGAATATTGTTGTATGCGTTATATGCTTCGTTAAATATGCCATTGTTGAAGTATTCTTCTGACTGATTGGCATCATAATAAGGATCTCCAGTCTCGGGGAATACATGCGCTCTGCCGCTACTATTAAGATCTGCGTCTTCATATCCATCAAAGTTTCTGATTTTATAGGCACGGCCGTACTGTTTGCTTCCGTAATCGACAGTTACATACCGGGTGTATAGCACCATACACGAATATCTATTTATTTTTCCTTCTGGTAATTGCGTTGAAGCAACGGAGCCGACAATGCTCATAATTCCACAAAACGTTGCTACATTTGCAGGAATCGGAGCGACACTTATTATACCAGCAAGGATGCTTGCAATGGTAGTACCAGATTTCCATGATAGAGTATTGCATTTGCTAATAGAGAATTCCATTGTTTCATAGAGTCTGTAGGTGTGGCCATCCATTATCTTTGAGCGATTAGTATATTTATTAGAATACTCATTACCGACAATGCCTCTTAAATCTTTGGCTAAATCTGCACCAGCCGAGCTCAATGGACTTGGTGTGTTTTCGTCTATCTCGTCAATTGAGATTTCAACCAAAGACGCCTCGTTTAGATAGTTAGTCCCTCCTGTTCAAATTATGATTGTGAAGAAATGTATCTGCCCATCCAGGGAATCATAGCAAAAGTATACAACAAAAAAATATAAATGTCAAGAAACTTTGTTGATTATTTGGTGTCCGCATGCAAAGTTAAAGTGTAAAAGGTCCTGTCACCTGCCCAGGCGGCGGGGAATACACTGGATCGATGACGAGAGGGCCGGCGGGACGGCCCGGACAGGAGGTTTATCATGCTGCGGGCAAAAAACATCTGGGTGGCGGGGGGTGACCCCCGGCAGGCGGCGCTGGCTGGTCTGCTGGCCGACGACGGACACAGCGTACATACCTACGCCCTGGAACAGGCGGAAGGGACGAAGTGCGAGCCGTCCATGGCCGGGGCGGACCGGGCGGACTGCGTTGTGCTGCCCCTCCCGGCGGCGGGGCCGGACGGGACGCTGAACGCGCCCCTGTCGGTGCGGGTACATGAATTAAGCGAGGTGCTGGACGCCCTGCGCCCGGGGCAGCTGGTGTGCGCCGGGATGGCGGGGGCGGGCTTGAAGGGGATGGTGGAGGAACGGGGGCTGGTGCTCCGGGACTACTTCGCCCGGGAGGAGCTGGCGGTCTTGAACGCCATCCCCACGGCGGAGGGGGCCATCCAGATCGCCATGGAGGAGATGCCCATTACCCTCCACGACGCCCGGGTAATGGTCATTGGCTTTGGGCGGCTGGGCAGGGCGTTAGCCCCCCGGCTGCGAGCGCTGGGGGCGCGGGTGTGGGTGTCCGCCCGCCGCTACGAGCAGCGCGCCGCCGCCGAGTGCATGGGCCTGGGCAGCGAGGGCATGGATCACCTCAGCGACTGGTTATGCAGCTACGACCTGGTATTCAACACCGTTCCCGTCCAGGTGCTTGGGGTGGAGGAGCTTGCCTCGCTGAAGGAGGGCGCGTTGGTCATCGACCTGGCCTCCCGGCCCGGCGGGGTGGATCTGGACGCCGCCGCCGCTCTGGGGGTGCGGGTGGTGTGGGCGCTGTCCCTGCCGGGGAAGGTGGCCCCCGTCACCTCGGGACGGTACATCAAGGACACCGTCTATCATATCATGGAGGAATTGAACCTGTGAATAGGGAAGATTTAAGGGTGGGCTTTGCGTTTTGCGGCTCCTTTTGCACCATGTTCCAGGCGCTGGACGCCCTGGAGCAGACAGCCGCCCGGTTCGGTGCGGTGACCCCCATCGTATCCGAAACCGTGGCGGCTACCGACACCCGGTTCGGCCAGTCCCATGACTTTATGCGGGAGATGGAGCGCATCTGCGGCAAGCGGGTGATTTCCACCGTGGCCGGGGCGGAGCCAATAGGCCCCAAGGGTCTGTTGGACGTACTGGTGATCTGCCCGTGCACCGGCAACACCCTGGCCAAGCTGGCCCACGGGATCACGGACAGCGCCGTCACTATGGCGGTCAAGGCCCATCTGCGCAATGGGCGGCCCCTGGTGATTGCGGTGTCCACCAACGATGGCCTGGCGGGTAGCGCCCCCAACCTGGGCGCGCTGCTCAGCCGCCGGAACGTGTATTTCGTCCCCTTCGGGCAGGACGACTGCACCGGCAAGCCCGCCTCCCTGGTGGCGGACTTCTCTCTGGTGCCGGACACGGTGGAGGCTGCCTGCCGGGGGGAGCAGATCCAGCCGTTGCTGCTAGCGCGAGGATAGCCGCACAGGGGAGCTTGGAGCGAAGCGGGGGCAAAAGCCCAGAGTTCACGCAGTGAAACCGGGCTTTGCCCGAGTCGGAGGGAAAGCGACCCGCAGTGCGGCCAATCCGAGGGTGGTGATATACCCAATCGGCGCATGAAAACACGCGGCGACGAACAGCGTCCGGCTGAAATTTCCCTTGCAATCCTTTGGGGAAAAGGATATAATGATAAATACCGTGAAAGCGGAATTCAACCCATAAAGGAAGTGAGATGCGTCGTGTCAGGCGATCCGTTTGGTCGAAGTTGGACATTACAAACACGGCGCACCCGCTGAGTCAGTTCACCCTGCCTCCCTGTGCGCCCGGCCGTCTGCTGGCTTTTGCCGGCGGGACGAGTTTACGCACAGAGCGGCGGGGGATTTTTCTACCCTTTTCCCCCGGCGGCTCGGGAAAGGTGTGAGAAGTTATGCTGACCATTCACAAGACGGTGGACGGCAAAATGGTCCCTCTCAGCTCCGTGGCAGACGGCTGCTGGGTGAACCTGATCAACCCCAGCGAGGACGAGCTGAACACCGTGGCCGCCACCCTGGCTGTGGAGCCGTCCTTCCTCCGGGCGGCCCTGGACGAGGAGGAGACCTCCCGTATTGACAAGGAGGACGGCTGTACCCTGATCATTGTGGACACCCCCGCCATGGAGAAGGACGAAATCGGCGTGGTGTATTCCACCCTGCCCCTGGGCATCATCGTCACGGACAGGCACATCATCACCGTGTGTTTGAAGGCGACGTCGGTGGTGCGGGATCTCCAGTCGGGGGTGGTGCGGGATGTACGCACGGAACAGCGCACCCGGTTTATCCTGAACATCCTGCTGCTGGTGGCAAAGCGGTACTTAAATTATCTGAAGCAGATTGACAAGACCTACAACCACATGGAGCGGCAGCTCTACAAGTCCCAGCGGAACAAGGAGCTGATCCAGCTGCTGGATCTGGAGAAGTCGCTGGTCTACTTCAACACCTCGCTGAAGGCCAACGAGGTGACGCTGGAGAAAATTCTCCGGGGCCGCATCGTCACCCTCTACGAGGAGGATCACGACCTGCTGGAGGACGTGCTGATCGAGGTGCGTCAGGCCATTGAGATGGCGCAAATCTACTCCGACATCATCTCGGGCATGATGGACGCCTTTGCCTCCGTCATCTCCAACAACCTGAACGTGGTGATGAAGCTGCTGGCCTCCGTCACTATCCTGATGACGGTGCCCAACATCGTGTTCGGCTTCTACGGCATGAACGTGGACGGCCTGCCCTTTGCGGGGTCGCCCTGGGCGCCGCTGGGCATTTCGGCTGCTATTATCGTGGTGGCTGGAATCATTCTGAAACGGAAAGATTTGCTTTGAATTCAAACCGGGCGCGGAGAAATCCGCGCCCGGTTTTTTGCAGGTCAGCACCGCCTGCGCGCAGGTGGCGTCCATGGCCCTTGCCAAACGCCTCCGGCTGCTGTATGCTGGGCTTGCAGCTGCAAACAGGGGCCCCCGCAAAGCCGTTCCACAGGCTTTGTGGGGAGAGGAGATACAGCGCAGCGAGTGAGCGTTCCCCACAGGGGGAAGCGAAGGATGCGAAGCTTGTATCGGCGAAAGGAGTGAAGCACATGAAAGTGACCGTGGAGGAGCGGCCCGATCTGGAGCAGACCGAGGTGGTGGTGCGCTGCAGGCGGATGGACGGCCAGATATCCCGCCTGGTGGAGCTGCTGCGCCTGTCCGACGCCCGGCTCACCGGGGAGAAGGACGGGGAGACCTGCATTCTGGACGGTGCGGACGTGCTCTACATCGACACCGTGGACCGGGGCACGTTCCTGTATACCGTGGACGGGGTGTACCAGACCCGCCTGCGGCTGTACGAGCTGGAGGAACAGCTCGCCGGCTGGGATTTCATCCGGGTGGGCAAGTCGGCCATCGTGAATTTCGACCATGTGAAATCCCTGCGCCCCGACTTCGGCGGGCGGATGCGGCTGACCATGTCCAACGGTGAGGTGGTGGTGGCCAACCGCCAGTACGTCCCCGCCATCAAAGCAAAATTAGGCTTGTGAAAGGAGTGCTGAAAATGAAAAAGTTTTTCCAGGCAGCCGCGGCAATCAAGGAGTGCGCGTCTCTGTGCTACACCGGGGCCATGTGCTTTTATATGATCTTCCTGTGGGTATTCCGGCAGGAGGCCGCGCCGTTGCCCGAACTATTCTCCCTGCTGCTGGTGTGCGTGGCGGCGGGGGCTATGCAGGTGGCCGCTTTCTCCAACCTGCTGTTCAAAAAGCTGGCCTACGGCTGGCGGATGGTGGTGTTTGCCGTCCCCTTTTTCGCGGTGCTCACCGCCTTTGCCGTGGGATTCGGCTGGTTCCCCACCGAAAATGCCGGGGCATGGCTGACCTTCATCGTCATTTTCGTCGTGATTTTCGTGACCATCACGGCGGGGATCGAGCTCTACTACCGCCTGTCGGGCCGGAAATGGGATGACAGGCTGGACTGGTACCGGCGGCGGAAGGGCGAATAGGCGGACAGGCCCGCCAATCTGTCAAGGGCGGGAATTTATTTACAAAAAGGCCATTGTAATTTTCCCCAATATCGTGTACACTAAAGGACAATACAGCAAGGAGGGATATGCCTATGAAAATTGCCAGCTTTATTTTAAAAGCCACCGCCGTCTCCCTGGCGTGTGCGTCCGTCGCCTGTGCCGCGGTGGCCTGCCTGTGTACGTCCCTCCGCGGCGACAACGATTGAGGGGAGGAGGAACCGAGATGAAGGTCGTTCGCCTGGTCATGAAAATTGTGGCCTTGGTCATGGTGGTGGCCGCCGCCGTCTGCGCGATTGTGGCGTTCTGGGATAAGATTGTGGATCTGTTCTACACCATTGCCGACAAACTGGAGGAGAAGAAAGCGGATCGCAGCTTTCTTTCCGAGTACGACGATTACGCGGACTGCGAATTGTAAGTGAAAAAGTCCCGCCTGTCTCCGAACAGGCGGGACTTTTTGTGCGGCGATCCCGGTTGATCAGCCCTTGGAGATGTCCAGGCTGGCCCTGGCGTTCAGCTCCCAGCCGGCGGTGCGGCCCGCCAGGAACTCGTAATAGCCCTGGCTGCCGATCATGGCGGCGTTGTCCCCGCACAGGGCCAGAGGGGGCAGCCACAGTTTTGCGCCAGCCTTTTGACAGGCCGCTTCCAGGTCGGCGCGGATGCGGCTGTTGGCGGCTACGCCCCCCGCCACGGCGATCTTGTGGTAGCCCGTTATGGCGTTGGCCTCCATCACCCGGGGGATGAGGGAGTCGGACACGGCGGCGGCGAAGGACGCGGCCAGGTCATGGAGATCCAGGGGTTCGCCCTTCTGCTCCGCGTTGTGGATGGTGTTAAGCACCGCCGTTTTCAGTCCCGAGAAGGACATATCCAGCGGGTGGCCGGCCACATGGGCACGGGGGAACACGAAGGCCTTGTCGTTCCCCCCCTGGGCCATTTTGTCCATGGGCCCGCCGCCGGGGTAGCCCAGCCCCAGCACCCGAGCGGTTTTGTCAAAGCACTCCCCCGCCGCGTCGTCCCGGGTACCGCCCAGCACCTCGAAGTGGGTGTAGTCCTTCACGTCCACCAGGGCGGTGGTGCCTCCGGACACGCACAGGCACAGGAAGGGGGGGGCCAGGTCTGGGTGGGCAATGTAGTTGGCGGCGATGTGCCCCCGGACGTGATGAACGGGGATCAGCGGCACCCCCAGCCCATAGGCGGCGGACTTGGCAAAGGACACCCCCACCAGAAGCGCCCCAATCAGCCCCGGGGCGTAGGTGACGGCGATGGCGTCGATGTCCCCCTTGGACAGGCCGGACTGCCGCAGGGCCTCGTCCGCCAGGCCGGAGATGGCCTCTACGTGCTTGCGGGAGGCGATTTCCGGCACTACGCCGCCGTAGATGGCGTGCATATCCGCCGAGGAGGCGATGAGGTTGGACAGCACCGTGCGGCCGTCCTTGACCACGGCGGCGGCGGTCTCGTCGCAGGAGGATTCAAAGGCCAGAATGTTCATCAATATCACGCTTTCTCTCAGAGTAAATCAAGCTGGTAATACCGGGAGGAAACACCGTCCTCGGTAAATTCCTCCACCAGCCGGAAGCCGTTTTTCTCCAGCACCCGGATAGAGGAGATATTGTCCGTGAAGGTAAACGCCCCCAAGGTCTTAAGGCCAAACCTGGGGACAATCTCGCTCAGGAACAGTCCCAGCGCCTGGGACGCCACACCCTGTCCCCAAAGGGACGGCTCAAAGACACAATAGCTTACCATGGCGCCGGGCGTGCCGTCCGGATCGATGCCGTAGCACCAGACATCGCCCACATAGGTCCCGTCCGCCCAGATGGTGCGCCCATAGCTGGACGCGCCGGGACGTTGGGAGGCATGGAAGTCCGCCACCGCCTCCTCCACCGTCCGGGCCTTCAGGGGCAGGGTGGCGCGTATGGCTTCCGTGTTCATTCGTTCAAAGGAACGCTCCGCGCTTTCAGCAGTGCGGCTTCCTAGCATGATGTCCATGTCAGGCCCGGTCCTTTCGGTTTCCCTCATCCTCCAGGGGGGCGGGGTAGTCCTCCTCCACCCACTCCGGCGCGGGCTTGACGGCCTCGCCGGGTTTCAGGGGAAGCTGGATGTACCGTTCCATATGTGCCGGGGAGAAGTATCCGGCGTACACCCCACGATGGAGGGCCTCCACCTTCCGATCGTCCGTCTCCGGGCCCCGGTACAGGCAGTTGAAATGCACCCCGAACAGGGCGCACTCGTAGTCCAGCACCCGGAAGCCGTTGCGCTCGTAGAAGGCAATCCGGCGGCGGCGCAGGTCGTTTTCGGCGGGGTCGTCTGAATTGGGCTTTTCCGCCTCGCCGAAGATCTGGCCGTAGCGCTCCACCAGCAGGGCCAGGATCTGGGCGCCCAACCCGCCGCTGCGCAGGCCCCGGAGCACGCCAAAATATTCCAGCAGCGCCCCCTCCCGGCCCTCGGGCCGCCAAGCCAGGGCGTAGCCAATGGGTTTGTCCCCCTCCTTGACCAGCAGGGGGTCGTACCGCCCCAGATCCATCAGACGGAGCATGGCGGACAAGGGCTTCAGCTCCGCCTTGGGAAAGTCCGCCACCATTTCATTCTGGTAGACGGCGGTCAGCCCGTCCTTGTTCAGCAGTTGCAGTTCCATTCTTTTTCTCCTTTAAAACGTAAGCGTCATTAAGATCGCGTCCTCTTTTGGCGCATCGTAGTAGTTTTTTCGCCGTCCCACGGCGGCGAAGCCGTGCTTCTCGTACAGGGCGATGGCGGGAATGTTGGAGGCGCGCACCTCCAGCATCAGAACGGACAGTCGCTCCCGCCCGAAGCCGGTGAGCGCCCTCAGCAGCGCGTCCGCCACCCCCTGGCGGCGGGCGTCCGGGGCCACGGCGATGTTGTCCAGATTGCCCTCATCCAGCACGGTGGACAGCACAGCGTAGCCCAGCGCCGCGCCGTCCTCCCCCTCTGCCAGCAGGATACACACCCGGGGGTTTTCCAGCGCGTCACGGAACAAATCCTCGCTCCAGGGGTCGGCGGGGAAGCAGACCTGCTCCAGCGCGGCAAGCTGGGGCAAGTGGGCGGCGGTTATAGGTACAATGCGGAAGCTCATAGCCTTGAGGCCACCTCCAGCGCGATCCGCAGGTATTTTTCGCGTGTGGACATAGAGACGTTCCCCAGAGTACGCCGGTCCCAGGTGGCTCCGTCCAGGCAGTCCTCGGCGTAAATGAACTGGTATATCTCCGCGCCCCGGAACTGGGCCACCGCCATGACGGAGGCGCACTCCATGTCCACGGCGATACAGCCGTCCGCCTTGCGCTTCTCCATGTTGTTCCGGGTCTCGCGGTAGAAGGCGTCGGTGGTCCACACCCGGCCCTGCACATAGGGCAGGTGCAGCTCGTCGAAAATCTCGCCTAAGCGCTGGGCCGTGGGGATGTCCACATAGTCGCTGACCGGCATATAGTGGTAGCTGGTGCCCTCGTCCCGGTAGGCGGCGGTGGGGATGATGAACCGTCCGGCGGCCAGGGAGGCGTCCAGCACTCCGCAGGAGCCGTAGAGCAGCACCTTTTTTGCGCCTAAGGCCAACGCTTCCTCCAACAGGCCCGCCGTGCCCGCGCCGCCGATGAGGGTATGGAAAACGCCGACGTCTTTGCCGTTCCAGGAGAACTTGTAGACCGGGACGGGCCGTCCGCCCCGGAGCGTGGCAACGGTCTCTGTTTCACAGATATCTTGCAAGATATGAATGGTCTTATCCGAAAAGGTGAGGACGACCGTCTCGGGGAAGCCCTCCTGAGGAGAGTACATGGAGGACGGTTTCAGAATTTCCTCGGAATCGGGGTCAAAGGTGTCAAATAAGCTCATTGTTCATTACCTCCTTATCAATAGCGGCCGCGGGTCGCGGTTGGAAGCGAGGAGCAAGGGAGCGGCATGAGGGAAGCGGACTTTGCGACGAGCTAATGGCACTCCGCCCAGGTGCGCCCCGCCTTGGCGTCTGCAACCAGCGGCACCGACAGCGCCGCTACGCCCTCCATCTCCTCTTGGAGCAGGGCTTTTACCTGGTCCGCCTCGCCCTCGGGGCACTCCACGATCAGCTCGTCGTGCACTTGCAAAACCAGACGGGCCTCCAGTTTTTCCGCCCGCAGGCGGGCGTCTACCTTGATCATGGCCAGCTTGATGATATCCGCCGCCGTGCCCTGGATGGGCATATTCAGCGCCACCCGCTCCCCGAAGGACCGGGTGTTGAAGTTGGAGCTTTTCAGCTCCGGCAGCCAGCGCCGCCGCC
>CAJTVM010000061.1 GCA_910579595.1 uncultured Oscillospiraceae bacterium
GCTGCCAGCATGATATGGATGCAGGTATTTCATCACCCCAGGGGAAAAGCACAAATGACAGGGAACAGCCCTGTCATGGCGTTTCTGGTATTTACTTGTCTTTTTTATGGTGATAATCTCCTTTATATTTTTGAATATTGTTTTTCAAGCGGTCGTGTGTCTCTCGCTCTTTCTGAAATTAGTATAGCGTGGGGCAAAGAAAAACCTGTACTCTAACAACGACATGTGCTATAACGAAGAAAAGAAAAAAGCAGACTTCCCAAAAGTCTGCAAAATCCATCGACGAGTGGCAATTTTTAGAAATTCCCACTCGTTTTTTCGCTCGGCAGCTTGAAAACTTGTAAAAAGACGTTGGATATTGAAAAAATCAGCTTGCATCTTCCAGCAAACATGCTCATACTTCTAAAAACTCGCTCGATTTGTCAAAGAATCCGTTAATTAGGCATAAAAACGCTTGATTATAGGACAAAAAACTGAATATCCACATGTGGCAAAATATCGGCGGCGGCGGAAAACTATCCACAAAAACTGCCACAACGGGGCTGCCTCACACCGGAAAAGAGGGGAACAGGTTTCCCTGTTCCCCTCAGATAAAAGCTCAAAGTTTACTTCTTGAACTGCTCTACCAGCTCGGCCACCTTGTCCTCGCAGCCGCCGCAGTGGGTAGCCGCCCCAGTGGCCTCTTTGACTGCCTCCAGAGTAGTGTGGCCGGCCTCCACGGCAGCCTTGATGGCGCCCACAGTGACGTCGCCGCAGAAGCATACGGTCTCGTTCAGATCCATCAGATGCGCCTCCTGAATTACTTGAAGTACCGCTCCAGCAGGCCCTTCAGGGCGCGGCCGTGGCGGGCCTCGTCGCGGGCCATCTCGTGGACGGAATCATGGATGGCGTCCAGGCCGTTCTTCTTGGCGCATGCGGCCAGGTCGAACTTGCCCTTGGTAGCGCCGAACTCGCAGTCCACACGCCAGGCCAGGTTCTTGGCGGTGCTGGCGGTCATGTTGGGCTCCAGCTCCGTGCCCAACAGCTCGGCGAACTTGGCGGCGTGCTCGGCCTCCTCATAGGCGGCCTTCTCCCAGTACAGGGCGACCTCGGGATAACCCTCGCGGGCGGCAATGCGCGCCATACACAGGTACATACCCACCTCGCCGCACTCGCCGTTGAAGTTGGCCATCAGCTGCTCCAGGATATACTTCTTGTCCTCGTCGCTAATGTCGGGGTTGTCCTTCACGGTCTTGGCGTAAATGCCGTACTCATGCTCGGCGGCCAGCTTCATCTCGCCCTCCTGCAGGGTGAACTTGGAGCCGGCAACGTGGCACACGGGGCACTCAGCGGGGGGGTTCTCGCCTTCGTAGACGTAGCCGCACACAGGGCAGATCCATTTTTTCATGATAGTTTTCCTCCAAATGTTAAGATTCTTTGCAGTCTGCGCATAGACCGCGGACAATAACCTCACAGTCTTGGACCGTGAAATCATATTGCACGCTGAGCTGCTCCACGCGGTCCTGCCCCGGCGACATCGGGGGCAGATCCACAACGCAGCCGCAGCGGTTGCAAATAAAATGGGAATGGGGGCAGGTCCGGCCGTCATACCGCTCCTGGCCGTTCACCGTGCCCACCCGGCGTATCAGTCCCTGGGCGTTCAACTGGTTCAGGTTGCGGTAGACGGTGGCCAGGCTCAGGTCAGGATAGTCCGGCTTGAGCTGGCGGTAAATCCCGTCCGCCGAAGGATGATCCCGGGAGCCTTGCAGCAGGGACAGCATGGCGTCCCTTTTTTTGCTCTGTCGGACAATCGCCATCTGAAACAAACCCTTGCATTGAATTGAGGTACTTAACAGGAATGATTCCTGTTAAGTACAATACCACAGCCGAGTCCATTTGTAAAGAGGTTTTTCCAGAAAAAATAAAAATATTCTTCTCTGGCGCAAGAAAAAAAGCCCATCGGTTTTCCGATGGGCTTTTTCGCGCTTATTCGTCATCAGAGCCGCCGGATTCCTCGTCCTCGAAGGACAGGGCGAATTTGCCGCCGCAAGCGGGGCAGTCCACCACGCCGGCGGCCAGGGCCTCGTCGTCCACCACCAGATCTTCGCCGCAGGTGGGGCAGGGGATCTCGAAGAAGTCCTCGTCCAGATCATCGTAGTCCTCGAACTCGGCATCCTCCTCATCCTCATCGTCGAACACCGCGTCCTCCAGATCGGCCACGGTATCCCCCAGGGCGTCCAGCTCCTCGTCGAACTGGTCCATAGCGGCGTCCATGCTGTCCAGCTGCTGGCCCACTTCCTTCAGCACGTCCAGCATCTCGGAAAGGATCCGGGCCTCGCCGGACTTTTTGCTGTCCAGGTCCAAACCATCGTACAGGCCCTGGATATAGGCTACTTTTTCGGTAATGGTCATGATACGCTCCTTTGCATTGTCACGCTGCGCAGCCGTCTGCTCCGCGCTGATTACTTGCAGCGTTCAAGATACTCGCCGGTACGGGTGTCGATGCGGATCTTGTCGCCGGGGTTGATGAACAGGGGCACCTTGATCTCCGCGCCGGTCTCCAGGGTAGCGGGCTTGGTGACGTTGGTAGCGGTGTCGCCCTTCACGCCGGGGTCGGACTCGGTGACCACCAGCTCCACGAAATTGGGAGGCTCCACGCCGAACACGCTGCCTTTGTAGGACATGACCTTACAAGTCATATTTTCCATGACGAACTTAAAGTTGTCGCCCAGAACGTCTTTGTTCACGGGCAGCATCTCATAGGTCTCCATGTCCATGAAGTAGTACAGGTCGCCATCGTTGTAGCTGTACTCCATGTCCTTGCGGTCCACGAAGGCCTGCTCAAACTTGGCGGTGGGGTTGAAGGAGGTCTCGGTGACGGCACCGGTGATGACGTTCTTCATCTTGGTGCGCACAAAGGCCGCGCCCTTGCCGGGCTTGACGTGCTGGAACTCAACGACCTGCATGACCTTGCCCTCCATCTCGAAGGTCACGCCGTTGCGGAAATCGCCTGCGGTAATCATTGCCATTGGTATCGTCCTCCAATATCGTAAGTTTTAGTTATCCGAAGAATCAATCAATATATTATACCCTATATCCGTACCAATTGCAAGAGGTTTTGTCACGCTGCGAAGCAGCCAAGATGTTCTGCCGCTTTCGCTGCGGCTCAGGCAAAACCCAGTCCCGCCATGCGGGCCTTGGGCTTTTGCATTCGCTCCGCTCCAAGCTCCCTCACTGCCTGCTTCTCCGCGCTTCTTTACAGAATGATGAGCTGCTTGGGGGAGTGGGTGATGTCGATGCAGCCGCCCTCGGTGAGCATGATCACGTCCTCAATGCGCACGCCGAACTTCCCGGGCAGGTAGATCCCCGGCTCGGCGGACAGCAGCGCCCCGGCGGGGATGGGCTTGTCGTTGCGGGTGTGGAAGCCGGGATCCTCATGAATCTCGATGCCCAGGGAGTGGCCGAAGCCGTGGCCAAAGTACTCGCCGTAGCCCGCGTCCTCAATGACCTTGGCGGCGGCCTCATGGACCTCCTTGCCGGTGACCCCGGCGTGGGCCGTGGCGATGCCGGTGAGCTGGGCCTTGAGCACGGTGTTGTACACCAGCTCCATTTCCTCAGAGGGCTGGCCCACCGCCACGGTGCGGGTCATGTCGGAGCAGTAGCCTCCCACCACGCAGCCGAAGTCCATGGTGACGAACTGCCCTTTCTGGATCACGTCGGGGCCGGGGACGGCGTGGGGCTTGGAGCCGTTGGGGCCGCAGGCCACGATGGGGTCAAAGGAGTTGCGCTCGGCGCCCTTGCGGGCCATGATATAGGTCAGCCGCGCGGCCACCTCGCTCTCGGTCAGGCCGGGCTTGATAAAGTTGAGGATTTCCAGCAGGGCCTCGTCGGTGATGCGCTGGGCCTCCTTCATGGCGGCCAGCTCGTCCGCGTCCTTCACCTGGCGCAGCTCGGTGAGCAGCTCGGAGGCGGGGATGAACTCGGCCTCCACATTCTTTGTCCAGATCGTGTGGTCGGCCACGGACATATACTGCTCCTCAAAGCCCAGCCTGGACACGCCGGCCTCTTTCACCAGATCCCCCACCAGATCACGGTATCTGACCCCCTTGGGGAGCTGGGCCACCTGCGCCCCTGTAATCTGCTGCTGGGCGGCCTCGATGTACCGGGAATCGGTGTAGTACCAGGTCTTGTCCGGGGTAATCAGGGCCACGCCCTCCCCGTGGAAGCCTACGGCGTAGAATTCGCCGGGGGCACTGGTGACCAGCATGGCGTCCAGGCCGCGGTCTTTCAATTTTTCCGCAATTTTCTCAAAATGGGTCATGGGAAACATCTCCTTGCAATTAATTTAAAATAAGTGAAATATAAAAGGTATGCAGCAAATTATGATAGCACCTATTACGCAAACTGTAATAACATATATGGCTTTCTTATGTTCATCTTTTTTCATTTTGTTTTTCCCCCTGCATTCATCCGGGAATGTCCTGTAGAAAATTTTGATAAATCTTTTTCATGGTCAGCGCGTCCTCCGCCTGGGTGCCCGCGCTCTCACAGATAAAGGTGGGGCTCCACCCCCGCGCCGCCACCGCCTCCGCCAGCGGCGCCCAGTCCGGGCCGTAGCCCCCGTCGCCGGCGAAGGTGCGGTGGCACTTCTCCCCGCCGTTGGGGGTGAATTCGATGTGGGAGAAGTGGCTGTGGAAGCGGCTGGCCCGCTCACGGCCCAAAACCTCCTCCATGCGGCCCAGCATCCGCTCCATGGCCTCGGCCCCGTTATCCGCGCCTAAAGAGCGGGCGTACAGGTGCCCGAAATCCACGCAGGGCAGAAGCCGTTCGTCCAGGGTGCAAAGCTCCAGCACCTCGTCCAAATCCCCCAGCTGGTTGATCTTGCCCATGGTTTCCGGGCACAAGGTGATATGGCCAACCCCCGCGCCGTCGCAGGCGGCGACAACCTCCTTCAAAGAACGCAGGGCAATGTCCTGGGCCTCCCGCCGGGTGCGCTTCATCAGCGCCCCGGAGTGGATCACCACCCGTTTTGCCCCCATCCAGTCCGCCACCAAACAGGCTCCGGTGATATAGCCGACGGTTTTCTTCAGCGCGTCCGGATCGGGGTTGGCCAGGTTGATGAAATAGGGCGCGTGGAGGGACAGGGCGATCCCGTGCTCCACGGCGGCCAGGCCCACCTTGCGGGCGGTGGCCTCCCCCACGTGCACCCCCTTGCCGCACTGGTACTCGTAGCAGTCCAGGCCGATTTCCGCCAGCCAGCGGGGTGCGTCCGCCGACGATTTATAGGGAAAGTTTTCCGCGTTCCCCGCGGGGCCGAAGATGGCGCTCACAGCGTTTCCCCCTTTCCGGACAGCAGGCGGAAGGGAACCTCCACGGCGTAGCGCAGATACCGCCCCGGATTGCCCGCCAGCTGGATAGGCCGCACCAAAATGGCGGATATCCCCGCCCTGTTGCCCCCCAGCACGTCGGTAAACACCTGGTCGCCCACGATGGCGGTCTGTTCCCGCGTCACCCCCATCTGTTCCATGGCCCTCAAAAAGGAGGGGGTCTTGGGCTTGCCCGCGTGGCCGATGAAGGGCACGTCCAGCCCTTCGGCGAACATCCGGGGGCGGTTCTCGTGCCTGTTGTTGGACAGGATGAACAGCGTCACCCCGTGGGCGTTCAAATCGTCCCGCCACGCCTTCAGCCGCTCGTCCGGCAGGGGTACACCGTAGGGGACCAGGGTGTTGTCCAAATCCGCCAGCAGCAGCTTGATGCCCCGGCGTTCCAACGCCGCGCCGGTGATTTCATAAATATCATGAGCCGTGAAACTGGCCCGGAACCATGCCATAATATACCTTCTATTCCGCCCGGGACGGGCATATGTTTTGATGACGACGCTTAAATAATAGCACGAAATTCTACCGTTAGCAAGGGGGAACTCTCATGAAAGAGCTGCTATTGGCCCTGCCTGCCGGGCGGACAACCCAGGGCGGCGTTTTTGGCCTCACCCCCGCCCACATGGCCTACCGGGTGGGCCTGGGGCCGAAGCTCTTGGGGGCGCGTCTGCCCGATGGGCTGCGGGGCGGGCTGATGCAGATTGACTGCGCCGGGTTCGACGGGACGGGCGATCCGGTGGGCTGCTGCCGCCAGATTTTGGGGGAGTGCCGCCGCCGGGGCTACCGGGGGATTGTATGCGATTTCGAGGGGCTGCCATCGGACTGCCTGTGCAAAATGGTGGGGATTTTGGATCGCAACTGCAACGCCCAGGGCTGGACGCTGTATGTGCCGGAAGCCTATGCCCGCCATGCCCCCAATGGCCGGGTGCTCATCCCCTCCGCCCTGACTCACGGCACTCTGGAGCGCCGCCTGCGGGATGCTTTGGAGCGGTATGGCCCCCACCGGGCAGTGCTGGCGGTGGAGTGGGTGCGGGAGGATTTCCTCCTCCCCGCCGGTGGGCGGGGGGAGCCGCTGGCCCCTGACGCGCTGGAGGGGATGGTCCGCCGCCTTGAGCCGGCGGTGTTCTTCGATCGGGGGTTGTGCGCCCATTACTTTACCTATATGGCGGGTCCGAAGGCCCACTTTGTGCTGTTCGACACCCCCCGCTCCATTCAGGAGAAGCTGGCGCTGGCGAAGCGGCTGGGGTTGTGCGCCGTGCTGCTGCCCCAGCCGGAGGTGGAGCCCCATTTGGAGGAGATTTTTGGTCCGAGCCCATAACAAACCCGGCCCCGCGTACGCGGGGCCGGGTTTGTTTCATGCTTCGCCGGCGCGATGGGTAAAGTGCTCGACGTAGATCCGCTTGTAGAGATCCAGAATCTGCTGGTTGGTGGTCTCCCGGCAGCGGACAATGTCTCCAAGGGCCTCCGCCTTGGCCTGGCCCATGACGTCCCCCGGTGCGTAGGGCTTGCCGCTCTCGCCCACCCCCATCTCGGAGAGCTGCTGAATGGTTTCGTGGAGATAGCTGGTATCGCTCTGGATGGCGGCGATCTGCTGGAGCAGCCAGCTCAGTTCTACTTGACTATCATTCATTTCAGTGTCCTCCAAATTTGTATTTGGCGGGCACGCAAGGCATATCGTATCATCGGATAGGAAGCGTGCCCTGCCATGTTTCACAAGACCTCTGGCCCGTTTCGGCCAGGTCGCTTCGTATACGTTACCCTGCTCATCTACCACACGAATGTTTTTCTCGATGGGTGTCATCCCCCTGTGTCAGATTAGCGCAGATGTCCCGGACGCTGTTTTTTGTGATGGGTGCCTTCCCCAGTCCGAGGCAATTTTATCATGCGGCGGACAGCTTGTCAAGGTTTGCAATCTGTGCTATACTTTATGTCAAGACGCCAGACCGGAAGGAGCCTTGACATGAACACGTCACAGCGCCGGGAGCGCATTTTAGAGTACCTGCGGGAGGCGGATTGTCCCCTGTCCGCCTCCGTCCTGGCCGGAAAGCTGTCGGTGAGCCGCCAGATCATCGTGGGGGACGTGGCCCTGCTCCGGGCCTCCGGTGAAGCCATTACCGCCACCCCCCGGGGCTATGTGCTGGAGCGCTCCCATCCGGGCATCACAGGCACCGTGGCCTGCCTCCACAGCCCGGAGGACATGGAACGGGAGCTGATGCTGATGGTGGACCAGGGGTGCACGGTGGAGGATGTCATCGTGGAGCACCCGGTGTACGGCCAGATTACCGGGCCGCTGGAGCTGTCCTCCCGGTATGATATCTCGGAATTTATACGGAAAGTAGAACAAAACGCCGCCCGGCCCCTGTCGGCGCTGACGGGCGGCATCCATCTGCACACCTTGCGGTGCCCCGATCAGGAGGCCCTGGACAGGGCGGCGGCGGCGCTGGAACAGGCGGGTTTTTTGGTGAAATAGGCCGTTTGCAACTGCTGGTTGCGGAACGTTCCAGCCGTTGCTGGTGGCCCGCAACCAAGTTTTCTGCTACCATAAAGCCATGAAGGAGATGGCTTTACCATGAAGCTGAACGAGAAAATTTTGTACTACCGTAAGGCCGCCAAGCTGTCCCAGGAGGAGCTGGCGGCCCAGGTCGGGGTATCCCGGCAGGCCGTGAGCAAGTGGGAGCTGGGCGATGCCACGCCAGAGGTGGACAAGCTGCTGGCGCTGGCAAGAGCCTTCGGGGTGACCACCGACGAACTGCTTGGTGAAAGCGACCCCACCGGTTCCCAGAAGCAGGCCCCGCCGCCCCAGGAAGGCCCCCGTGTGTACACTGTCCCCAACGCCCCGGCGGGGGATAACTTTGGCAAAGCCACGGGGCTGATCGGCCGGCTCCTCCGGCGGTATGGCTGGCTGGCCGGGGTATATATCGCCCTGAGCGGGCTGGGGACCACCATCGTGGGGGCGCTGGCCCGGTGGGGCTTCGGGACCATGTTTGACACGTCCAGCCAGCTCATGGGAAGCATGGGCGGTTGGGGCGGCATGGGCAGCGTGGAGTTTTCCCCCAACACCCCGCCGGAGATACAGCAGGCATTACTGGAGGAACTTGGGCTCACCCCAGCCCCCTCGCCCTTAAGTGGGATGGAAAACTTGGCCCTGGGTTTTGCCACCATCATCCTTGTGATCGGCATCGTCATCATGATCGCCGGGGCGGCGCTGGCAGTGTACCTCTACCAGCAGGGGAACAAAAGGCCTTGAACCACCCGTCCCCCAGCTTTGGCGAAAAAAGCGATTGACATTTTCTCCACAGGCTGTATAATAGTCCGCACAGGTGTCATGACACCTGTGCGGACTTACTTTTTGAGTTTTGAGGGTGAGGAAAATGGAAAAATTAAACGCGTTCCTAAAACGCAAAGACATCGTGATCTCCGGCAAACGCTACGGCATCGACGCCCTGGGGGCCATGGCCCAGGGCCTGTTCTGCTCCCTGCTCATCGGCACCATCATCAAAACCCTGGGGGAGCAGGCCGGCCTGCAATTCCTGGTGGACGTGGGAGGCTACGCCTCCGCCATGAGCGGCGCGGCCATGGCCATTGCCATCGGCTACGCCCTGAAAGCGCCCCCGCTGGTGCTGTTCTCCCTGGCCACGGTGGGCTACGCCGCCAACGCCCTGGGCAGCACCAGCCTGATCGAGGGGCAGGCCGGTTCCGGCGGACCGCTGGCGGTACTGTTCATTGCCATCATCGCCGCCGAGTTCGGCAAAGCCGTGTCCAAGGAGACGAAAATCGACATCCTGGCCACCCCGCTGGTGACCATCCTGGTCGGCGTGGGCCTGTCGGCGCTGATTGCCCCGGCTATTGGCACCGCCGCCACCGCCATCGGCAATATCATCATGTGGGCCACCGACCTCCAGCCCTTCTTCATGGGCATCATCGTCAGCGTGGTCATCGGCATGGCGCTCACCCTGCCCATCTCCTCCGCCGCCATCTGCGCCGCCTTCGGCCTCACCGGGTTGGCGGGGGGCGCGGCGGTGGCGGGCTGCTGCGCCAATATGGTGGGCTTCGCGGTGCTGTCCTTCCGGGAGAACCGCTGGGGCGGCCTGGTGAGCCAAGGCCTGGGCACCTCCATGCTGCAAATGGGCAACATCGTGAAAAACCCCCGCATCTGGCTGCCTGCCATTCTGGCCTCCGCCATTACCGGGCCCATCGCCACCTGCCTGTTCCGGCTGGAGATGAACGGCCCCCCCGTGTCCGCCGGCATGGGCACCTGCGGCCTGGTGGGGCAGATCGGCGTGTGGACGGGCTGGCTGTCCCCCAGCGAAAAGGCCGTGGCAAACGGCGCGGCGGCGATTGCCCCTGGCGCTATGGACTGGATAGGGCTGATTTTGATCTCCTTCGTCCTCCCGGCGGTGCTGTGCTGGCTGTTCGGCATCCTGTTCCGGAGGATCGGCTGGATCAAGGAGGGCGACCTCAATCTGGATTGACAAAACAGGGAGCATACCCGGAAAAGGTATGCTCCCTGTTTCTCAGTATCGGATGATGAAGTAGATCACATACACCCAGCTCAGCAGGCCGTGGAAAATGGCCCAGCCCACGGAATGCCAGGTGGTGTAGCTGATCACCATGGCCAGCGCGCTGCCGAAGCTGATGCCCGCCTTGGCCGCGCTGCTGGCGTTGAGATTGCCTTTGCGTTCGTCCATATGCCCCTCCTCCATCACAGCAGGATGACGCCCGCCTCCCGGCAGGCCTCCAGGGTGCGGGGATCCCAGACGGAAGCCTGCACCTCGCCGATGTGGGCCTTGCCCAGCAGGAACATGGACACCCGGCTCTGGCCGATGCCGCCGCCGATGGTCAGGGGCAGCTCCCCCGCCAGCAGGGCGCGGTGGAAGGACAGCTCCCGGCGTTCGTCATGGCCGGAGGCGGACAGCTGGCTGTCCAGGGATTCCGGGGACACCCGGATGCCCATGGAGGAAATCTCAAAAGCATGGCCCAGCAGGGGATTCCACAGCAGGATGTCCCCGTTCAGCGTCCAATCGTCGTAGTCCGGGGCGCGGCCATCGTGGGGCTTGCCCGACTTCAGCGCCCCTCCGATGCCCATGAGGAAGGTGGTGGGGTGGTCCTTCACCCATCTGTCCTCCCGCTCCTTGGGGGACAACTCGGGCCACAGGTCCTCCAGCTCCTGGGCGGTGACGAAGGATACCTCCCGGTCAATCGGCGGCAGGGTGGTGAGCTGGGGATACACCGAGCGCAGGGTGGCCTGGGTGTTGGCCAGGGCGGCGACGATGGTGTTCACCACGCCCTTTAAGTAGTCCACATTGCGGTCCCGGGGGGCGATGACCTTCTCCCAGTCCCACTGGTCCACATAGACGGAGTGCAGGTTGTCCAGCTCCTCGTCCCGGCGGATGGCGTTCATGTCGGTGTACAGCCCCTCCCCCACGGAGAACTGGTAGCGGTGCAGGGCCATCCGCTTCCACTTGGCCAGGGAGTGGACCACCTGGGCGTCCCGCCCCGCGTCGGGCACGTCGAAGGACACCGCCCGCTCCACGCCGTTCAGATCGTCGTTCAGACCGGTGGACGCCTCCACAAACAGGGGGGCGGACACCCGGCGCAGGTTCAGCGCTCCGCCCAGATCGTCCTCAAACAGGCGCTTGAGCAGGCCAATGGCCTTTTGGGTGTCGTACAGGTTGAGCAGGGGGGCGTACCCCTGAGGAATGACGGTGGTCAGCATAGGCTTTCTCCTTTTCACGATATCGGACTATATTATACAGCGGGACAAATCAAAACGCAATCCTTGTGTTTTCCAATCCACTGTGATATAATGCCAACATATTACAAGGGCAAGCCCGGATTTTCCGGCAAACTGCCCATGGCCCAGGGAAGCACAGCACATGGACAGAGCTCTGTTCCAGCGGCTCAACCAGATTTACGCCCCCCTGCGCGGCAGGGCCAACCGTCTGGCCCGGGCACTGGAGGAGGGCGGGCTCAAGGCGAAATGGGCCTGGTACGCCAACCACAGCGTGAAGGTGGACGGCGAATACCAGACCGAGGAATTTCCCCTCCCGGTGGTGGATGTGGGGGATCTGTGCGAGATCGGGCTCAACCTGGACGAATGCTGGATTGAGTCCCATCTGCCCAGGGCCGCGGCCCTGGCCTTCCCCTGGGCCCGTTTGCCGGGGGGGCGGAGGCCTGCGGCGCGGCCCTGCTGGCGGCAATGGAGGACTGCCGCCGGTGGAGGGACGGAACTATAAAAGGAGACGATACCAATGGTTGAAAATTTTGAGTCAAAGCTCAGCGAGTACGCCCGCCTGTTGGTGGAGGTGGGGCTGAACGTCCAGCCGGGGCAGACCCCCAGTATCGAGGGCAATGTGGAGTACGCCCCCCTCATGCGGCAGTGCGTGTCCGCCTGCTTCGACTGCGGGGCCCGGAACGTGGTGCCCTACTTCGGGGACGACTTCACCACCCGGGAGGCCTTCCTCCGGGCGGACGCCGCCGTGTTTGACGAGTACCCCAGCTATATGAAGGCCCGGGTGGACTGGTTTTTGGAGCAGAAGAGCCCCCGTTTGTCCTTCACCGGCTCCAACCCGGAGCTGCTGAAGGGGGTTGACCCCGCCCGCATCCAGGCCCGCCGCAAGGCGTCCGGCCCGCCCACCCGCGCCTACTTCGACGCCCTCACCGCCAACAGGTTCCAGTGGTGCGTGGGCGCCCACCCCACCCTGGCCTGGGCGGAAAAGGCGTTCCCGGACAAGAAGGGCGGGGAGGCGCTGGACGCGCTGTGGGACGCCATTTTCTCCGTGTGCCGGATCACCGGGGACGGCAAGGCCGTGGAGCGTTGGAAGGAGCACATTGCCGCCACGGCGCGGCGGGCAAAAGCCCTCAACGAGCACCAGTTCAAAACCCTGCACTATACCAATTCCCTGGGTACCGACCTGACCATCCGGCTCCCGGAAAACCACGTCTGGGCGGGGGGCAGCGACTTCACCCCCGAGGGGGTGGAGTTCGTGGCCAACATCCCCACCGAGGAGATCTTCACCGCGCCCCGTTGGGACGGGGTAGAGGGCCGGGTGTACGCCGCCCTGCCCCTGGCCATGGACGGCAACCTGGTGAAGGACTTCTACCTGGACTTCGAGGATGGCCGCATTGTGAACGTACACGCCGCCGAGGGGGAGGAGTTCCTCCGCCACGCCATCGACATTGATGAGGGGGCCCACTACCTGGGCGAGGTGGCCCTGGTGGCATACGACTCCCCCATCCGCAACACGGGCATTTTGTTCTTCAACACCCTGTTCGACGAAAACGCCTCCTGCCACCTGGCCTTCGGCGAGGCGTACCCCAGCTGCGTCAGGGGCGGCGAGGACATGACCGAGGAGGAGCAGAAGGCGGCGGGGCTGAACCGCTCCATGACCCATGTGGACTTCATGGTGGGCACCGCCGATCTGTCTATTGTGGGAACCACCCAGGACGGGCGGGAGATCCCCGTGTTCGTGGACGGCAATTTCGCGTTTTAACCCTATGCCTTCCGCCCCAGGGGCGGGAAGCGTGAAATCATCATAAGGAGGACAAATCCAATGGACTACAAACAAACCTATGAGCTGTGGCTCAATTCCCCCGCGCTGTCTGAGGCGGAAAAGGCGGAACTGGCCGCCATTGCCGGGGACGATAAGGAGATCGAATCCCGCTTTTTCTCCCAGCTGGAGTTCGGCACCGCCGGCCTGCGGGGCACCATGGGCGTGGGATTGTACCGCATGAACATCCACGTTATCCGCCACGCAACCCAGGCATTTGCCAAGGTCATCCTGGGCGAGGGAGCGCAGGCCGCCGCTAAGGGCATTGCCATCTGCTTCGACTGCCGGAACAACTCCGACAGCTTTGCCAGGGAAGCCGCCTGCATCATGGCCGCCAACGGCATCCCCGTGCGGCTGTTTGAGTCCCTGCGCCCCACCCCCGAGCTGTCCTTCGCCGTCCGGGAGTACGGCTGCATCGCGGGCATCAATATCACCGCCAGCCACAACCCCAAGGAGTACAACGGCTATAAGGTGTACTGGTCCGACGGCGCCCAGCTCCCCCCCAGCCACGCCGACGAGGTGGCCAAGCTCATGCGGGAGTCCGACGTGTTCGATGTGAAGGCGGCGGACTACGGCAAAGCGGTGGCCGGCGGCCTCATCACCATCATGGGTGAGGAAACCGACGAGAAATTCCTGGCCAACGTGATGGAGCAGGTCAACGACCAGGCGGCGGTGGACGCGGTGGCGGACACCTTCAAAATGGTGTATACCCCCTTCCACGGCACCGGCCACAAGCTGATTCCCGAGGCCCTGAAGCGGCTGGGCATGAAGCACGTCATCTGCGTCCCCGAGCAGATGGTCATCGACGGCAACTTCCCCACCGTGGCCTCCCCTAACCCGGAGAACCCCGAGGGCTTCTATCTGGCGGTGGAACTGGCCAACAAGGAGGGTGCGGACTTCATCCTGGGTTCCGACCCCGACGCCGACCGGGTTGGCCTGATGGTCCGGGCCGGGGACGAGTTCAAGGTGCTCTCCGGCAACCAGACCGGCGTGCTGCTGCTGGACTACCTCATCGGCGCGAAACAGCGCACCGGCAAGATGCCCCAGAACCCCGTGGCGCTGAAAACCATCGTCACCACCGAGATGGCCCGCAAAGTGGCCGAGGTCAACGGCTTGAAGTGCTTCGACACCTTCACCGGATTCAAGTTCCTGGCCCAGAAGAAGGATCAGCTGGAGGGCAGCGGCGAGGGCAATGTCATCATGTCCTACGAGGAGAGCTACGGCTATATGCTGGGCGATTATGTCCGGGATAAGGACGCCGTCACCGCCGCCGTGGCCATGACCGAGATGGCCGCCTGGTACGCCGGCAAGGGCATGACCCTGTACGACGCCCTGCTGGCCCTGTACGAGAAGTACGGCAACTACGGCGAGCGCACCATGAACCTGGTGATGCCCGGCCTGGACGGCCTGAAGAAGATGGCCGATTTGATGGCGAATCTCCGCGCCACCCCCCCGAAGGAGATCGGCGGCGAGACGGTCAAGACCTGGAAGGACTACAAGGACGGCAGCGTGGTGGACGCCGCCACCGGGGCCAAGAGCACCATGGAGCTGTCCGGCTCCAACGTGCTGCGCTACGAGCTGGCGGACGGCACCTCCGTCATCGTGCGGCCCTCCGGCACCGAGCCCAAGGTGAAGGTCTACATCCTGGCCCAGGGGGCCAGCCAGGAGGACTGTGCGGATAAGGTGGCGCGGTACTCCGCTTGGGCCAGGAGGCTGAAGGGTTAACCGAGGTGCACATATTATGGGTAAGGCAATTGGATTTGGTCTGCTGAGCGCGGCGGCGGGAATTGTGGGCTGCTTTGTCTTGGAGGGCTTCGGGATTGTATTTTCCATCAGCGTCATCGGAATCGGGATTATTTCTTCCCTGGAAAAGCAGAACCAGAAATAGGGAGAACGCCCCCGCGCGGGCGGCGTCCTGAAATAAAACCCCCGGCGGATGATGCGTCCGCCGGGGGAGAGGGGCTGAAGAATTGATCCAGCCACAGACAGGTGGTGATGTATTGAAAAATATTCTGACTGCACTCTATGTTCTATTGGCTTGTACCAGTTGGCTGTGGCCGATCTTGTTTGTGTATAACTTTTTAGAGTGCGTAAAAGGGATTGTCCAGCAAAAAGAGGATGAGGCGTATCACAAAAATTTTATGATGGCTTCCGTCAGTTTGCTTTGTATAAGCATAGCGCAATTTATTCTTCCGTTTCTTTTTTAATGCGCTTATCTGCAACTTCTCAGTACGAGATGGCGATATAGATACTGCAGGCTACGCTTTATCTGGGAGTATGCAAACATTTCTTGAGAGAGATTCGGCTGTTAATCGCGATATTTATTACATAAAGGTATGTGGTGTTTATGGGCACACACTTGTCAATATAGGGGCACCTTCAGTGTCTTTTTCGCCCAACAGTATTGGGTTCAGCTTTTCAGGGGGACTGAGCACAGACAATTTAGGAATCAAAAAGTATCGGCTGTTTATAGATGGGAGAAAGGTAGCAATTGATGCCTGATATTGATTGGCAAGAATGAGGAAAATCTTATGCGCTACAACATTACCGGCGAACCCATGCCCGTGGTCATCTGCGACATGGACGCCAACGAATCCATGATTACGGAAAAAGGCTCCATGGTCTGGATGTCCCCCAATATGGAGATGCAGACCGGCGCGGGGGGCATCGGCAAGGCCTTCGGGCGGATGTTCTCCGGCGAGTCCATGTTCCAAAACACCTACACCGCCCGGGGCGGTCCCGGCATGATCGCCTTTGCCTCCAGCTTCCCCGGCGCCATCCGGGCGATGGAGATCACCCCGGACCGGCCCATCGTGGTGCAGAAATCCGGCTTCCTGGCCTCCGAGGCGGGGGTGGAGCTGTCCATCTTCTTCCAGAAGAAGGGCATGACGGGCTTCTTCGGCGGCGAGGGCTTTATTTTGCAGAAGCTCAGCGGCTACGGCACCGCGTTTTTGGAGATTGACGGCTCCTCCGTCATCGTGCGGCCCTCCGGCACCGAGCCCAAGGTGAAGGTCTACATCCT
>CAJTVM010000062.1 GCA_910579595.1 uncultured Oscillospiraceae bacterium
AACCTGCATTCACAACCTCAATTCACCGTTTGGCCGGGTCTGTTCCCGCCATGGCGCGTTAAATTTTCTTGAAATAAACACAATGATTCCTGCGAAAATTTGCCTTGCCTGACGGGAAAATCCCTCGCCCATCCGCCGGTTTCGGCTGTGAATACAGGTTCTAAAACACGCGCCAGGACAGCAAACAGCCCTGGCGCGGATATCATTTGTGAAGCTCTTTTGTGAGCCAGGCTGTGACAACCCGGCGGACAACCTGAGCGGCCGGATCGGCGCTGACGGGATGGAGTTCCGTGAGAATCAAGGACTGCTCTTTCATAAAACCGCCTCCGAAGAAGCCTATGCGGGAACCAGGCCGGACATGAGCGCGGTTGGGGCACGATGCGTCCGTTTCAGTGGAAAAGCCATATAAAAGTCATATAAATAAAAAATAAGTTCTATACAGGCTTCGGCAGCATCCGTTATACTTTATGATATGAATGAGGTGTAATCCTCAACTTCGAGAATCAGGAGGTAGACAAATGGACAACAAAAATATCCGGCAATGGGTAGCGGATACCATTGCCGCCCCGAAAAAGGCGGCGCTGCCCGTACTGTCCTTCCCCTGCGTCCAGCTGATGGGGCTCACGGTCAAGGAACTGATTTCCGCCGCCGATGTGCAGGCAAAAGGGCTGAAGCTGGTGGCGGACCGCACCCCCATGGCCGCCAGTGTTAGCCTGATGGATCTGTCCGTGGAAGCGGAGGCGTTCGGCTCCACCATCCGGGTGTCCGATGGCGAGGTGCCCACGGTGATCGGGGCCATCGTATCCGATGAGGACGAGGCTGACGCTCTGCGCGTCCCCAAGGTGGGCGACGGCAGGACCGGCATCAACGTGGACGGTATCCGCAAGGCGGCGGAGTTGATCCAGGATCGGCCCGTGTTTGCGGGCGTGATCGGCCCCTTCTCCCTGGCCGGGCGCCTGATGGACGTCAGCGAGGCGCTGGTCTACTGCTATGACGAACCGGATATGGTCCACACCGTGATGAAGAAGGCCACGGCGTTTTTGATCGACTACTGCAACGCCTACAAGGCGGCGGGGGCCAACGGCGTATTGCTGGCCGAACCCCTCACCGGGCTGCTGTCCCCGGCGCTGGCCCGGGAGTTCTCCCATCCTTACGTCAAGGAATTGATTGACGCGGTGCAGGATGACAGCTTTGCCCTGTTTTACCACAACTGCGGCAATACGGTGCCCCAAATGGCCCAGGATGTCTACCAGCTGGGAGCCATGGGCTATCATTTCGGTAACTGCATTAACATGGCGGACATAATGGACGCCGCCCCGGCCAATGTGCTGGTAATGGGCAACGTGGATCCGGCGGGAGAGCTGCGCAACGGCACGCCGGACAGCGTCCGCGCCGCCACCCGCCAGATGATGGAGCAGTGCTGCCGCTACCCCAATTTTGTGATCTCCTCCGGCTGCGACATCCCGCCGCTGACGCCTTGGGAAAACATCGACGCGTTCTTTGGCGCGGTGGAGGATTACTACGCCAGCCTTTGAGCAAACGCGCTTTCTGAACAAGCGGAAAACGGTCCCCACAAGTAAGCCTTGTGGGGACCGTTTTTTAGAACCTGTATTCACAACCTCAATTCACCGTTTGGCCGGGTCTATTCCCGCCATGCCGCGTTAAATTTTCTTGAAATAAACACAATGATTCCTGCGAAAATTTGCCTTGCCTGACGGGAAAATCCCTCGCCCATCCGGCGGTTTCGGCTGTGAATACAGGTTCTTAGCCCCAGGCTTCGGTGAAAAGCGGCGGGCACCCGCTCATTTTTTGTGCAGCTTGCGGTAGTCCAGCGGGCTCATGCCATAGGCCGCCCGGAAGGCATCCACAAACCGCCGCACGTTGTTGTATCCCACCCGCTCGGCGATCTCGTAGGTTTTCAGATCGCTGTTGATCACCAGCCCCATAGCCCGCTCCATCCTCACCCGGGTGAGGAACGCCTTGTAGTTCTGCCCCGTCTCCGCCTTGAAGTAGGCGCTGAAATAGTGGGGGCTGACGCAGGCCAGCTCGGCCAGCGCTTTCAGCGAGATCTCCTGGTCGTAGTGCTCCTCAATGTACCGCTGCACCCGGACGATCTCCCGGGTGCTTCTGCCCCGGGCGTTGCGGTACACATCGGGCAGCAGCTCCCGGTAGTAGTCCCGCAGCCGCTCCCGGAGCTGGGCAAAGGTGGCGCAGCCCTCCAGCCGGTGCTGGAGCTCGTCCTGCCGCTGGGTAAAGCTGCCCGTCAGCAGGCGGTTGCCGTAAAGCTGCTGGCAGATGTCCCCGGTGAACAGCATGGTACGGTTATAGGCCGCCATCCGGTTGCCCCAGTGGAGGCCGGCCACGTCGTCCAGCACCCGGTCCACATCGTCCAGCACGTCCTCCGATTTGGACACGATGCTGTGGAATACCTTTTTCACATTTTCGTCAAAGCTCTGGTTGGTGGCCCGGAGGGGGCGGGCCGCGCCGTCCCAGCACAAAATCTCCCGCTGGTCGAAGTAGTACAGATCAAAGACCCACAGGGCGTCGTCGTAGGTAACAGGCAGTTCGTCCAGCCCTGCGCACTCCCGGCCCAGCCCCGCCCGGAGGCGGTGCCCGGTGCGTCCGGCGGCCTCCGCCAGCACCTGGGCCACGATCCGCTCCGCATCCTCCTCCGGGGCGAAAATGCCCATGAACCAGCAATGCCCCTCGTCCTTGCGTAAAAAGCAGGCGTGCCCGCTCCGCTCCAGCAGATCCCGGGCGGTGTTGAAGGCCATGAACCGCTGCAATAGCTGCTTTTCGTAGGGCAGGCTGTCCAGGCGCTCCTCGTCCTCCAGATACAGCCCAAGGCACAGCCCCCGGAACACGGGGCGATCCCGTCCCTCCAGCATAGCGGTGAATTTGCCGCACAGCTCCGACCCGGCAAACTCCCGGTTGGCGGTGAGCTGGGCGAAAAATTCCTGCACCTGGCCGGAGGGCTGGCGGAACAGGGCGTCGGCGCTGCTGCGCTCCATCAGCCCCAGGGCGCGGCGCACCGACTGCTCCAGGGCCTCGGCGGACACCGGCTTGAGCAGGTAATCCACCGCGCCCCCGGCCAGTGCCCGCTGGGCGTACTCAAATTCCCCGTAGCCGCTGATAAAAATGAATTTCGGCAGGTGTTCCGCGGACTGGACGGCAGACATCACGTCCAGTCCGCTGAGCTTTGGCATCCGGATGTCGGACACCACCAGGTCGGGCCGGAGCCGCCCAATGAGTTCCACCGCCTGCCCGCCGTCGGTAGCCTCGCCCACCACCTCCACGCCCAGCGCCTCCCAGTCGATCAGGCGGCGCAGGCCCTTGACAATGACGGCCTCGTCGTCACAAAGCAGTACCTTCCACAGCATTTCCCTCATCCCTCCAGATTGGCAGACGAATGGTCACAATGGTTCCCATGCTCCCGCCGCTGTCCATGGTGAAGCCGTAGGCGGGGCCGCAGTTGAGTTTAATTCTGTCATAGGTGTTTTTCATGCCCACGCTGACGATCCCTTCCCCGTCCTGCTCGCCCACGCCGGCGTGCTCCAGGAAGTCCCGGATGTGCTCCAAGCGCTCCGGATCAATGGGCGCGCCGTCATTGAGCACCAGGATTTGCAGCGCGTCCTCCAGCCGGACCACCTCCACCAGTACGCTGCCCCCCTCGATCCGGTCCCGCAGGCCGTGCTTGACGGCGTTTTCCACAAAGGGCTGGAGCAGCAGCTTGGGCACCAGCAGATCCAAATCGCTGTCCGCCGCCTCAATGTTGATCCCGATGCGCCCCTCGTACCGGGCCGCAATCAGCACCCCATATTCCTGGACGTTATCCAGCTCCTGACGCAGGCTCACCCGATCCCGGTGATCGCCGATGACATAGCGCAGCTGGTGGGACAGGCTCTCAATCAGCCGGGCGGTTTTGCCGTCGCCCCCGTCCAGGGCGCTCATGCGGATCACGTCCAGGGTGTTGTAGAGGTAATGGGGCTGAATCTGCATTTTCAAAGCGTTGAGCTCCGCGTCCCGTTGGCAGATCTCCGCCACGTACACCTCCTGGATCACATCGTCCAGCTGCTCCACCATGCGGTTGAAGCCGTCGCCCAGATATTCCAGCTCGGGATGTTCACCCGCACGTTGAGATCCCCCTTCTGCACCTCGCCCATGGCCCGTTTCAGCGCTCGCGCGGGCTTGCTGATGTGGCCGCTGACGCCCAGGCTCAGAGCCAGTACCAGCCCCGCTGCCGCACACAACATGACAATCAGGAAAATCTGGCTGGAGCGGTAAGAGTCGTACAGTTCCTGACGATCAAAGGACATCAGCAGTTGGTAGTCCGACTGGCCGATGGGCTGGTAAAATACGGTGCAGCGCTCATCGGAGAAGCCGCCCCCGTTGGGGGCCAGCTCCTGGGGCAGGGGCACCTGCACCCTCTGGCGCAGCCGGTAGAGCACCTCCCCGCTCCGGCGGTTCACGATGGCTGCGTTGCCGCCCTTCCCCAGATCCAGGGTGCCCAGCAGCGTATCAATGGCGCCCGTGCGCACGTCCACATACAGGGTGCCCAGCACCGTGCTGGTGATGGTCTGGAACGAGCGGGTGTCCATATAGTTCCGGGACAGGGACAGCACCGTATCGGAGGAACCGTTGCACCACGTCCCTTCGTCCGCGGCGGGGAGGATGGACAGGGCGCGGGCAAAATCTCCCTCGCCGCTGCGCAGGACATGGCGGCTGTCCGTCCCCGCCCGCTGGGATTTCTGCTGGCCGTAAAAACGGCAGAAAACCTCTCCCCGGGCCGAGACAAACCAGGCGGCGGATACCGCCGGATCGGCCTGGATAAACCGATCCAGCATCAGGCCCATGTACAGGTGCCTGTCGTTGCGCCCGGCAGTGCGGCTTTCCAGCAACTGGTACAGGGTGTCGTACTCCCCGGCGGAGTAGTCGTACAAATAGTCCATGGACTGGTCAATAGCGGTGAACAGGCCGTTTACCTTGCTCTGGGCGTAGTAATTGGCCTCCTCCATGGTGTTTTCGATGGACTGGGTGGCAAAGCGGTCGAACTGGCGCAGGAACAGCAGGCACATCAGCACCAGCGGCATCACACCCAGCGCTAAAAAGGACAGGGCCAGCTTCTGAAAAGTGGACTGGGGCTTTGGGCTATTCATAGACGGCCTCCTCCTCCCAGCATTCCGCGCACAGTGCCTGGGCCTCGCTGACGGACAGCTCCCCCTGGCACAGGCGCACCAGCAGCTCCAGCAGCCGCTTTTCAAATCCCGGCGGGGTATTCTCGTCCCCCACGTAGGCGGTGAAGCGCAGATCTGCCCCCGCCCGGGCCTCCGCCATCTCGCCAATGGCGGGGGATGCTTCATATTGTCCCCGGGTTTTGTCCGTCAGGGTGGAAAACCCGGCCATGGCGGCGCACACCTGCTCGTACACCTCCTCGGAGTAGAAGAACTCCAAAAAGGCGCAGGCGGCCTCGTACCGGTCCGGGTCCCGGGCACAGCCCGCGCTGACGGCCCAGAATACGTCCACGCTCTCCCCAGCCACCACCTGTCCCGCCTCGCTGGGGACATAGAACCACCCCAGCTCCAGGGAGGGATCCAGCGCCAGCGCGTCCTGGATGAGCCACGGACCGGAAAACACCATGGCCACCTCCCCCTCCGCCAGGTGGTAGGACAGGGCGGCGTCCGGGGTGTTGATCCAGTTGGAATCCACATATCCCCGGCGGAATAGCTGGGAAGTATGCTCCAGCATCCGGGTGATCAGCGGATCGCCCCAGTCCCGCTCCCCGGTTTTGCACAGGGCCAGGAAATCAGGCTCCCGGCTGAGCACGTCGGAGCGGAGGAAATGATTCATCCAGTGCTCCAAATGCCACAGATCACGCCCGCCTACCCCCAGGGGGGTGACGCCCTGGCGGCGCAGGGCGGCGCACAGCGACAGGAACTCCTCGTAGGAGGCGGGAGGATCCAGCCCCAGATCCCGGAACAGCGCCTTGTTGTAAACCACCCCGGTGGTCACCCCCAGCGCCGCCGCTGCATAGGGCGTGCCGTCCACCCGGCACACGCTGTCCACCTGCTGGCACAGCGCCTCCGGCAGGGGGGCGAGCAGACCGTTTTTCGCAAAGCGCACCGGCTCCTTGAGCTGCACGATGTCCCCTAGCTCGTCCCGGGCCACCAGCTTGGTCAGGGTGTCCTCGTACACCTCGTCCTCATACTGGATTTCGTAGGCGATGTGGATGCCGGGGTGGGCGTCCTCAAACTGCCGGACCACCTCCTCCACGCAGGCGCTCCACTGACGGTTTTGGAAGGCGTAGACCAGGTTGACGGTAATATCCTTGTCCTCGGCTGTTTCCGCCTTGGGTCTGTCCCGGAGGATCAGCACCGCCGCCAGCACCACCGAAAGGATCACCGCGATGGCAATGCTCCACCGCCAGATATTGTGTTTCATAGACATCCCCCTTCACGGCCCCGGGCCAGACTGTACTTTGTTAGAACCTGTATTCACAACCTCAATTCACCGTTTGGCCGGGTCTTTTCCCGCCATGCCGCGTTAAATTTTCTTGAAATAAACACAATGATTCCTGCGAAAATTTGCCTTGCCTGTCGGGAAAATCCCTCGCCCATCCGCCGGTTTCGGCTGTAAATACAGGTTCTTAATATTATAACATCGGTCACACCGCCTGAAAAGCCAAATCAATGGAAAGACGGCCCGGGGCCGCGGTTCGCTCTACCGCGGCCCCGAACCTATGAAAGAGGAAGGAGATAACGATGTAGTGCGCGTCTCAGCCGCGGTCCTCGGCGTTGGCGTCCTTCATTTTCAGCATGGGAAGGGTGGTGATGATGCCGAACACTACCACGGCCAGAAGAATGACATAGCCCACGGTGCCCATCCCGATGTCAATGAGGACGGTCATCATCATGGCGGCCACGGCGGAGGGGATCAGCTGAATAGCCATGATCACGCGGTTGGCGGACTGGTACTCCCGCCGGCCAAACATGAAGCTGACGGAGGCCGGGTGCATGGTGGGCACGCCGCCGGTCATGCAGGCCACGCCGAAGCCCCACAGCACCAGCATGGGCACGTTGCAGGAGCCGGTCTCAGCCACAGACTTGGCCTGCATCATCAGGCCGATGACGGGGAAGAACTCGGTGACGCCCAGAACCAGGGAAGCAATGGGGGTGCCCAGCTTATCGTCGATGACGCCGAAAATGAAGGACATCCCGATACCCACCAGCACGCCCAAGCTCAGCCAGGGCACCGCCTGGCCCACGAACAGGACGGCGGGACCCATGTTGCCCATGGCCTCACCCATGGGACCGGCGGCTACCTTGTCCATGTTGCCCAGGCACAGGCTGACAAACCACGCGGCCATGGAACCCATGCAGGCGTTAATCACGAACTGGAATGCGCCGTAGTTGCAGATCAGGATCCAGGATTTCTTTTGCTTGAGCACCTCGCCCATGGAAAGCTGGATCTCGTCCCCCGCCTCGGACTTGGGTGCGTGATCCGCGCCGTCGGGATAGAGGCCAACCTCCTCCGGCGTATCACGGATGAACAGTACCACCAGGATGGCCACCACCACCAGCAGGACGGCCAAGCCCACATAGAAGGGACGGTAGTCGCCGCCCAGGTTTCGGTTGATAAAGGTGGTCATGGCGGAGGTGCCAATCAGGGAGAACAGGGGGGAGCCCAGGGTAACGATGCCCAGCACACGGCCCCGGTAGCGGATGAACCAGGAGGCGGCCAGCTGGAAGCCCGCCATCTGCAAACACATACAGGCGCAGCGCACCGCGAAGAGGGAAATCCAGAACAGGATGTAGTTGCCTGTCACGGCGGGGTCGTTTGTGGCGTGGGAGGCCACGGTCAGCGCCTCGCTGTTCATGCATGCCAGACCGTTGGCGGCCACAATGCCCAGACAGCCCAGGGCGGACACGCCGATGCAGGGGATCAGTGTCTTGCGCACACCGAACTTGATGAAGCAGGTGCCGTAGATCACGGTCAGGATAATGCACGCGAAGTTACCAACCGTCATGGGCATCTGGGTGTCGGTGTTTTTCCATGCGGTGAAGTTCTGGATGATATTGATCTGGTCGTTTTGCAGGCCGGAGTACAGGAACATGAACACCACGCCGAGGATACAGAACGCGATGGTGTAGCCGGCAAACTTCTTGTTTTTTACCATAGATGTCTCTCTCCCTTTTTGAATGTTCCCGTTTTCCCGTCCGGCGGGCGGGAAAACGGTTCGACCGCTTAGTTGTTTTGGATGAACTCGATGAGCACGCCGGAGCAGTCCCGGACGAACATCACGTTGTTGCCCTCCATCATGACCTCGTGGGCGATGTCCACGCCGTTAGCCAGGAATTTCTCCTTGAGGGCCTTCATGTCGGGCACCTCAAAGGCCACGTGCTTGGTGCCTACGGTCTGGAGATCGGAGTTGGGCGTCAGCCGATCCTCGGGGATGGGCTTGGGATCGTCATACTGGAACAGCTCGATCTCGAAGTCCCCGTTGCGGATGAAGCAGATGCGGGCCTCCAGAGGCGGAACATAGTCATCCTTCACCAGCTCAAAGTCCAGGTTCCTCTTATACCAGTCCAGAGCTTCCTCCATGTTTTTTACGCTGATGCCTACGTGAAGCGCTTTGTAAATCATGACTGATTTCTCCTTTCTTGAATGGGCGGGGCGTTACGCCTCCACCACCAGCCGGCCGCCGCCAGCCAGGGTGTACTCAGCCGCCTCGCCGCCGCGCACGGTAACGGTGATGCCCGCGGGCGCGTCAATCTGGGCGGGATCCACATCGGTGAGCAGAGTGACGTTGGAATCACCGGTGGCAGTCCACTTGCTGCCCGGGTCCATGGACAGGTTCGCGCCCTTGATGGCCCCGGTGAGGGTGGTGGAGTTCAGCTCCACCCACATATCCCGGGTGGCGTCCTCGTGGAGCAGGTCGCCGGACACGCTCATGCCCGCCATGCGCACATTCACGCCGTAGGGCGGCTCGGTGACCTTGGTGGCGCAGGGGTCATCGTTGACGATGGTGCGCACCAGCACGCCGGATTCGGAGGCGATGTCCACCTCGGTGAGGTCGATGAGGGCGTTGTGGCTCTTGATGAGGAAAGCCTCCTTCTTGGAGCGGATATGCCCACCGTTCACCTCTACGCTGCCCACTTCCTCCTGCCAGCCGTTGACGCAGTGCATCAGGGCGAAGTAAGAGCCGCAGTCGGCGGTGCAGCCGGTAAAGGCCATGTCACAGTTGCCTGCCAGAATCGCAGCCATCCGGGCCATCTCCAGGTTGCAGCGGTTGAACACGTCGTGACAGCCGGGGTCGGCGTACGCGCCGTAGCCGTTCTTGGTGCACACAATGTCGCAGTCGTTGGCCTCCAGGTACACATAGCCCTCGGAGGACTCGGTGGACAGGGCGGCCCAGCCGTCGCAGATGATCTTGCTGCGGTAGAAGAAGCTCTGGGAGTTGGACATGGTGCAGTGGGTGCGGGTGTTGCCGTCGATCTCCAGCGGGGGAGGCGGGGTGGACATCAGCGCGTCGGAGGCGAGGATGTTTTCGCCATAGGGAATGCCGTGGGACCAGATGACGGAGTCGTACACCTTGAGCACGGAGCCCTCCTCGGCGGCGGTGGAGTACTTGGTGCGGCCAGTGGTGGCGATCACCGCATCGTGGAGGGTGAGCTTGGCCCCGTACTTGGCCGCCGCGCCGCTGGCGGGGCCACCGATTCCCTCACCGTCCCCGGCCAGGGAGATATACGCGCCGTCCACCGTCACGTCGGTGGAAGCGCCCTCGGCATAGATGCCGCCCTCGCGGCCATCGTAGGCCACTACCTTGAGGCCGGATACCTCTTTGTCGGTGACATCGCCGCCGTAGAAGACGCCGGGGTTGTCGATGTTCGCTTTGCCTTCCTTGACGTGGACAGCGGCCACCGCGCCGGCGGCGGGGGCGAACCAGTTCACCGGCTCCTTGCCGGGGTTGAGGATGGAGTTGACGCCGGTGATGATGTCGGACATGGTGAGCATATTCACGCTGGGCCTGCGGGCGGGCTTTTCCACGCGCCTGCCCCGGATCTGTTTGGCTTCCATAAGTACCGCTCCTTCTCATAAAATTTTTGTGGTAGAACCGCCATCCATTTTCTGATTTTGATTATTCCATACAAACGCCAAAGCCTCAATGACGTTTTTTTCGATAAATATGTCATTTTCTTAGAACCCCGTCCGGGACCATTGCTTTTTTTCAGTTGGGATGAAATAATGCAGTTGAACCCAAAAACCGCCATCCATCCATACCATTTTCCGACGCTATATAAAATCAATTAGGAGGTAACCGTTATGAAAACCCTGTACGCCCAGGTATCCAAGGGCCTTGTGGAGCTGAAGGAAAAGGAGCTGCCCGCCCCCGGCCCCGGGCAGCTGCTGCTGAAGGCCCACTACTCCACCATGAGCCCCGGCACCGAGAACGCCCTGATGAACGGCTTCATCGTCCCCCTGCCCACCAGCATCGGCTACAGTATGTGCGCCACCGTGGAGGCCGTGGGTCCCGAGGTGGACGAGTTTGAAGTGGGCGACGTGGTGGTCACCACCGGCGAACACGCCCAGTACCTCATCATGGACGCCATCAACTGCACCCCCGCCCCCAGGAGCGTGGACAAGAAGCAGGCTGCGTTCTGGAACCTGGGTCACACAGGTATGTACGCCGTGCGCCAGTCCAAGCTTCAGTTCGGCGAAGCCGCCGTGGTCATGGGCCAGGGCTTTGTGGGCGCGATTACCGCCCAGGTTGCCCGCCTGGCTGGCGCGGTGCCCGTCATCGTCACCGATTTGTCCAACGAGCGGCTGGATATGGCCCGCAAGATGGGCGTTACCCGGGCCATCAACCCAAAAGAGGATCCGGACGGCCTCCAGAAGGCCGTTGACGAGCTGTGCGGTGGCAGCGTCCCCGTGATTTTCGAGGCCACCGGCTCCCGCCAGCCCCTGGAGCAGGCCTTTGAGATCGTGGGCGAGCGGGGCCGCGTGGTGATGATCTCCCAGGTTCACGGCGAAACCATGCCCAACTACGATGACAACCTGATGCAGAAGGGGGCCAGCCTCATCGGCACCTACGTCAACTCCCGGCCCTTCGCCCTGCGCCGCGCCGATTTGGAAATCCAGGGCGTGTGGCCCCCGGTGATGAACTCCAGGCTGCGCCGCTTCGCCAGTCTCATGGGCAACACCTGCGACGAGGACATCCGGGTATTCCTCAACCTCATCGCCCACAACTATTTGAACATCGAGCCGCTGATTACCCACCGCTTTCACTACAAGGACATGACCGCCGCCTATGAGAAGGTCTGGAACCAGGATCCCGACCTCATCGGCGGACTGATCTCCTGGGAGGACTAAAGCAAATCCTCCGCACGGACGCTGAAACATCGAAGGGACCCGCAGGCGAAAGCCTGCGGGTCCCCCTTGCTCTGTGTCCCGGATGCACTCCGGTTCCCCTGCCGCCATTATGTTGGCGGAGGGCGTCCGCAATCCTGCCGGGATGATGCCGCACTCCCCTTTCCCCGGCGCAAAAAGCTCCCCGGGCCATCGGCCCGGGGAGCTTTTGCATTTATTACTTCGCTGCCTTTGTGTAGTAGTTGTAGAAGATCTGAGCCAGCTGCGCACGGGTCAGCGTGGCGGTGGGGGCCAGACTGCCGTTGGCATGGCCCTGAATCACGCCCGCGCCCACAGCCCAGGCCATAGCCTCCCGCGCCCAATCGGCGGTGGAAGCCCCATCGCTGAAGCCGATCAGACTGCCGGTGGCCTCGGGCTCGTCCAGGTGCCACAGCATGGTGATAATCTCCTGACGGCTGACGGCCTCGGTGGCGTTGGTGTTCTCCGTGATGCCGTTGGCGATGGCCCATTCCATGCCCTTGGAGTACCACTGCGCACCGCCCTCGGTGTCCACGCCGGACATACGGGCCAGCATGGTGGCCACGGTGCCCCGGGTGACCGTGCCCTTGCCACCGAAGTTGTGATTGCCGGTGCCGTTCATAATGCCCTTGGCGGCCACATAGTCCACAGCCCCCACGTACCAGGTGTTGGCGGGGACGTCCTGGAAGGTGATCACGTAGCTCACGTTGCCCACGGTGGCAACATCATCGGTGACCTGCTTGCCGTCCAGCGTCAAGGTGCCCTTCACGGAGATGATCACGGGCTTTTCGGCGGTGACGGCGGTGCTCTTGGCGCTCAGGTTGTTGACAATGCTGTTGCCGGTGACGGTCCAGGCGGCATCGTCGGTGAGGGTGACATTGACGGGGTTCACGCCGTTGTAGTAGTTCTGGTTAATGACGTGGCCCAGCTTGCCCGCGGCCTCGGCGGCAGTATCGTAGCTGAAGCCCTCGTCGTCCTTGCGGTAGATGAAGCTCTTGTACAGGTTGTCAAGGCTGTCGCCGTGCTGAGTCTCAGTGGAGGAGATCACGCCGGTGAGGCTGGCGCCTTTACCCAGGTTGACGTTCAGCGCGGAGCCGCCGTTGGAACCGTAGCCGGTGCCGTTGTACAGATCGCCCTTCAGGTCGGCGTCGCTGACGTTGAACTCGGTCTGCCAGCCGGAATCCTTATAGTCCACGCCCCAGGTGGAGGCCCAGCCGTCCTTCTCCTCATACTTGTAGTTGAAGGTGGGCATCCCGTAGAAGTCATCCATGAACGCGCCCACGCCGTCATCATCGTTGTCGATCATCTGGAGGATGACGCCGTTGCCGGAGTTGACGTCCGCGCCGTTGACGTTGATCTCGGCGTTGATTTTCTTCACCAGGAAGGCGGCGTTGCCGGTGTTGATCTCGGTGCCGGGGTTCAGGTTCAGCACATTCCAGCCGTTGGCGGCGTTGTGGTGGAACATGAAGCCGAAGTTCTTGGAGTTGACCACGGAATTGGCGGTTTCGGTGGCTGTCTCGGTGGTGATCAGATCGCCGTCCTTGGTGGAGGTGGAGCGGTTGGATGCATCGTCGTCGGCCACGATCTTGCGCACCTCGATTTCCTCGCCCTTGACCACGCTGCCCAGGCTGGCGGTGGCCCCGGTCATAATGATGGCGTAGGTGTCCACGTCGAAGGTGGTGCCGTAGTAATCCTCGTGGGTGCCGCCGCCGATGGCGTAGGCGCCGTAACCGGATCCGGCTACCTTAATGGCGCTGTTGATCAGTGTCAGGTGCATATAGCTTCCGGTGTCGATGGACACCGCGCCCCAGTCGGCGGCATCAAAGACGGTGTTGACATAGGTGCCGGTGGTATAGTCGCCCATGACGTTGGTGGTGCGGGAGGACCCGGCAATGCCCAGCACCCAGGGCGGGTTGATCATGTAGGACTGGTTGGCGGTGGACTTGTAATCCTTGTAAATGTCGCCGCCCTTGGAAGTCAGGGTGGAGTTGCGGACAATCAGGTCGGCACCCGCGTCGGCAAAGGTAGCGGCCTTGGCCACGCCGGAGGTGGTGATGTTGGAATCCTCGATCTCCACCTTGGAGTTGCCGTACACCACCACGCCCGCGCCGTAGCCCGCAAAGTCGTTGACGTCCTTGCCGTCGGACTTGCTGTCCAGGTTGATATCGGCATTGGTGATCTTGTAGTCGCTGTCCCGGATGATCATGGCGCTGAAGCCGGAGGTCTGGGATTCGGACTTCACGCCGGAGGCGGCGGTGCCGGAAATCGTGCCGCTGATGGCGGAGCGGACAGACTCATCGGAGACGATCTTGCCGTCCCGGATGGACAGAGCGGCGCGGTAGGGCAGGCCGGAGATGGCGGTCCAGCTGCCCAGGGCCTCCAGCTGATTGTCCTCGCCGGCATCCTGGAGATAGTTGGTGGCGGTGATGACCACTTTGTCAGCGGCGGTGTAGCTGCCCTCTTCCACGGGAACCTCCACGCCGTCCTTGGTCATGGTAAGCAGTCCGGTGACTTCCTCGCCGTTGACGGTGGCGCCCACCACGATGTCGGCCAGCTCATTGAGGCTGGGCAAGGTTTTCACATCGGACACAGAGGTTACGTTCTGGATGGTCTGGTACTTGTAGCCGGGGTCGGCCAGGGTGAGCGCGCTGGCCCCGCCGCCTTCGCCGGGACCACCCGGACCGCCGGGCATCCCATCGGGGGGCATTCCCTCGGCGGGCGCTGCCATGACGCTCATGGTCAGCATACTCAGCACCATCGCGGCGCTGAGCAGGACGGACAGGATCTTCTTTGCCTTCATAGTCTTACCTCCTATTACGGATCGGGCCGGTGGCTTCCGTGTGCTCCGTCCGATCTCTCCTGTCCTTTATTTTACTATTTCCCGCAAAACCCCGCAAGTCAATGTGCCCAAAATAAAGTTCTGTTTTTTGTGAGCTTTGTGCCATTTTTATAGACTGTCCCTCAAAAGTGTCCTTTTGACCCCGCGCCCCATGTGCTGGAGCCCCAATGCCCCGGCGTGGTGGATCGCTACATAGATCTGAGCGGCTTTTATGATCGCGAAGGACTTCAGCCCCTGAAGCAGAACATCCTGGACGCTTTCGCCGAATACCAGGGCCACTACAAGCGGGTTTACCGCTGCCTGGGGGCGGCGGGGGAGCTGCGCCGGGACATGAACGAGCTGCTGGCCACCCCGGCGGTACAGCAGAAGCTGGCCAAGCGGGCGGCGGGCATCATCAGCCGGGAGCTGAAAAAGCCTGGCAGCGGCGGCGCACAGCCCCAGCAGCGGTTCCTCTCCGCCGTCACCCACAAGGGAGCGGTGGCCCTTTGGGAGACGGTGGAAGCCCAGGCCGACCGGATCTACGAGCTGTCGGACAGCTATGGCCTGGCCCACCACCTGCTCAACCCCATCCTCACCGCCGCTTTGGCGGCGGGGCACCGGGCTGTTGCCTGTCCCGATCCCATGGCCCCCGATAGGCTTGCCCACCTCATTTTCCCTAACCTGTCCCTGGCCTTCGTTACCTCCACGCCGGAGCAGCCCTGGCCCCACCGGGCCTACCGCCGCCTGCGGCTGGATGCCATGGTGGACGGCGATGCCTACCGCGCCGCCAAGCCCCGGCTGCGGTTTACCCGCCGGGTGGCCGCCGCCCTGCTGGAGGAGGGGGTGGCCGGGCTGTCCCAGGCCAAGGAGGCCCACGACAGGCTGGAGCGGCTCTACAACCCCTATGTGGACTTTGACAAGGTGGCGCAGGCCGCGGATCAGGTAGCCGATACGCTGCTCGCTCTGGGGCGCAGTTAACAAACAAGCGGGACGCCGTTGCCGGCGTCCCGCATATTTTAGAACCGATAGAACCGTTTCCAGCTTTTCGAGCAGTAGGTCTTTCGGGCAATTTCATCATTTGGGCGGCTAAAGCCAGTCGGCCAGCACATCGTGAAATGTGGTTGGCGTCACCGCATTGCGCAGCAGCAGTTCGCTGAGCTCATCGATACGGGCGGCGCTGCACGTCACATGGGGCGCTGACGCCTCTGCGCCGCCCTGCTCGACTACCCGGACGCCATAGCTCTCGCAGGCGTATGGACCAACATCCATTTCGTCAATCAAGATGGAGTAGTCATAGCTGCGGATCGCGCCGGATTCGTCAGGGAGCGTCAGTGTCTGCAAAAACAGTTCTCGCATTGACTTCACCTCTCTTTCCAACCCCATTATCACCGGGATATCACCCGGTTGCAAGGAAAAGAAATCGCAGAATTCGACAAAATTCGACACAGGTACAAGATGTGGAAGTATACAAGAAGTATTCAATACCAATTCTGGTTACCCCACATATTTTCAACCAAAAATTATGCAAAAATGCACAAAAAGCCAGGAGCGGACATTTTGTCCGCCCCTGGCATTACAGATGGTAAAATTTAGGTTATTTTGTCAGCCCTTGGAAGCCTTAAAAGCCTTGATGGCCTCGGCGAGCATGGGTCCG
>CAJTVM010000063.1 GCA_910579595.1 uncultured Oscillospiraceae bacterium
AGGCCCGCTGCAAGCTCTTGCTGATGGGGTGGGAGGACGCGCTCTCCGCCAGGGCGGCGTATTCGATGAGTTTTTCCTCGTCCAACTCGCTGTGGTGTATGCCGTTGACCTCGAACACCCCTTGGGTCAGGGTGCCGGTTTTATCGAACACCACAATCTTAGTTTGGGACAGGATTTCCAGGTAGTTGGAGCCTTTCACCAGTACGCCCTCCCGGCTGGCCCCGCCGATTCCGGCAAAGAAGCTCAGCGGGATGCTGATGACCAAAGCACAGGGGCAGCTGATCACCAGGAAGGTCAGGGCGCGGTAGAGCCAGGTGCCCCAGCCGGCGGACAGGCCCAGAACCAGCATCCGCACCAGGGGGGGCAGGATGGCCAGAGCCAAGGCGCTGCAGCACACGGCGGGGGTGTAGATTTTCGCGAATTTGGAGATAAAATCCTCCGATTTGGACTTCCTGGAGCTGGCGTTTTCCACCAGGTCCAGGATTTTGGACACGGTGGACTCCCCGAACTCCTTGGTGGTCCGGATTTTCAGCACGCCCGTCATGTTGATGCAGCCGCTGATGATCTCATCGCCCTCCTTGGCCTCCCGGGGCAGGCTCTCCCCCGTCAGCGCGCTGGTGTTCAAACTGGAGCTGCCCTCCAAGATCACGCCGTCAATGGGCACCTTCTCCCCGGGCTGCACCACGATAACGCTGCCGGGTTCTACCTCGTCGGGATCCACCTGCTCCAGCCTGCCGTCCAGCTCCACGTTGGCGTAGTCGGGACGTATGTCCATCAAGTCGCTGATGCTGCGGCGGCTTTTGCCCACGGCGTAGCTCTGGAACCACTCGCCCACCTGGTAAAACAGCATGACGGCGATGGCCTCCAGATAGTCGCCGTTTTCGCAAATAGCCAGCGCCATGGCCCCCACCGTGGCCACCGCCATGAGGAAGTTTTCATCGAATACCCGGCGGTTGAGGATGCCCTTCCCGGCTTTTTTCAGGATGTCGTAACCGATGATCAAGTAGTCGGCGAGGTAAAAGGCGAACCGCACCCACCGCCCGGCGGAGGGGAACAGAGGCCCGTCCAGCCGGACAAAGGCTTCCGCCGGGAGGAACTGGAGGGCCAGCAGCATGGCGGCGGAAACCAGGATGCGCACCAGCATGGTTTTCTGCTTTTTGGTCATGCCGCTGTCCGGGCGGACGCCGATGAAGAAACGCAGGACCGCCGCCGTCACAATCACAGTGGAGAGCAGCGCGTTTACCACAATTTCCTGCATATGGGACGCCCCTTACAGGAAAATCTCGCAGTCCGGCTCCACCTTTTTGCAGGCGTCCAGGACGCTTTTCATCACGGCCTTGGGATCCTGGCCCTCGGTGAATTCCACGATCATCTTCTGGGTCATGAAGTTGACGGTTGCGGCCTCCACCCCGGCGGTCTTACGGGCGGCGTCCTCCATCAGATTGGCGCAGTTGGCGCAGTCCACTTCGATTTTATAGGTTTTTTTCATCATATATCGCTCCTTTATAACTTGTTGGATAACGATTAAATAATTGTTTAATCGTTATGGCTACATCATACGCCACCCCCGGGCAAATGTCAAGGGGGTGGGAGAAATTTTATTAGTCTGGATTGGCGGCGGGACGAGACGCAGATTTCGGGCTTTCCTCTTTTGCTGAAACGTGGTACAATACCCGAAAAGCGGATATTGTACGGGATTAGACTGATATACCATAACAGCGCGCCGCGCCTGTGGTACAATATCGCGTCAACAAGGAGGCGGTCAAATGGCCCCAGTCAACCTGCCCCACAATCACGGGGAGCATATCGCCCATATCATGGAGAACAGCCCCACCCCAGAGCAATTTGTGGACATTTCCCTGCTGCTGCGCCAGCTGGGGGACGGCAGCCGCCTGCGGCTGTTTTGGATCCTCTGCCATTGCGAGGAGTGCGTCATCAACCTGTCCGCCCTGATGGAGATGAGCAGCCCCGCCGTCTCCCACCATCTGAAGCAGCTGCGCGGCAGCAATTTGATCGTCAGCCGCCGGGACGGCAAGGAGGTCTATTACCGGGCGGCGGACAATACCCGGGCGCGGCTGCTCCACCAGCTGATTGAGCAGCTCATTGAGCACATCTGCCCCGGACAGGCGGGCCGCGACGGCCTGCGGGGGGACGGCTGAGGCGTGCCATTTTCCAGAAAAAGCCCTTGCATTTTATTGCATTAAAGTGTATAATGTCCCTAATCCAAATTCAGCGAGGAATTTACCATGGCCATCTCCCTCTCCCGCAGCTTTACCAAATCCTTTGGCTGGACTCGATTTAACGGGTCCGGCTGTTTCGCTGTGGAATTGCGGGTTGCTTGAGTGGGGGCGGCAGGCCCTGCCTGGATGATATGATTCGGGAAGCTCATGGACCGCAAGTCCATGGGCTTCTTTTATTTCAAAAAGGGGAGTTTTCATTATGGTAATTGTCATGAAGCCCGGCGTAAGCCAGGAGAAGATTCAAACCCTTGTGGCCCAGCTGGAGCAGGACCACGGCGTTACGGTAGGCATCACCAACGGCGTAGGCTGTTCCATCCTGGGGCTGGTGGGCGACACCGCCCACATCGACATGGACAAGCTGTCCATGAACGACGACGTGGAGCGGGTCATGCGGGTGCAGGAGCCTTATAAAAAGGCCAACCGCAAGTTCCACCCGGAGGACACGGTGGTGGATGTGTGCGGCGTGCCCATCGGCGGCGGGCGGTTCACCGTCATCGCCGGTCCCTGCTCGGTGGAGAGCGAGGATCAGATCACCGGCGTGGCCGAGGACGTGAAGGCGGCGGGGGCCTCCCTGCTCCGGGGCGGCGCGTTCAAGCCCCGTACATCGCCCTACTCCTTCCAGGGCATGGGGGCGGACGGCCTGGAGCTGCTGCTGGAGGCCAAGGCCGCCACCGGCCTGCCCATCGTGTCCGAGATCATGGCCCCACGCTACTGCGGGCTGTTTGAGGAAAAAGTGGACCTCGTCCAGGTGGGCGCCCGGAATATGCAGAACTTCGACCTGCTGAAGGAAGTGGGCAAGCTGTCCAAGCCCATCCTCCTGAAGCGGGGGCTGTCCAACACCTATGAGGAGTGGATCATGTCGGCGGAGTATATTATGGCCGCGGGCAATGAGAACGTGATCCTGTGCGAGCGGGGGGTGCGCACCTTTGAGACGTACACCCGCAACACACTGGATTTGTCCGCCATCCCGGCCATCCGGAAGATGAGCCATCTGCCCATTGTGGTGGACCCCTCCCACGCCGCCGGGATGTACTGGATGGTGGAGCCGCTGGCCATGGCCGCCGTGGCCGTGGGCGCGGACGGCCTGATGGTGGAGGTGCACAACGATCCTCCCCGGGCCAAGTGCGACGGGGCACAGTCCCTCACTCCGGAGAAGTTCCGGCATCTGATGGATAAGCTGAATCCCCTGGTTGAACTGATGGGGAAGAAGCTGGTATAGCGGAAAGGGGAATTGTGGTATGGCAAAGCTGGAGCGCACGATTACTGGAGACTTTGACGACATTCTGTGGCGGCTGGACCAAGCCGTGTTGAATGGGAGCATGTCCGCCACCCTGGAGGACCGTTCGGACTTTACCATCGGCCCCGTCAAGGTAGCAGTGCGGGTGTATGAGCGGTACAGCGCCCTGGGCGGGAACCGGGTGGCCATGTCCCTGACCCTGGCAGGGGAGGGGAAAAGCCTCTGGCTTACCGCCATCACCGCCGGAGGCAGTCAGGCCATGTTTTTCAAAGTGAACACCTGGGGCGAGGAGTCCTTCCTTCGTTCCCTGGAAGATGTGGTGGATAAGCTATAGGAGGCGTCAACGATGAAAACCCTCACGGTGGCCCTGCCCGGCCGGGAATACGATATTTTGATTGAGCGCGGCCTGCTCTCCCAGGCGGGCGCGCGCGTCCGGGCGGTCCTGCCCAAGGCGTCCAAGCTGGCGGTGGTCACCGACAGCAATGTGGAGCCTCTTCACAGCAAGCCCCTGCTGGACAGCCTGACCGCCGCAGGATTTGAGGTGCGGCTGTTCGTTGTCCCCGCCGGGGAGAAAAGCAAAAACGCTTCCCAGCTTTCCCAGCTGTGGGAGGGCTTCATGGAGTTTGGCCTGACCCGTACCGACGGCGTGGCGGCTCTGGGCGGCGGCGTGGTGGGTGATCTGGCGGGCTTTGCCGCCGCCGCCATCCTGCGGGGGGTAGCTTTTGTCCAGATCCCCACCACCCTGCTGGCCCAGGTGGACTCCTCCGTGGGCGGCAAGGTGGCCATTGATCTGAAGGCGGGCAAAAACCTGGCCGGGGCGTTCTACCAGCCCCGCCTGGTGCTCATGGACCCGGATGTGCTGAATACCCTGGACCTGCCCCAGTTCATGGAGGGGATGGCGGAGGTGGTCAAGTACGGCTGTATCTGGGACGCTGATTTTTTCGATTTTCTCACCGCCCGCCCTTCCAAGCCGGAATTGATGGCGGACATTGAACATATCTTGTATACCTGTTGTGACATTAAACGTCAAGTAGTCATGGAGGACGAGCTGGACACCGGCCTGCGGATGATTTTGAACTTCGGCCACACCCTGGGCCACGCCTATGAGCTGGCGGGGCATTATACCGAGTGGAGCCACGGCGAGGCGGTGGCGGCGGGTATGTGCGCCGCGGCCAAGCTGGGCGTGGCGCTGGGTATCACCCCGGCGGACATCCCGGAACGGCTGGAAAACGTGGTGGCAAGCCTGGGCCTGCCCACCTCCATCTCCTGCGCTATGGACGGCTACGCCGCCGCCATCGGCCTGGACAAAAAGGGCGCGGGGGCGGACATCACCCTCATTCTGCTGGACAGGATGGGGCACGCCGTCCTCCATCAAATTGCCAAATCCGATTTGCTGAAGCTGCTGTAACGTAGAACCTGTATTCACAGCCGAAGCCGCCGGACGACCGAGGGATTTTCCCGTCAGGCAAGGCAAATTTTCGCAGGAATCATTGCGTTTATTTCCAGAAAATTTATTACTTCCGAACCGAAAGGTCGGAAGTAATATGTGCCATGTTTTGCGGTTGCCGCCGTTTACGGCGGCGAGCAAAACGGCTCAAATCAAATGTATTATTTCCGAATTTTAAATTCGGGAATAATAACGCGGCATGGCGGGGAAAGACCCGGCCAGACGGTGAATTGAGGTTGTGAATACAGGTTTTTAGGGAAATGCCGCGCCCGCTATGGAAGGAGAAGCCTATGGACATTACCATCACCCCAAGTGAATTAGCCGGGAGCGTCACCCCGCCCCCCTCCAAGTCCCAGGCCCACCGGGTTCTGATTGCCGCAGCCCTGGCGGACGGGGAGAGCGCCGTCTCCAACGTGGCCTTCTCCCAGGACATTGAGGCCACTCTGGGCTGTCTGGAAGCCCTGGGGGCGGGGTTCTCCCGGGACGGTTCTACCGTCACCGTCCGGGGCATGGGGGCCAATTCTATGTCCCCCCTGCGGCGCATGGCCTATCCCCGGCTGGACTGCGGGGAGAGCGGCTCCACCCTGCGTTTCCTCATCCCCATCGCCCTGGCGGTGCGGGGGGGCGGCGTCTTTACGGGCCGGGGGCGGCTGATGGAACGGCCCCAGAAGCCCTACTTTGACATCTTCGATGTGAAAGGCATCTTCTATGAGCAGAAGGACGGCGTGCTCACCATCTCTGGGATGCTCACGCCGGGAACCTACCGGCTTCCCGGCAACGTGTCCTCCCAGTTTTTCACCGGCCTGCTGTTCGCCCTGCCCCTGCTGGACGGACCGTCGGCCATTATCCCCACCTCGCCCCTGGAGAGCGAGGGCTACATCCAAATGACCCTCCAGGTCATGGCCCGATTCGGGGTGGAGCTGCCCGCCACCATGTCCCTGCCCCCCCACTACCACCCCCAGGGGAACCAGACCTACCGGGCGGCGGATGTGGCCGTGGAGGCGGACTGGTCCCAGGCCGGGTTCTGGTACGCCGCCGGATTCCTGGGCAATCCGGTGGTGATCGCCGGGGTGGATCCCTATTCCGTTCAGGGCGACCGGGTGATCGCGGATCAGACGCTGGAGCTGAGCGGACCGGGGGATATGGCGCTGGACGTATCCAACTGTCCCGACTTAGTGCCGCCCCTGGCGGCAATGGCGGCGCTCCGGGCGGGGCGGACCACCCGCCTGACCAACGCCGCCCGCCTGCGCATCAAGGAGAGCGACAGGCTGGCCTCCGTTACCCAAGTCTTGAACGCTTTGGGGGCGGATGTCACCGAGGGGCCGGATTCCCTCACCATCCGGGGCAAGGAAATGCTGCATGGTGGGGTCAGGGTGGACAGCTTCAACGACCACCGTGTCGCCATGATGGCGGCGGTTGCCGCCACCCGGTGCGAGAAGCCGGTAACTGTCACCGGCGCCCAGTGCGTGGCCAAGTCCTACCCCAACTTTTGGGAGGAATACGAACGGCTGGGCGGAAAAATCCAGAAAAGGGAGTGAATCCTATGGAACCCATCAAATTAATTGTTCCCACAGAGGAATATTTAGACCAGGTGTGGGCCTACCGCCGGGAGTGCCGGGAGGCGGACAGCTCCATGGACGGCTGCGGCCCCCTGCGGTCCAGCGAAAGCAAGGAGCAGTGGCTGGCGCACGTGCGCGCCTATATGGACCCCGCCACGGTCCCGGAAGGGAAGGTACAGGCCACCCAGTTCCTGGCCATCCGGGAATCGGACAGCAGGCTGGTGGGCATGCTCCAGGTGCGGCATACCCTCAACGACTACCTGCGGCAGTTCGGCGGCCACATCGGCTACTCCGTCCGGCCCTGTGAGCGGCGGAAGGGGTACGGCAAGGAGCAGCTTCGGCTGGCGCTGGATTTCTGCAAGGGGACGCTGGGCCTTGACCGGGTGCTCATCACCTGCAAAACGGAGAACGAGGCCAGCCGCCGTACCATCCTGTCTGGCGGCGGTGTGTATGAAAACACCGTCCACGAGCCGGACGAGGACGTTGACCTGGAACGCTATTGGATTACCCTGTAACCGAACACAAGGAGTTAAATGCCATGAAATATTCCATTTTCGGCGAATCCCACGGCCCCGCCATCGGTGTGGTGCTGGAGGGCGTCCCCGCCGGGCTGGCGCTGGACCTGGACGCCATCCGCTTTGATCTGGCCCGCCGTGCCCCAGGGAAAAGTGCCCTGTCCACCGCCCGGAAGGAGGCGGACGAGCCGCGCATCCTCTCCGGCGTGTTTGAAGGCAGAACCACCGGCGCGCCCTTGTGCGCCGTCATTGAGAACACCGACGCCCGCTCCAAGGACTACTCCCGCACGAAGGACCTGGCCCGCCCTGGGCACGCCGACTATGCCGCCCAGGTGCGCTACGGCGGTTTCGGCGACTACCGGGGGGGCGGGCACTTTTCCGGGCGGCTCACCGCTCCGCTGGTGTTTGCCGGCGGGGTGGCCAAGCAGGTGCTGGCCCCAAAGGGCGTGTACGTGGGCGCCCATATCTCCACCATCTACGGTGTCAACGACGACGCCCTGGAGGACTGGGCGTCCCTGCGCTCCTGCGCGGACAAGGATTTCCCCGTCCTGAACGATCAGGCGGGGGAGGAGATGCAGGCCGCCATTCTGGAGGCCAAAAATGAGCGGGATTCTGTGGGCGGTTCCATCGAGTGCGGGGTGTTCGGCCTGCCGCCCGGACTGGGGGCCCCGGATTTCGGACTGAATGCCGAGGGGATTTTTTCACAATACCTGTTTGCCGTCCCGGCGGTGAAGGCGGTGGCCTTTGGGGCGGGGGCGGCTTTCGCCCTCATGCGCGGCTCCGAGGCCAACGACCCGCTGTATGTGGATGACGACGGTTCGGTGAAAGCGGAGCAGAACTGCGCCGGGGGAATCAATGGCGGCATCACCAACGGGATGCCTTTGATTTTTGAGGTGGCCATGCGGCCCACACCCTCCATCGCCCGCCGGCAGTTTACCATCGACATGGCGAAGATGGAGAACGCCGTGCTGGAGCTGGAAGGGCGGCACGACCCCTGCGTGGTCCACCGGGCGGTGCCCGTCATTGAGGCGGCGGCGGCCTTAGCTTCATGCGAATTGCTGGGAATCTGATTGCGATGAGGGATTTTTATGGATTTGAAAACAATGCGTCAAAGTGATGATACGGTTATGATTTTCCCCGGTGCGGTGGTGGTGGGGGACGTGACCCTTGGCCCTGGCTGCTCGGTGTGGTTCAACGCCGTCCTCCGGGGGGACGGCAAGCCCATCACCATCGGTGCGGGAGCCAATATCCAGGACAACGCCGTCCTCCACTCCGAGGCCTGCCCCACCGTCCTGGGGGAGTATGTCACCGTAGGCCACGGGGCCATTGTCCACGGCTGCACCGTGGGGGATAACACCATAGTGGGCATGGGGGCCATCCTGCTCAACGGGGCGAAGGTGGGCAAAAACTGCATCGTAGGGGCCGGAGCGGTAGTCACCGGCAAAATGGACGCCCCCGACGGCTCCATGCTGCTGGGCAACCCGGCCCGGGTGGCGCGGCCCCTCACCCAGACGGAAATCGACGGCCTGCGGGAGAGCGCGGCGCACTATATGGAGCTAAAGGAGGCGTACCGCTGATGGATGGGCTTCAAGAGCTTCGCCGGGAAATCGATGGGATTGACCGCGAAATTGTGGAGCTGTTCCGCCGGCGCATGGACGTGACCCGCCGGGTGGGCGAGTATAAGCAGGCCAACGGCATCCCCGTGCTGGATCAGGAGCGGGAGCGGCAGGTGCTGCAAAACAAGGGTGAGCTGGCCGGGGAGGAGCTGCGCCCCGCCGTTATCACCCTGTTCCAGACCGTCATGGCCCTGTCCCGGCGGCAGCAGCGGGATCTGATGGGCCAGGGACAGGAGAACCCCGGCGTCCTGCGCTGGCGGGAGGCCCAGGACGGCGTCCGTCCGCCGGTGAGCAGCCCCCGGGTGGTGTACCAGGGCGTCCCCGGCGCGTACAGCGAACAGGCCTGCATCAATTTCTTCGGCGGGTATGTGAATGCCGCCGGACTGGAGCAGTTTGAGGACTGCTTCCTGGCTCTGCGGGAGGGGAGGGCGGATTATGCCGTGCTGCCCATTGAGAACAGCTCCACCGGGGCCATCCGGCAGATTTACGACCTGCTCACTCAGTACGAGTGCTACATGGTGGGGGAGACTACGGTGCGGGTGGAGCACTGCCTCATGGCCCTGCCCGGCGCGTCGCTGGGCGCCATCACCCACGTCTATTCCCACGAGCAGGGTCTGTTCCAGTGCGAGCGCTATTTAAACGCCCACCCGGACTGGAAGCAGATGCCCCAGGCGGACACCGCCGGTTCGGCGCAAATGGTGGCCTCCAGCGGCGACCTCACCAAAGCCGCCATCTGCTCCGAGCGGGCGGCGGAGCTGTACGGGCTGGAAATCCTGGCCCATGGCATCAATCACAACAGCCAGAACACCACCCGCTTCGTGGTGGTGTCCCCCCGGCTGGAGCTGCGCCCCGGCGCGGACAAGATCAGCACCCTGTTCGTCTTGCCCCATGAGGCCGGGTCGCTCCACGAGGTATTGACGGTGTTCGCCGTCCACGGGCTGAATATGGTCAAGCTGGAATCCCGGCCCATGCCCGGGCAGAGCTGGCAGTATATGTTTTTCCTGGAGTTCACTGGACAGCCAGACGATCCGGCCGTCAACGACGCCCTCCACGAGCTGGCCCAGACCACCGGTGAGTTCCGGGTTTTAGGCTGGTTCCAATCCAACCTGGATTAGGAGGCGCACTATGGCAAAAAGCATTGTTTTGATCGGTATGATGGGCTGCGGAAAAACCACCGTTGGCAAATTGCTGGCCCAGCACTTCGGCTGCACGCTGGTGGACACCGACGCGATGATCGAGGAGCGCGAGAACCGCGCGATTTCCGACATTTTTGCCGCAGACGGCGAGGCGTATTTCCGCGCCCTGGAATTGGAGCTGTGCCGGGAGCTGGGCGGGCGGCAGGATCTGGTCATTGCCTGCGGCGGCGGTCTGCCCATGCAGGACGAGGCCATTTCCGCGCTGAAGGAAAACGGCGTGGTGTTCTGGCTGGATCGGGACCCAGGGGAAACTTACTATGGGCTGGATATTTCAGGCCGCCCTCTGGCCCAGGGGGGCAGGGAGGATTTCTTGGCGCGCTATGCCGTCCGTTCCCCCATCTACCACCGATGGGCGGACTTTATCATCGTCAAGCCGGAGACCCCCCAATGTGCTGAGAATCGCATTTCCACCATTTACACGGAGGTGTCCGAAGCATGAAATTCCTCATCATCAACGGCCCCAACCTGAACCTGCTGGGTAGGCGGGAGCCGGGTATCTACGGCGATCAGAGCTATGAGGCCCTGTGCGCCCTCATCCGGGATCATGCCGCCGCCCGCAGCTCCACGGCGGAGTGCTTCCAGTCCAACCACGAGGGGGCCATCATCGACGCCATCCACGCCGCCGACGGGGTGTACGACGCCATCGTCATCAATCCTGCCGCCTACACCCATTACAGCTATGCCATCTTGGACGCGCTGAAGGCGGTGGACGTGCCCGCCTATGAGGTGCACATCAGCAACATCGACCAGCGGGAGCCTTTCCGGGCGGTGTCCGTCACCGCCCCGGCCTGCGAGGGCCAGATCTATGGACACGGGTTTGAAGGCTACCTCATGGCCATGGACTACTTTCTGGAGGGCGGAAAATGAAGCTCCAGGTGATCGGCGACCCAGTGCTCCACTCCAAGTCCTCTGTCATCCATGGGGCCATGCTGGGGCTGCTGGGGCTGGACGTCCCCTATACCGCCCATGTGGTGCGCCGGGGGGAGCTGCCGGACTATCTGCGCTGGGCGCGGGACAACGGCGTCACCGGCTTTAACGCCACCATGCCCCACAAGGAGGATCTCCTCCCCCTGCTGGACGGAATCGACCCCGCCGCCCAGACCGTGGGCGCGGTGAATACCGTCTGCCTCCGGGATGGGAAGTGGATCGGTTTCAGCACCGACGGCGGCGGCGCGGTGGCCGCGCTGGAGGATGGACTGGGCATTGGCCCTGCGGGGCTTACCGTCGCCCTGCTGGGGGCGGGGGGCGCGGCCAAGGCCGTGGCCCTGGCACTGGCCCAGGCGGGGGCGGCGCGGGTGTACGTTTGCAACCGCACCCTGGCCCGCGCGGAAGAATTATGCGCCCACGACCCTCTGGGGCGGTTGGCTCCCGCCGCCTTTGATGTGGACACGCTGACCGCTTTGGCGGAGACCTCCCAGCTGCTGGTGAACTGCACCAACCTGGGGATGGCGGGGTGTGACCACCAGTTTGAGGACTTCTCCTTCCTGGAGGCCCTGCCCCGGGACGCAGCGGTGTTCGACGCCATCTACCACCCCGCTGAAACTGAATTGCTCTCACAGGCCCGCCGCCGGGGGCTGAAAACGCTGAACGGCCTGCCCATGCTGGTAAACCAGGCGGTGCTGGCCCTGGAGCATTTCCTGGATCGGCCCCTGGAGCGGCCTGCCATGGCGGAAGCCGCCACCGCCGCGTTAAATTACAATTGAGGTGATTATGATGCTGAAACCGAAACGGCTTTGCCCCGGAGACAAGGTGGCCATCGTCTCCCTGTCCTGTGGGATGCTGGGAGAAGCCCCCTTTCTCCACAAATACCACCTGGCTAAGGAGCGGCTGGAGCGGGACTGCGGCCTGCGTGTGGTCGCCATGCCCAACGCACTGAAGGGCATCGATTATCTGTATCAGCACCCGGAGGCCCGGGCCCAGGACCTGATGGACGCCTTCCGGGACCCCGAAATCCGCGCGGTGTTCAACGCCATCGGCGGGGACGATACCATCCGCCTGCTGCCCTACATCGACTTCGACGTGCTGAAAAACAACCCCAAGATTTTCACCGGCTTTTCCGACACCACCACCAACCACTTCATGATGCACAAGGCGGGGCTGGCGTCCTACTACGGCGGGGCCATTATGAACAACTGGGCGGAATACGGGGCCATCAACGAGTACACGGCGGACGCCTTTGACAAGACCCTGTTCCACCCCCAGGAGCGCTGGACCATCCCGGCCAGCGGGTTTTGCAGCTATGAAACGGATAAGGTGTGGTGGGACGAGGCCAATATCAACCGAACCATCCCCCGGTTCCCCAACACGGGCTACGAGATTTTGCAGGGGCACGGCAAGGCGTCCGGCCCCCTGCTGGGAGGCTGCATAGATGTATTCGAGATGCTGTTCGGCACGCCCCTGTGGCCCGACCCCGAGGAGTGGCGGGGCAAGCTGCTCCTGCTGGAGACCAGCGAGGACGATATCGGGCCGGACTGGCTGACCTGGCTCCTCCGGGGCCTCCAGGCCCAGGGGGTGCTCCACGCCATCAACGGCATTGTGGTGGGCAGGCCCGCCTTTGCGGACAAGCTGGAACCGTATAAAGAGGTCTACCGGCAGGTGGTGGGCTTTGAGGCGGGGCGGCCCGACCTGCCCATCCTGTACAACGTGAACGTGGGCCACGCCTACCCCATCGGGCTGTTCCCCCTGGGGCTGGAATATGAGATCGACTGCGATGCCAAGACCTTGACCCTGCTGGAACCCGCGGCCAAATAAAGAAGGAGGTCCCCTATGGAGCTGCTGGCCAACGCGAAAATCAACCTGACCCTGGATATCCTGCGCAAGCGGGAGGATGGCTACCACGATTTGCAAATGGTGATGCAGTCCGTTACCCTGGCGGATCGGCTCACCGTCACCCCCGCCCAGGGGGCGGAGGGCCAAGCCGTCTCCGACCTGCGCTTCCTGCCCACCGGCAGCAAGAACCTGGCTCAGACCGCCGCCGCCGTGTTCCGCGCCGCCACCGGCCTGGGGGGCGAGGTGGACGTGTCCATCCAGAAGCACGTCCCGGTATGCGCGGGGCTGGCCGGGGGCAGCGCCGACGCCGCCGCCGTACTCCGGGCTATGAATCAGCTCACCGGGGCGGGGCTGCCCACGGAAAAACTGGCGGAGATGGGGGCCAAAGCAGGCTCCGACGTGCCCTTCTGCGTGCTGGGGGGCACCGCCCTGGCGGAGGGCCGGGGCGAATTGCTCACCCCCCTGTCCCCCCTGCCCCCCTGCCGCGTTGTCATCTGCAAGCCCCCCTTCTCCGTGTCCACCCCACAGCTCTTTGGACGGGTGAACGTGCGTAAAATCGTCCGCCGTCCGGATACCGCCGGGGTGATTGCCGCCCTGGAGGCCGGGGATCTGGCCGGGGTGGCCCGGCGGATGTACAATGTGTTCGAGGATGTGCTGGAACCCCGCCGCTACGGGGAGATCGCCTCCATCAAGGCGGCGCTCATCGACTGCGGAGCGCTGGGGGCGTCCATGTCGGGCAGCGGGCCGTCGGTGTTCGGGCTGTTTGACAGTGAACACGACGCCTGCTCCGCCCTGGCCCGGCTGGAGGAGAGCTACAGGGACGTGTTCCTGTGCGCCCCCGCCGGGGCGGACTATGAAGTCTGATGCGTAGCCGCTTTGCGGCCGCGCCAGCTATAAAATCAGGCCCGTGGTATAAAATCAAAAAACGCCGTCCATACTGTACCCAAACGGTACATAGGACGGTGCTTTTTTATGAAAAAACTCAACGCTTCTAAGCTGCATCTCTGGGAGGCCGCTCTGCTGCTGGCCTTCGGTCTGACGTTGACGGCGGGTGTGTGGGCCTCCGCCAGCGAGAGTGCCCTGGCAGGACAGGTGATCCGGCTCCATGTGGTGGCAAACTCCGATTCCGAGGAGGATCAGGCGCTGAAGCTGCTGGTGCGGGACGCGGTGCTGGAAAAGGCGGCTCCCCTGCTGGAGGGGGCGGACGGCAGGGCGGCGGCGGAGCGTGCCCTGGCTCCCCGCCTGGACGAGCTGGCCCGTGCCGGGGCGGAGGTGTTGGCGGCGGAGGGCTGCGGGGACGCCGTCACCGTGGCCCTGGCCGACCAGTGGTTCCCCACCAAAGCATACGACGGCTTTTCCCTGCCCGCGGGGCGGTACCGCGCTTTGCGGGTGACCATCGGGGAAGGCGCGGGGCACAACTGGTGGTGCGTGGTGTTCCCCCCCCTGTGCCTTGGCTCGGTGACGGAACAAAGCGTGGAAACCGTGGCCGGGGAGGCGCTGAGCGAGGATCAGGTGGCCCTGATCACCGGGCAGGACGGCGGCTACGTGCTGAAGTTCCGGATCATCGAGTGGTGGGAGGAGCTGATGCGGAGCATGGGGGTATGACGCGGCGGCGCTTTTTATAGTTGACGCAGTTAAAAAGAAGTAAGAACCTGTATTCACAGCCGAAACCGCCGGTGGGGGAGGGATTTTCCCGACAGGCAAGGCAAATTTTCGCAGGAATCATTGTGTTTATTTCCAGAAAATTTAACGCGGCATGGCGGGAATAGACCCGGCCAAACGGTGAATTGAGGTTTGAATACAGGTTCTAAATACTTCTTTTCAACCTGTCCGGCAAATCATAGCCGGCCAGGCCGCAAAGCGGCCTGTCGTCAGACTTCATAGTCAGCGCACAGGCTTTGCCGGACAACGGCACAGCCGCTGTCTGAAAACCGGCAGCTGCCGGTTTTCAACTGCGCTGACTATACGACGGATATCGGATGTAATAGCAGTCGCTTCCTTCCACGGCGTCCGTTTTGCGGAAGCCGTGGCGCAGCCAAAATTGCTCGCCGCTTTTGTTGTCCTTGTGGCACCCCAGGGCGATGGGCCGGACGCCGAATTCCCGGTAAATACGCCGGACTGCCTCGGACAGCACGTAGGCGCCGACGCCCTGACCCCGGTACGCCTTGTCGAGGACGAAGCCCATTAGCCGGTAAAAGGGCTGTGAGCGCATTTCCTCCGGGTCGGTTTCCCATGGGATTGCCTCGCCCAGGAGAATAACGCCGATGATCCGCCCGCCGCACCGGACGGCGTATGTGTGTCCCAGGCAGCGGTGCTCCAGCCCGTACCGGGTCAGCTCCATGAGGCCGTCCACCGTGTCCACAAAGTCCTCGCTGACGTCCTCCCGGCGGATTGCCCGGGCCTCGTCGAGATTGGCTTCGGTGAGCAGCTCAAGTGTAACCTGTTTCATAGCGCTCCTTCCTGTGAAAAAGCCGCCGGCAGCTGCCGGCGGCTTTTCCTATGTCGTTGTACTCCGACGGCTCGGGCGCTGTACTCACGCCTCGCCTGTTTGCGACGCGCGGCTTCGCTCCGACTCGGGCAAAACCCGGCCCAACTCTGTTGACCCTGGGCTTTTGCCCTCGCTTCGCTCCATCCGAAACGGCGTGTCTACGCTCGCGCTTCTTACGCGAATTTACCAGTGTTCAGCTTCACGCCGGGACCCATGGTAGACGCGGCGACGCAGCTCTTGACGTACTGGCCCTTGGCAGCGGCGGGCTTGGCCTTGATGATGGCGCCCATGAGGGCGTTCAGGTTGTCGCCCAGCTTCTCGGGGCCGAAAGACACCTTGCCGATGGGGCAGTGGATGATGTTGGTCTTGTCCAGACGGTACTCCACCTTACCGGCCTTGATCTCGTTGACGGCCTGGGTCACGTTGGGGGTGACGGTGCCGGCCTTGGGGGAGGGCATCAGGCCCTTGGGACCCAGTACCTTACCCAGACGGCCCACCACGCCCATCATGTCGGGGGTGGCCACGACCACGTCAAAGTCGAACCAGTTTTCCTTCTGGATCTTTTCCACCATGTCCATATCGCCCACATAGTCGGCGCCGGCGGCGCGGGCCTCATCGGCCTTGTCGCCCTTGGCGAAGACCAGCACACGGGCGGTCTTGCCGGTGCCGTGGGGGAGGACGATGGCGCCGCGGACCTGCTGGTCGGCGTGGCGGGAGTCCACGCCCAGCTT
>CAJTVM010000064.1 GCA_910579595.1 uncultured Oscillospiraceae bacterium
ATGGTGCGCTCCATTGATATTGTCCATGAATTGGGCTTTTCCAAGCCCAGCGTCAGCATCGCAATGCGAAATCTCCGGGAGAACGGCTATATTCAGATGGACGGCGACGGCTATATCACCCTTTTGCCTCCCGGCGAGGAGATTGCCCAACGCATCTATGACAGGCACAAGCTGCTGACGCAGGTTTTCATTCAGCTGGGTGTTTCCTCGGAGACAGCGGCGGCGGACGCCTGCAAGGTAGAACATGATCTGAGCGATGAAACCTTTGAGAGAATCAAGGCTCATACCGCAGGCGGAAATTGTCCTTCAAAAACGCTCTGACCGCATAGGAAAAACCGGCCCCGCAAAGCTCATCTTATGGGGCCGGTTTTCTTATGTCAGTTCAGCTTGGTTCCAGCAGATTCGTCATGCTCCGCAGGCTGGCGCCCAATGTGGAGAGGTTATGCAGCATGGCGGAGGCAGAATGCCCAAGACTCCGAGGGCAATTAGGGAGCCATTGGATGCTGGCTCAAAATCAGAACCGCTTCCAGACAGTCCTCCCCGGAGGCCCGTAATTCCATTGGCAGGCTTTCCGGCGGGAAACCTCCAGCGGGGAATGCTTGAAGCAAAAAATGCTCCCCGGTTTGATCCCCGCCAGCGTGAGGGCACACTGCCGCACCAGCGCGGACTCAAAAGTCCGGGAAATGTCCTCACTCACCATGCCGCCAGCTTCCGGCCCAGCTCCTTGCAGGCTTCTTCTCCCTCTGCGTCCGGGGTCTCGCTGATCATCAGGCCGGTTTCGTCCAGGAGGTTGCCCGGGGGGTCTACCTTTTCCGTGCTTCTGCCCCGGCGATAAACTGTTTACAAAAAATTCACAATTAACGCTCCAATTCGGACATTTCTGTGACATTTGGATTTTACAATCGCTCTGCAACAGGCGAACAGCCGTGAAAGGAGCAGACGAAAATGAACGTATTACAGACCATCGACCTGAAAAAGCAATATGGCGCCGAGCCGAACATCACCCGCGCCCTGGATGGCGTCAACCTCAGTGTGGCGCAGGGGGAATTTGTGGCGGTGGTGGGTACCTCCGGCAGCGGCAAGTCCACCCTGCTCAATATGATGGGCGGGCTGGACACCCCTACCTCAGGCAGTGTCCTTGTCCGAGGAGACGAGCTGGCGAAGAAGAACGATGAGGAATTGACTATTTTCCGCCGCCGCAACATCGGCTTCATCTTCCAGAACTACAATCTGGTTCCCATTCTGAACGTCTACGAAAATATCGTCCTGCCGGTGGAGCTGGATGGCGACACGGTGGACCAGAGCTTCATGGACGAGATCGTCCATATGCTGGCCTTGGAGGATAAGCTGCAAAATATGCCTAACAACCTCTCCGGCGGGCAGCAGCAGCGGGTGGCTATCGCCCGGGCCCTGATCACCAAACCGGCCATCGTCCTGGCCGATGAGCCCACTGGCAACCTGGACAGCAAGACCAGCGCCGATGTGTTGGGCCTGCTCAAGCGCACCAGCACGCAGTTCAACCAGACCATTGTGATGATCACCCACAACAACGAGATCGCCCAGCTGGCCGACCGCATTGTGCGGATCGAGGACGGCAAAATCGTGGGCTGAGGGGGTGGCAGCGATGACTTGGCCGTTTGAAAATGACACCAGCATGGTGGAGAAGAAATTGGCAAGCCGCAGCATCAAAGCCGACAAGCGCCGGAGCATCTTTGTCATCCTCACCATTACCCTGGCGGTCTGCCTCATGGGGACCCTCTGCTTTTGCTATTCCGCCCAGCAGCTGAAAACCCTGGACGGTATCCTGGGACAGTATCAGGCCGGGTGCGGCGGACTGACCCGAGAGGAGGTTGCCCGGCTGGTAGACGCCGGAAAGTTTGAAAAATGGGGCTGTACCATCGAGGCGGGGACCGTCCGCCATGAGGACAGCATTTTGCAGATCAGCTATGTCAGCCCGGAGATGATCGACCTGATGGGCTACGGCGAGATCACCGGGGCCTATCCCCAGGGGGAGAACGAGCTGTGCGTAGAACGCGCCTTTTTCCGCTATTTTGGCCTGCCGGAGGAGGCCGGTCAGACCGTCGTCCTGGACTTGGACGATGGCGAAAAGGCCTATACCGTCACAGGTATTCTGGAAACAGAGAACGACAGCCGTATCTTCACGGTCTGGATTCCGGAGGCCGCTGTGGAACCAAAGAGTCCCTACGAGCTCCGTTTCCGCTTCGCCGGGAGCCAGAGTATGGAGCCGGCCCAGCTCCGGGCAGACATTGAGCGGTTCTTTGCCGAAATGGGCATCCCGGAGGACCGCACCTTTTACAGCTCCAGCTACTTTGGCATGGTGGATCTGTACCTTGGAAACGGGATGGAGGTCTATGCTGCGGCGCTCTTGATCGCCGTAGTCTGTGCCATCGTGGTCTACAACATCTTTTACATCTCCGTCATGGGCAAAATGCGGGAATATGGCCGGCTGAAGGTACTGGGGACCACGCCCAGGCAGCTCAAGCGGGTGGTCAAGCGGGAGCGGCGCTTCCTGACCGCTATCGCCATTCCCCTGGGGCTGCTCTGCGCCGCAGGTATTGCGCTGATTGCAGTCCCAGGCTACTGGTCCTGGGGTGATAATATCCGGTACGGGGTGGTGGTTTCCCTCCTGACCTATGGCACCGTCCTGATCGCCACCCGGAAACCCATGGCGATGGCAGGAAAGGTCTCCGCCATTGAGGCCATCCGCACCACCGCCTATTCCCAGCAGCAGGCCCCCAGCGTTGCCAGGCAGCTCCACCGCCGCCTGACCATGCCCCGCCTGGCTTGGATGAACTTCTCCCGAAACCGGAAAAAGGCGTTTGTGACGGCCCTCTCCCTGAGCCTGACCGGGATTCTGCTTCTGTGCGTTTCCGCCTACGCCAATTCAGTGGACGTCAAAGAAATGACCCAGTCCCAATTTGGAGATCGGAGCCAGTATCTGCTGCAATACGAGGACTTCGCGGGCCGGGAATTTGTGGAGATGCAGAAGGAGAACCCTTTGGGCCGGACTCTGCGGGAAAAGCTGGCTGCCCTGCCCGGCGTGGATTATGTCACGGCCTACAGCCTGACCTGCGTGGAGATCCCCGCCATCAGCGCCATTCCGGGCAACAGCGAGCATGAGCCGTTTGTTGTCAGGGGCATTTCTCAGGAGGATATGGCGGAGATGTACGAGGGCGACGCGGTTCTGGATGGAACAGCGGACTACCGGCGGCTGCTGGACGGAAACGGCATCCTGGTCTGCCCCGCCGGCGGTGCACTGAAAGAAATCTACCGGACCGGCTATCAGGTTGGAGATACCGTGACCCTCTCCTGCTACAATGGACAAAGCAAGACCTATACCGTGATGGGGATCGTTCAGGATGCTAAAATCGGCAGCTCGACTCATTTCTTCATTCTGCCCGAAGAAGAACTATCTGTCCTCTATCCGGAGATTTCGGATTTTACGGGCTATGTAAATCTCCACACAGAACAGGACAGCGATCAGCTGCGGCGGGCGGTGTTTGGCGCCGTGTCCGACCAGCGGGTAGCCATCTCCGGGCTGGATGACCTGTCTGCCGAGCTGGAGCGCGGCCTGCGGGGAGAGCTGGCCCGGGACTACGGCATCTTGGTCTTTATCTTTGTATTTTCTCTGATTAACCTTGCCAACACCCTAATTACTAATTTGCTCACCCGCCAGCAGGAGTTCGGCGTGTTCCAGTCCGTGGGCATGAGCGACCGGCAGCTGTCCAATATGCTGTCCTTCGAGTGCCTGTACTATGTGGGAATCACGCTGCTGATCACCCTGACCCTGGGGACAGCGTGCAGTGTGGCGGCGTGCAGGGTGTTTGACCGAATCGGGATGTTTGGGACGCTCACCTATCACTTCCCGGCGCTCCAGGTGCTGTTGTTCGGGGCCGCCCTGCTCCTGGTGCAGGGGGTATTCTCGGCCTGCGCGATCCGCTATACCAGAAGGCTCTCTCTGGTGGAGCGAATCAAGGCAGTGGACTGAAGGAGGTTTCCAATATGACCTGGCCTTTTGAAAACGACACCGGCGCCATTGTGAAGAAGCTGGCAAAGCGGAGCCTCGCCAGCGAGAAGCGCCGGAACCTGATGGTGGTGATCGCCGTGGCCCTGGCGGCGTTCCTGATCTGCTTTGCGGCAGTCCTATCCGTTTCCGTGGCGCAGATCCAGCGCAACCAGGTGGCCGGCACCTACGAGGCGGTGTTCACCGGCGTGAAGGCGTCCGATGTGACGGCACTGAAAGACCTGCCAGAGTTTGCACGGGTGGGCGAATACTATCTGCTGGGGCAGGAACACGCGGAGCGGGGCTACAACGCCTCCTATGTGTACTGTGACAGCGACATGATCCATATTGCCCGCAGCCAGATGGAGCTGGTAAAGGGAGAACTCCCGGAGCAGGCAAACGAGATCGCTGTCAGCGAATATTTTCTGTCCGCTTACGGTTCCAACGCCAAAATCGGTGAAACCGTTCGACTGGACACTGAGAGCTTTCATGGCAACTATACTGTGACCGGCATCCTGTCAAACGTGGGGGAAAAGGAAGCAAATGTCTGCGCCATTGCCGTTTCCAAGACGGCCTTGACCCGGTGGGCCGGATTTGATCCTGCCGGGTATCGCGCCTACGCGCATTTTCTGAACGCTGAACAGCTGAGCCAGGAGGTCATGACCGCTTACTGCCGGGAGATCGCCGCCCGGTATGGCCTTCCCCATGTGGGCATGAACAGCAGCTACTTCGCCTATGCTTCCAAGTCCATTGACTTCGCCGCCACCGGCGGCGTCGCGGCCCTGGCGCTGATTGGCGGCTATGTGGTCATCCAGAGCATATTCCGTATCTCCGTTCAGGATAAGATCCAGAGCTATGGGCAGCTGCGCACCATCGGGGCGACGTCCAAACAGATCCGGCGCATTGTCAAAAAGGAGAGCCGCCGGCTGGGCGGCGTTGGGATTTTCCTGGGCGCGCTGCTGGGCGTTCTCAGCGGCCTGCTTCTGTTCCCCAAGGGGTTCCACGGGGCCTACTATGGGTTGTCTGTGCTCCTGACCGTCCTGGTCTGCTGGTTCATGGTGTCTGTCTCCATCCACAGGCCGGTGAAAATAGCCGCCGGTATTTCGCCGCTGGAGTCGGTACGCTTTTCCGCCGGACAGGAACGGATCCGCAGCCGGAAGAAACGCATCAGGCTCAACCCTGTGTCCATGGGTCTTGCGAACTTCCGGCGGGACCGGAAAAAGGCGGCGAGCATCGCGGCCTCGCTCAGCCTGGGCGGTATCCTGCTTTTGATTGTGTCCTCCGTGGTTCTGACCCGCTCGCCGGAGCAGGCCGCAAGGTTGTTCTTCCCGGATGGGGACTATAAAATCTACCTGTCCTCGGAGCAGCCGGAGGAGGAGATCATGGCCGCGGGCAATCCGCTGAACGACGGGCTGCGGCAGGAAATTTTATCGGTAGACGGCGTGACGGATGTGCTGGTCACCCGCCAGGCTCTGCACGCAAAATTTGGGTCCTCCGCAAGCACCGAGGCCGGTATGTGCGATGCTCTGACGGACGCAAACCGCCCGGATGTGGAGGCCGCGCTGGTATCCGGCGCTATGCCGACGGACGCCCACAGCATTCTTCTGAGTACAAGCTACCAGAAGCATCACGAGGAGATGAATGTCGGGGCTGTCATGGAGCTGTCTCTGGGTCAGAAAACCGTGACCGTCACCATATCCGGCCTGCTGGATCCATTGAGGATGACAAATGGGCACGGTGCGCTTGCCCTGGATTCGGTGGCTCTGTTTGCGCCGGAGGAGCTGTTTCGGGAACTTCATCCCGAGATCGAGAACTTTGATTATTCCTGGAGCATTGTCAGTGACCCGAAAAAAGCGGAGCGTGTAGAAGCTGGCCTGCAAGAAATTCTGTCCGGTCACAGCAATCTCGGGCTGGATACCATTGGGGTCCACATCGAGTATGAGAAAATGCAGAGCGGCCTGATTTTCGGCGGACTGCGGGCGCTCTCCTGGCTGATCTTCCTCTTTGGCGTCGTCAATCTGATCAACACGACCCTCTCCAACCAGATGTCCCGGAAGCGGGAGAACAGCATCCTGCGCTCCGTCGGCCTGACCGGAAAGCAGCTGTGCCGGATGAATATTTGTGAAGGACTCTGCTATGCGGCCTTTGCCGCCCTGGCTGTTCTGCTGATCGGACTTCCGATTGCGGTGGTGGTGTGCCGGGAGGTCAGCCGGCAATCCTTCGCCGGTGAGATCGTGCCCTATCAATTTCCGATACTGGAAATGGGCCTGTTTCTCCTGGTGCTGTTCGGCCTGGAATTTCTCCTGTCCGCCTGGACGGTCAGCAGGCAGAGAAAGCAGTCTTTAATAGAACAGATGCGAGCAGTGGAATAAATCCATCATCGGCCATTTCTTATTCCCCGCCCTCCTCCGTCTGGTCGTCGTGGTCATAGCGGTAAAGCAGATACTCTGGGAGAAAAATGCCCAGGGCCAACGTCATGGATCTGGCCGCGGAGGAATTTATCTTCATCAACCGGGGCTGCATCGTCAATATGATCCATGTCATGTTGACCATGGGACGGCCTCCTCAGTCAGTTTTGACCATTATAGCGCACCCTGAAATGGTTGGAACTACCTTTGTGGTGAAATCTCCCCCGAGTGCCATGAAATGATCCCCTCAATACCCGTACCGCTTCCGGTATCGCAGCAGCAGTGCCACCGCCATTGCCGTTCCCAGCAATTCCGCCGCCGGGGTCGCCAGCCATACGCCAGTGACGCCTCCCAGCAGAACAGGCATGATTTGAATGCTGGCCGCTGTGAACAGGAATGACCGGGAGAGAGCCAGTACCGCCGACACCACACCATTGGACAGAGCGGTGAACATCCCGCTGGCAAACACATTCAGACCCACGAACAGCAGCGCCAAAGAGCAGAGCCGATTGCCTGTCACCGCCAGCACATAGACCGGGCTGTCTGTCCGGGTGAAGATGCTCACCAGAGGGGCAGTAGCCAGGATGGAGATGGCGACGCAGACCGCAGAGGCCCCCAGGATAAAGCGGACACTGAAGCGGATCAGTTTTTTCAGTTTTTCGTGGTTCCGCTCCCCATAGTAGTAGGAAATCATAGGGGCCACACCGTAGGAGTAGCCAATGAACAGGGCGCTGACAAACATCAGGACATACATGATGATGGTAATCGCCGCCACGCCGTCCTCCCCCACGTATTTCAGCATAGCCAGATTGAACAGCAGTGTGGTGATTCCAGATACCAGAGAGGTAGCCAACTCTGACATCCCGTTGGTGGAGGCGTGAAACAGTACCTTTCCCCGAAAAACAGGCCGTTCGAAGTGGAGCAGGCTGTCCTTTTTCCGGAACACCAGAAAGCCCACCACAGCAGTGATGGAATATCCCAGTCCTGTGGCAATGGCCGCACCCTGAATGCCCAAGTCAAACAGGGAGATCAGCGCGTAGTCCAAAATGATATTGGTCACGCCGCCCGTCACGGTACAGATCAGGGACAGGGTGGATTGGTCGGCGGCAATCAGATAGAGGGAAAAGTTGTACATGAGCAGAATGGGAATCGTGAACAGCAGATAATTGCTCAGGTAGGTGCGGCAGTAGCCGAACACCGCCGGGGATAGGTCCATGGCCCCCAGCAGACGATCCATGAGCGTATAGCCCAGCAGCATCATCACCGCGCCAACCACTGCGTTGGTGAGGATCAGCAGGGTAAAGTCCTGCCGGGCCTCCTGTTCTTTGTCCTCACCCATCTTTTTCATCACCACGGCGCTGCCGCCGGTTGCCAGCATCCCGGATATTGCTGTAATCAGGGCAATCGCCGGGGCGGTAAGATTGATGGCAGACAGGGCCTCCATCCCGATCAGGTTGGAGACAAACAGCCCGTCCACCATGGTATAGAAGGTGTTGAACACGGTCATGACAATGGTAGGGAACGCAAAGCGCAGAATGTTCCTGCCCGTCACGGGCAGATGGTAAGAGTCCAGCTTGGTTTCCATAGTTTCCTCCTTATATCGTACATTGGGCTTGTTATTTTCCTGCACAGGAGGTATCATAAACCATGTGGCAGCCACGCAGTCAAGAGGCATTTTATCAGCAAGGATGGGACTTTTGTGGAACATGAAAAGAACTGGCTCACCTCCGGAGCCTTCGCCGCCCTATGCGGCACAACCAAGGAGACCCTGCGGCACTATAAGGATGTGGGGCTGCTCCTTCCAGCCCATCGTGGAGATAACCGCTATTTTTATTACGATGTGGAACAGTTTTATGATTTTTATGCCATTTCTATCTTCCGCCAGACGGGGACACCGCTGGAAGATATCCGCCGCTGTCTGTTGGGCCAGGATACTGTTCAGACGCTGGAACTGCTGCGCGAACAGCGCAAACGCCTGGATGTGGAGCGGCAAAAGCTGGAGCACATGGATTTTGTGCTGTCCAGCGCTCTGCGCAATTTGGAGTTTGGGCCGGTTCCAGACATGGTTCCACAAACTGCATGGTTTGAGCGGGAGCATCTGCTGGCGCTTCCGGCAGATGAATTGGAAGCGCTGACAGTCCCGGCGGCCAGTGAGGATGAGATGCTGATCGCTGTGCTGGAGCGGTGCCATAAACTGTGCGGCCAATATGGAATACAGACCGATTTTCAGCTGGGCGCCATCCATCCGCTGAAGGGCCCGGGAGAGCCGGGAGCAATCAGCCATCTCTACACCCGCATCAAAGAAAAAGCGGACTTCCCCTATTACATGGAGAAGCCCGCCGGAAACTATCTATATCTCTGCTGTCAGGGCCGATGGAATATTTCGGAGGGCTACGCTGCCCTGTCATCCTATCTTTGTGAACATGGGGCGGGTATTGCGGGACCTTTTTACGCCTGCGACTTAGCTGGATTTATTCTCAACGGCGTGGAGAAAAATGCGCTTTCCATGATCTCGGTACGGCTGATGGATGCCCCCGCTGCAAACAGATGATGCTGCGCCGTAACTGCATTGTTTGTGTGTATCGTTGCTGCAAGTCAAACAGCGCGTCGGGAAGAGCCTCAATTCGGGCCGTCTCGCTGCTGGACATAGTCACAATGCGCTCCGCCACATTTCTCAGATCCCGCATATTGCCGGGCCACGGGCAGTGAACCAGCCTGTCGTAGGCGGAGGCGGTGAATACCTTGACCCGGTCGTATTCCTGGCTGGATACACACTTGACTTTTTCCCAAACCGATCATATAATGACCTTGTTATTATTGCGCCGTACAATGGAAGGCCTCAAAACACGAAAGGGGTATTTGCAATGAAAAAGGCGGAGTTTTGGAAAGGATTTGGCGCTGGCTTTACGGTACTATTGTTATTCATGTGCCTATGTATGACTGCCTTTGCGTCTTCCAAACGGACTATTGCTGTAGAGGATGGTATTGCCATCTCTATCAATGGGGCAACCTTTATCCCGAGGGATGCCGCGGGGAATCAAGTTTCGGTCTTCATCTACAATGGAACTACCTATGCTCCTGTCCGCGCTATTGGAGAAGCTATGGGGCTGGATGTCAAGTTTGACTCGGCTAATCGAATGGTTCAGCTTACCACACAGGATCGTTTGCTTGCTCAAACCGGGGCTTCTGGCTCCTATATAAGTGCTGATCGGGCCAAAGAAATTGCCTTGGCGGACGCTGGCCTAAAAAAAGGAAATGCTGTGTTCCTGAAGGTCAAATTGGAGCGAGATGACGGACGGTATCAATATGATGTAGAATTTTATAGTGGCACGACAGAATATGACTATGAGATTGATGCCATTACAGGGAAGATTCTCAGTGCAAGTCGGGAATTAGACGATTTTATTGTCCCCGTAGATACCTCTGGCGGTTCTGCTGGCAACGGAACAATTTCCGCGGATCGAGCCAAGGAGATCGCCTTGGCAGATGCCGGAATCAATGCGAACGATGCGGTTTTCACAAAGGTCAAATTAGACCGGGACGATGGCCGGCTGGAATACGAAGTGGAGTTTTATGCTGGCTCTATGGAGTATGAGTATGAAATCAATGCCGAGACAGGGAGCATTATCAGCCGAGATATAGAATCGCACCACTGAACATCCGTGCTTGCAGGGGCAGTGCTTTATAGGCACTGCCCCTTTTCGGTGAAATCCCCCTTGACAAATGTTCTCTTGGTTCTGTATGGAGTTGCTTTCGCCGCCGTCCCTGTCCTCGTCCCCCACTGATAAGCGGTAGTAAAGAAAGGGCTGTGATTTTGCTGTAATCATTCATGTGCATACCCTCCTGCATCAATATATGTGTTCCTTACAGTTAAGATTACGCACCTCAACGGGCGCTACCGCACTCGGCCCCGTGGCGGTATTTCCTGGCGGTTTCGGCTGTGGATTGTTGGCCCGGACGGGAACGAAATCGAGTTGATGGAATACACGCCGGATTCTTTGAAGCTCAAATAATCTGATATCGGCCCTAATATGATTTAGCTGCACAGCATAGGTGGAATGTCTGTGCTCATAAAGACATCCTGCCTGTAACGTCCATTTGGGGCGGCGTACAGGCAGGATACTTTTTAGTACCAATCGTGTTTTTCGTTCCGATCCAGGGCATTGATCTGCGCCATCTCGTCCTCAGTCAACTCGAAATGATAAAGCTCCGTATTTTCTTTGATGTGATCCGGATTGCTGGAACCGGGGATTACCACCACACCCTTCTGCAAATTCCATCTTAAAATGACCTGGGCGGAGGACACACCGTGGGCCTTTGCGATGCCGGAGATCACGCTGTCACCCAACAGCTCTGCCGTATGGCCCCGGCCTCCCAGGGGATACCACCCCTGGACTACAATACCTTTCTCCTGGATGAAGGGGATCACATCGTTCTCCTGGTAGTAGGGGTGGATTTCGTTCTGAACCAGCGCCGGGGTGATGGCCGCCTGGGGCAGGAATTCCTCCAGTTCCTTCACATACCAGTTGGACAGGCCGATGGAGCGGATCTTCCCCGCTTCCACAAATTGTTCCATGGCCTTGTATGCCTTCACATCATTGGGGTCGGGGTGGTGGAGCAGCATCAGATCCACATAGCCGGTGTCCAGCCGGTCCAGGCACGCCTGGATGGACTGCTCCGGGTTTGCCATCTCGCTGCCAGGATAGATTTTCGTGATAACGAAAACATCTTCCCGCCTGATGATGCCCTCGTCAATGGCTTCCCGGATGGCCTGTCCTACCTCTTTCTCGTTTCCGTAGGCAGAGGCGGTGTCAATGAGCCGAACGCCGCTGGACAGGGCGGACTTTACCGAGTTGATGCAGGTTTCCCCGTGGAGGCTGTAGGTTCCCAGGCCGTTGATGGGCATGGTATAGCCGCTGTTGAGCCTGACGGTCTTGGACTCAAGGTCGAACACGCCCGCTGCCTTGGGCTCCTCCAGGGAAAAGGTGACGGTAACATTGCCGCCGCCCGCCTTCAGCACCCGGCGCAGTTCCTCGACGCTGACGCCATCCAGGCGGCCCAGGCGGGTGAAGTTCCAGGAGCTTTCATCGTAGTAGATGGTGACGCTGTTCCCCTGATAGAGGATGATATCCCCGGGACTGGTGGTGATCTGGGCGTTGCTCTGGGGTAGGGAGACACCCAGGCTGCCCACTTTCTCAAAATTGCCGTAGTCGTGCATTTCCACCGTGACCGGGCCCTTGGCCAGCAGCCCCATCAGCGCAGTGGCTGAAGTGTTGTCCTCCAGAGCCGCTGTCCAGACGGTATCACCAATCTTGACATACATCTTATTTACCTCTTTTTCAACGCTTTCAGGCAGGGCCAGTTCCTTGATCCATCCCTCCACCGTATCGCGGGATGTGCCGCCGGGGAAGCGGCGTCCGGTAATCCAATCCGCACCGGGGGCCAGCGGCTTGATGGTGCTGTCACTGTAACCGCTGGAGTGGGAGGTGCAGAAGGGGACGATGGTTTTCCCGGTGAGATCGTAGTTCTCCAGAAAGGTGCTGATGATCCGGGGGGCCTGACCGTGCCAGATGGGGTAGCCCAGGAAAATTACATCGTAGTCCGCCATGTTTTCCACGCTCCCGGAAATCGCGGGGCGGGCGGAGGAATCGTTCTGTTCCCGGTCGGCCCGGCCATCGGTGTAATAGGCGAGGTCGGCATCCGTATAGGGAACCTCCGGCACGATCTCATAGAGGTCGGCGCCCAGAATATCTGCCGCATATTCTGCCAACGGTTCGGTGGTGCCGGTGGCAGAGAAATAGGCCACCAGGGTTTTGCCGCCGCTGGGCGTTTCCGGGGAAAGCTGACCGCAGTTCATCACCGCCATCGCGGCCTGGGCCCGGGTGGCGGGCTTGGAGGAACCGTCAAAGACGGGGATGCCCTCCGTCACGGGCTTGTCGGTATGCCGTTGGAAAATCAGGTCCAGATGCTCCTGGGTGATGGGGTCGTTGGTGCCAAAGCGGCCATCACCGTAACCGCCCACCAGTTTCTCGCTGGCCGCCCAGCGAACCGCCTCGCTGTACCACTGGCCAGCGGGCACGTCGGAAAACCGCATGAGGTAATTCACCACCGGTTTCTGCGCCTGCCGCCACAAGATGGTGACCAGCATAGCGCGGGTCAGGGTGGACTCCGGGGCGAAACGGCCCCCGCCTACGCCGTCCATCAGCTTGTTTTGGTAGACATAGTCTATCGCCCCGGCGTACCAGGCGCTGTCCGCCACATCAGAAAACACGGCGGGCGCGGCGGCCAACAGCGTAGGCGTCCCCTCTGGGGTGACCGTCGGCCCGGGAGCCTGGGCAGCGCCGCAGGCGGTGATCTCCAGCAAAAGCAGGAGGCATAGGATCGCCGGCAACGCCCGCATCCGTTTGTTCATTTTTCCCCTCACAATGAAAACCTCCTAAGATATTTTGCGCTGAGGCGGGACAGCTTCTGTTACCGATTTGATTACTTTGGCCGGGACGCCGCCTGCAATCACGTTGGGGGGCACGTCGCGATTCACCACCGCTCCCGCCGCCACGATGGCCCCGTCCCCAATGGTGACACCGGGAAGGATCGTGGCATGGGAGCCAATCCACACGTTCCTGCCAATGACGATGGGGGCGGGGTAGTTGTCCCCCCGCCCGTCAGGCGGGAAGCCGTGGTTGATGGTAGCCAGCACCACGCCGTGGCCGATGAGCGCCCCGTCCTCGATGGAAATCCCGCCCTGATCCTGAAAGCAGCAGCAGGCGTTGATGAATACGTTTTTGCCCACGGTGATATTTTTTCCGCAGTCGGTGTGAAAGGGCGGGAACATACTGAAGCTGTCATCTACCGGTTTTCCGATGATCTGGGAGAACAGTTCCCGTACCTCCTCCGGTGGGTGGTAGTCGTTGTTCAGCTCCGCCGTAAGTTTCAGTGCCTCCTGGGCCAGCCCATGCATGGCCTGATGGCCCGGTGAGCCGGCCAAAACCGGCTGTCCGCGCCGCATCTGTTCCAATGCTTCGCGTTCTTCCATGATGGTATCTCCCCCTGTCAGCGGTTGAAGTTGGTCCAGTTGTCCATCTCAGCGGCGGGGGACCCTACGCCCTTTTCCCGCCCGGCCTGGATGCATTTCAGCAGCCATGCCATGTTCCGGCCCAGGTTGCGCATGGTCTGGAGGCCCTCGGCGTCCCGCCCCACCAGCTCCGGCGCGGGTCCGAACACCATATTCCAGTAGGTGGAGGACACAATGGGCATCTGCGCGTCCAGCATATGCTTATTCAGCACATCCAGGGAGGCCGTTGTCCCGGCACGGCGGGCTGTCACCACAGCGGCCCCTGGTTTGTGGGCAAACGCGCCGCCGCCGGCATAAAACAGCCGATCCAGCAGGGACAAAAGCTGCCCGCTGGGGTGGGCGTAATAGACCGGGGAGCCGAACACAAAGCCGTCCGCCCCTTTCGCCTTGTCAATGAGCTCGTTTACCATATCATCGCCAAAGACACACTGTCCTTTACCGGCACAGCCATCACAGCCGATGCAGTCCCGGACAGGGCCTCCACCCATCTGGATGATCTCCGTTTCCACTCCCTCGGTGTTCAATATATTCGCGATCTCTGAGAGGGCGAGATAGGTGCAGCCGTTTTTGCGGGTGCTGCCGTTTAATAATAAGACCTTCATCATCACATCTCCTTTCCTCCTATCAAAATTACAGATTGCTTTTGAAAAAGGTTCTCTGCCATAATCCCGCCTCCTTACAGTGTGATTATATGAGAAAGGCAGAAAAATAGCAAATACATATAAAGAATGGGAACACATACTTGAAGGGTATGCGCTTCTTTGTTATAATGAGGCAGAAAAAGTAAGGAGGACGTTTTCTTGGATATCCGGGTATTACAGTATTTCCTCGCGGTAGCACGGGAAGAAAGCATCACCAGGGCAGCGGAGACGCTGCGGATGACACAGCCCCCGCTTTCCCGGCAGCTAAAAGACTTAGAGGACGAGCTGGGGAAAAAGCTGCTCATTCGCGGGAGCAAAAAAGTCACGCTTACGGAGGATGGGATGCTGCTCCGTAAGCGTGCGGAAGAAATGATTGATTTGATGGAAAAGACCAAGGCGGAGTTGGCCGGTTTGGATGATGACATGAGCGGGGAGATCTACATCGGCGGAGGAGAAACAGACGCCATTTCCCTGTTTGCCCAGGCAGCTGAAAAGCTGCAAAAAAGGTATCCGTTAATCCACTACCACATTTACAGCGGCGATGCTGAAATCGTAATGGAGCGGCTGGATAAGGGCCTGATTGACTTTGGCCTTCTGGTGGGGCCGGTGGATGTGAGCAAATATGACTATATGCGGCTGCCCATCCGTGACACTTGGGGTATCCTTATGCGGAAGGACAGCCCGTTGGCAGAGAAAGATGCCGTGTGTGCAGAGGATCTATGGGATAAGCCTTTGATTGCATCGCATCAGGCATCCACAAGCAGCGATATGGTGGCTTGGCTGAAGAAAGATATCCGCAAGCTGAATATTGTTATGACCTATAACCTGATTTTTAATGCGTCCCTCTTTGTAAAAAAGGGGCTTGGGTATGCCATCGCGTTGGACAAGATCATCAACACCGTCGGGGACAGTGAGCTTTGCTTCCGGCCCCTGTATCCCACCTTGGAGGCGGAACTTTGTATCGTGTGGAAAAAGTATCAGGTTTTTTCAAAGGTGTCCAAAGAGTTCCTTCGCCTGCTGAAAAGCGCGTGGGAGAATGAAGCATAGCCTTTTTGCCCATCCTTTGCCAAGCGTAGCGGGCCGCGCCGATGGCGCCTTTTTCTCATCGTCCTGGGTACAGATGGCGTTCAGATTTTCAGTGGGGTAAGGCTTCCTGGTATGCTCGCGTATTTTAGCGGTCAAAAGGTCTGTGGGAAAGCCCCGCATCGCCGACACCCCACCGCCAAGCAGGACCCCGTCCGGATCCAAAATGTTGATCTCCGTGGCGGCAATCATAGGTCTTTATTCCGCAGGTGATGGTTCGACACCACCATGTATCCTTTGTTCCTCTCCACGCGGAATACTGGCATGGTTCT
>CAJTVM010000065.1 GCA_910579595.1 uncultured Oscillospiraceae bacterium
AAACGACAAAATTTCTTCGGCGTTTTCTTACAATTTCATATCGGCGTTGACACAGATTTTTTGATGCAGGTCTAAGCTGATCTGAGCACAGAGGTTCTTTGTCTCTGCCATGGTGGTTGCTCTCCTTTCTTTTGTTTGTGAACCCAGTATAGACGAGAGCTGATGATAAAGCTATTACCACAACCACCAAGGAATGACGCACAGACCAAGCATAAGCACCAAACGGGACAGCTTGTCGGGAAAACGCAAAAACCGCCCACGGTCTGCCGGAGTTTCAGCAGACTGCAGGCGGTTTGAGTGTGGGGGAGTTCGAGCCCCTACCACAGTTTTTTCCTTATTTCAGACTCTCAAAAGCATGGTTTTTGCTCAAATTTGCATCTCCAAAACGTAATTTTGAAATCACGTATCCTGTTTTTGGAAATGCACTCATTTTCTTCTTGCTTTTTGGGAAAACGCGCGGTTAATACGCAAAAAATCCGCACATAGGTGCGGATTTTTTGCGTGCATCTTTTTTGTCAACACATTTTGGTGGACGATACAGGACTCGAACCTGTGACCTCCCGCACGTCAAGCGGATGCTCATACCAGCTGAGCTAATCGTCCATTTAATTTGTCTGTCAACTGAATGAACTATATTATAGCCGTTTCGACGTCCATTGTCAAGCCTTTTTTGCATCTCTTTGCAAAATGGGCGCGGTATATCATTAAGTGCGAAAGAGCTATTTAGCTCGGACGTACTATTTTTTTATCGAAAAACAGAGAGAGGAGGCGGGAAAATGGCGGGAATTTGTTTGACGCTCGGCAAGCGGCGGGAAATTGAGCGGCTCTATAACGACGATATGAGGCCGAGCGAAATCGCGGCGGCGGTCGGGGTAACGACCGCGACCATTTACCGGGAGCTCAAGCGGGGCGAGACGGGCGAGCTCGACAAGCATTTCCGCCCGGCGTACTCGGCGGAGGCGGCGGAGCGGGCGGTACGGCTCTCTATCAGGAACAGAGGCCGGAGAAAGTCGGCGAAATAAATCCGAGAGGGGATTACTTATACCATGAAATTTATTGTTAAAGTGGCAATGGTAGAGCCGTGCGGCGGGTTTAGATAGGGTGGAAAGCGAGCACACAAAGGTACAAGGCGAGCACACTCGCGAACGTCAACAAAACGTACGACGAATTACTCGCTGGGCGCTTTCGGTCAAAGGGCTTTTATAAGTTTGATTTAGTCGAGCGACGGGTGTATTACCCATCGGTCAAAGAAAAAGCTCCGGGAGTGCCTCGAGCATATCAAGAGGCTTTGGGCCGAGCTCGGGATAAAGCTAAACGAGAATAAGACGCAGATAATCAAGCTCTCGAGAGGCTTTACTTTCCTAAAGGTGCGTTTTCGCTACGGGAAAAACGGCGCGGTTATCCGACGGGCTTGCTACAAGATCATAAAGCACATGAGGGACAAGCTAAAGATCACAAATAAAGACCTCCCGGAGAAAGGCCAGCGCAAGCGGGAGTATAAGAAAGTACGGGAGAAACGTGCTCCTCGGGGCCGTAGTATCGAGGAGCGCCCGCCGGAAGTCGAGACCCGCGAGGAGGTCGGGCGGGCATTGGGAGGGCGATACAGTCGTCGGGAAAAAGGGCTCAAAGGCGCGACTCCGCGCGTTCTCCGAGCGGGCTACCCGGAACGGGATTATTATAAAAATACCGGACGGCACTACAAAGAGCGTCGTCCGGGCGCTGGACAAACTCGAGAGGCGTTTCGGCGCGGACTTCCCGAGGATATTCAAGTCTATTACTTTCGACAACGGCTCGGAGTTTGCAGATTGCGAGGGACTCGAGCGGAGCCGCCGGAGGAAAGGGAAAAAGCGGACGGTCGTTTACTACTGTCACCCGTACACGGATTGCGAGAGGGAGACTAACGAGAATATAAACCGCATGATACGCCGGAAGTTTCCGAAAGGTACGGATTTCGACAAAGTGAGGGCCTCCAAGGTCAAAGCCGCCGAGACATGGCTCAACAATTGCCCACGAGGGATTTTAGGCTTTAGGAGCGCCGTGTGCGTGTTCTCCGAGGCCGTCGGACTCGCCGCTTAAAATATTATATAGTTTTTTCGCATAAATTACTTGACATTTGCCATCTCTTCGCAAAATGGCTGGCCGCAACGCAGGAATACACAAATACGGTGTCCCGCTCCATCTACCCATCGCGGCCCAGGGCCAGCCTATGGCCATGTTCACCGCCTGCCGCCCCTCCCTGTGCCGGATTGTGCTGGAGCGGTTCAATCTGACGGATCTGTTCTGGCCGGTGGTCTTTGCCGAGGAAATCGGCCTGGAAAAGCGGGATCCCCGGTGCTTTGTGCGGCTGGGGGAGCTGGTGAGGACACCCCTGTCGGACTGCACCCTGTTTGACGACAGCCCGGATAACTGCGCCGCCGCCACGAAGGCGGGGATGGACACAGTGGGGGTGTACGACGCCTACTACGCCGTCCTCCTTGCCGCCGGTGAGCCGCCCTTCCTTTTGAAATCTCCCCGGTTTTTCATACACCGGATCAGGCCCGCAGATGCTCCGGCGGACGGTATTGCAGCGCCTCCGCCAGATGGTGGACGGCGATATCCTCATCCCCGTCCAGATCGGCGATGGTGCGGGCCACCCGCAGGATCCTGTCGTACCCGCGGGCCGTCAGCCCCAGCCTGTCATATGCCCCCCGGATGAGCCGCTGGCACGGCTCGTCCAGCTTGCAGTACGCCCGCAGCTCCTTGGGGCCCATCTGTGCGTTGCAGGCGGGGCCGTCCGGGCCGAACCGGGCGGTCTGGAGGTTACGGGCGGCGTTCACCCGCGCCCGGATGGCCTCCGAGTCCTCCGCCGGGGCGGAGGCGCCGGACAACTCGTCGTAGTCCAGGGCGGGCACGTCTACACAGATGTCAATCCTGTCCAGCATTGGCCCGGACAAACGGGATAAGTACCGCCGCACCGACTGCTCGGTACAGGTACACCGCCCCGAGGGGTGGCCGTACCAGCCGCACCGGCACGGGTTCATGGCGCACACCAGCATAAACCGGCTGGGGTAGGTCACCGAGCCGGACACACGGGAAATCTGGGTCTGCCCGTCTTCCAGGGGCTGGCGGAGTACCTCCAGCACGTCGGAGTGGAACTCGGGCAGCTCATCCAGAAACAGCACCCCGTTGTGGGCCAGGGAGATCTCCCCCGGCCGGGGGGAGGCGCCGCCCCCGGTCATCCCGGCGGCGGAGATGGTGTGGTGGGGGGATCGGAAGGGCCTGCGGCGCACCATGGGATGCTCCTTGGAGGTCAGCCCCATGACGGAGTAAATTTCCGTGCAGGCCAGAGCCTCCGTACGGGTCAGATCCGGCAAAATGGAGGGTAGGCGCTTGGCCATCATGGACTTGCCAGAGCCGGGGCTGCCTGACATGAGCACATGGTGTCCGCCCGCCGCGGCGACCTCCAGCGCCCGTTTGGTGTGCTCCTGACCCTTGACTTCGTTGAAGTCGGGACCTCGCATGGGAGCCAGCGCCTCCTGCCACACCGGGGCGGGAGGGATAGGGGCTTCCCCGGTGAGGTGCTCCGCCAGCTCCTTCACCGTGCCCACGGGGATGATTTCCAGGCCATCGGCCAAGGTGGCCTCGGGGGCGTTGTCGGCGGGGAGAAACAGCCGGGTGATCCCCGCCCGTTTCGCCGCCAGCGCCATGGGCAGGATGCCGGACACCGGCCGCAGCCGCCCGTCCAGGGACAGTTCGCCCAGGAAGGCGGAGTCCGGCTCCCCCTTCAGCGGCAGCTGCCCCCCCGCCGCCAGGATGCCCACGAGTATGGGCAGATCGTACACCGTTCCCGCCTTGCGCCGGTCGGCGGGGGCCAGGTTTACCGTGATCCGGGAAACGGGGAAGTCAAACCCACTGGACTTAATGGCGGAGCGCACCCGCTCCCTGGCCTCCTTCACGGCGGCATCGGGCAGACCCACCACATCGAAAGCGGGCAGGCCGCCGGACAGGGCGCATTCAGCCGTGACGGGATAGCCCATCACCCCGTACAGCCCCAGAGAAGTCACATTGCATACCATGGCAGGCCCCTCCATTCTCTCTTTGCGCCACGATTTTTGACATTTAATACATTATAGCAGATCCGGCGGGCAAAGTCCACCACCGCAGGGGGGCGCTCAGTCCTCAACCACCTCCAACCGGTAGCCCAGCCGCCGGACAGCCTCAATGCGGATGTTGGAGCCGATACTGGCCAGCTTTTTTCGCAGGAAGCCCACGTATACCTCCACATGGTTCTCCACGGCGTTGGAATCGTACCCCCACACTTTGGCCAGGATGGCCTCCTTGGATGAGATGCCGTTTTTTGCCCCCAGGAGGAAGCGCATCACATCAAACTCCTTGGCGGATAACCGGGCGCTCTTTTCGCCGCACACCAGCGTGCAGGAGACCAGCTCCAGCGCTGTGTTGCCCAGGGCCAGCTCGTCCACCTGCCCCCCCTGGCGGCGCAGCAGGGCGTTGACGCAGGCCAGCAGTTCCCGGCTGTCGAAGGGCTTTGCCAGATAGTAGTCCGCCCCGGCGTCCAGCCCCGCGATCCGATCATCCACCCCCGACAGGGCGGTAAGCATCAAAATGGGCGTGCCGCACCGTCCGGAGCGCACCAGCTTTGCCACCTGCCGCCCGTCCATCCCCGGCAGCATCACGTCCAGAATCAGCAAATCGTAGACCCCCAGCCGGGCGTGCTCCACGCCGCTGAGGCCGTCGTAGACGCAGTCCGCCTCAAAGCCCTGCTTTTCCAGCAGGGCCTTTACCGACTCCGCCAACGGTTTTTCGTCCTCCACAATCAGGATTTTCATGGGTATGTCCTCCCTGTATCCCTAATCTATCCCTATCATTTAACCGCCTGCCGGGGGGAAAGTCAAGAAAAAAGATTCATTTTGCAAAGAGGCGCCGGAAGCAAATTTCCCAACCCGCATTGACTTGTCCCGTTCCAGCGGCTACAATAGAAGGAGGATTTTTGCGGGAAGGGGGCGGCGGTATGCGCAGGCTTGCATGGTTTGCGGCTGGGTTTGCCGCCGCCTGCCTGTGGGCGAGCTATCGGGGACTGGGCCTGATCCCGGCGGTGACTGCCGCCGTTTTGCTGGCGGCGGCACTGGGGCTGTGGCTGGCTGTGCGGTCAAGGTTCAGCGGCAGCCCCCTTCTTTTGCGCCGGCCAAGGGAGAAGGGCGTCCTGCCCGTGCACCTGATGTTCCAGGTTTCCCGGCGGGTGCTGGCGCTGGCCCTGGGAGGTTTGCTGGCCCTCGGATGGGCCGGGGCGTATTTTGCCTTGTTCCGCGCCCCGGCGGAAGCTTGGGTGGGGGAGGGGACGGTCCTGTCCGGCGAGGTGGCTTCCTACCCGGCGCCCACCTCCATCGGCGGGTATTCCATGACCGTCCATCTGGACGGCGGATTTTTTGCCCCGGACGCGGTGGTGTACGGTACCGGGGACTGGGGCGGGCTAAAACCCGGCGATCGGGTGGCCTGCACCGCCCGGGTGAAGCTGTCTGCCCACGCCTACGGAGATGAAACCACCTACTACACCGCCAAAGGCGTGTACCTGCTGGCCTACTGCAATGACGCGCCGGAAATCACACGCGCCGGACGCGTTCCCATCCACCTCTGGCCCGTCCTGTGCGCCCGCAAGCTGCGCGAGGGAATCTACGCCGTCTTTGACGGGACGGCGGCCCCCATTGCCGCCGCCGTCACCCTGGGCGACAAGACCGGGCTGGACGATACGCTGTACTCCGCCTTCAACCGGGCGGGGCTGATGCACGCGGCTGTGGTGTCCGGCCTGCACATCGGCTTTTTGGTGCAGATGGTGCTGGTACTGTGCGGGCGCAGGCGGAAAGCGGCGCTGGCCATGGTTCCGCTGCTGGCGTTTTACGCCCTTATGGCGGGCGGTACGCCATCGGCGTTCCGGGCGGTGATCATGCAGAGCACATTGCTGTTCGCGCCCATCGCCCGCCGGGAGGGGGACGCGCCCTCGGCCCTGGCCTTTGCCCTGCTGTTTCTGCTGATCCAGAACCCCTTTGCCGCCGCCAGCGTTGGTTTGCAGCTCTCCTTTGCCTCGGTGGCGGGGATTCTGCTGGTGGCGGATCCGCTGTTCCGGTGGATGTACAAGCCCTGGAAGGGCAGGCGTCCCGCCCAAGAGAAAAAGGGAAAACTGGCCCTGTGGAAGGCGGTTCGGACGCTGATCAGCGGTGTGTCCGCGTCCTTGGGAGCCATGCTGTTCACCGTGCCGCTGACGGCGCTGTACTTCGGGCAGATTGTGCTGCTCTCGCCCCTGTCCGGTGTGCTGGCGCTGTGGGCGCTGAGCGCCCTGATGGTGTGCGGCCTGGTGCTGGGAACACTGGCGGCCATTCCCTCGGCTTTCTCCGCGCTGTTTGGCATTTCTATTCCGTTTTTGGGTCCTATCGCCGCATTTTTGGGATCCATTGCCGGACTGCTGGGCCATTATGCCCGGTGGGTGGCGCTGCTGTTGGGCAAGTTTCCCTTTGCCTCCCTGGGCGCCGACAGCCAGTACTGCGTGATCTGGCTGGCGGCGGTGTACCTGGTGTTAGCGGCGGCATTTCTGGGCAAGGAGCGCCCCAAGCGTCCCCTGTTCCCGGTGTGCGCACTGATTTTGCTGCTATGCGCCGCCATCGGGCTGGGCCGGCTGGAGACGGACACGGCGGATCTCACCGTCACCGCGCTGGATGTAGGACAGGGCTCGTCTACCGCGCTGATCTCTGGGGGAGAGACAGCACTGGTGGACTGCGGCGGCAGTGGCTCACGGAGCGCCGGGGATATCGCCGCCGACTACTTTGCCGCCCAGGGCCGCACCCGGCTGGATCTGCTGGTGCTCACCCACTTTGACAGCGACCACTTCAACGGGGTGGAGCAGTTGTTTTACCGCATGAAGGTTGCGCGGGTGGCCATCCCGGCGGGGGATACCGACCCCGAGGACGCGGCGTTTCTCACAGAGCTGGCCCGGCGGGAGGGCGCGGAGGTTCTTGTGGTGGATGCCATTGAAAATCTGCCGCTGGGCAGGGCGGACGTCACCCTGTACCCGCCCTTGGGCGGCGGCGCCTCCAACGAGGCGGGACAGTTCGCTCTGTGCACCGCCGGGGATTTTGATGTGTTGATCACCGGGGACGCGGACGCGTTTGTGGAGAAAATGCTGGTAAAATACTGTAACATCCCGGATATTGAGCTGCTGATTGTGGGCCACCACGGCTCTAAAAATTCCAGCTGCGAGGAATTCCTGCGGGCTGCGGCCCCGGAGCTGGCGGTGATCTCGGCGGGGGCCAACAACTCCTACGGCCACCCGGCCCCAGAGACGCTGGATCGCCTGGAGGCGCTGGGCGCGGAGATTTACCGCACCGACGAGGAGGGCTCCGTCACCGTGTGGGTGCGGGGTGAAGCCGTCGGGATATCATAGGAAATGGGGGAGCGCAATGCCGCCCAAGAAAAAACAAGTGGACAACACTGCCATGCGGGAGCTGAAGCGGGCAATCAAGGAAGGGGCCCCAAAGCGTCTGTACGTGCTGTACGGCGAGGAGGCGTTTTTGCGGGATGACTGCCTGAACCGGCTCAAGCAGGCCATCCTCCCCGCGGGGCTGGAGGATTTTAACCTCCACACCGCCCAGGGGAAGGAGTGCTCGGTGGACTGGATCGAACAGGCGGTGGACTGCCTGCCCATGATGAGTGAGCGCACCCTGGTGGTGGTTACCGATTTCGATCTATTCGGGCAGGGGGACAAAGCCAAGGAACGGTTGGTGGAGCTGCTGTCCAATCTGCCGGACTACTGCTGCCTGGTGTTTGTGTACGATCTGCTGGCCTATAAGCCGGACGGGCGCTCCAAACTGGCCGCACTGGTGAAAAAGGAGGGTGCGGCGGTCAATTTCCAGCGGCAGGAGCAGAAAACCCTGGCGGCGTGGATCTGCCGCCAATTTGAGAAGGCGGGGAAATCGGCGGATACGTCGGACGCGGAATACCTGATCTTCCTGGTGGGGGATCTGATGCACGACCTGTCCGCCGAGATCGGCAAAATCTCCGCCTACGCGCCAAATAAGCGGGTGACGCGGGCGGACATGGACGCGGTGGCTATCCCTAAGGTAGAGGCGGTGGTGTACCAGATGACCGATGCCATGGCCCGGAAGGACTTTGACAAGGCGGCGTCAGTACTGGCGGATCTGCTCCACAGCCGGGAAGCCCCAGTGATGATTTTGTCGGTGATGGGCAAATATTTCCGGCAGCTCTATACGGCGCGGTTGTACCTGGACGCCGGAAAAAGCCGGGGGGAATTTATGGAGCTCTGGGGGATGAAATCCAGCTACCAGGTGGACAAGCTGATGGAGGCCGCCCGACGGTTTTCCCTGCCCTGGTGCCGGTACGCGGTGCGGCGGTGCGCCGAGACGGACATTGTGCTGAAAAGCTCCTACGGCCAGGAGGGCGAGGTGCTCACCGGCCTGCTCATGGAGCTGGCGTCCGGCCGCCGGGTGGCGGTTACTTTTTATTGAAAGAAAAAGTAACCAAAAAGGACCTTAAGCTCGTTACCGGCAGGGATATCATCGTTCTATCCCCGCTCGACAACGGAACAGCTTGGTTTTTGGGGGATTGATATGAAGATTCAGGAGGCCATCGTGGTGGAGGGCCGGTATGACAAGGCGGCGCTGGCGGGGGTGGTGGACACCCTGATTCTGGACACCGCCGGGTTCGGCGTGTTCAAAGACGGCGAACGGCTGGCCCTGCTGCGGAAGCTGGCAGCAAAGCGGGGACTGATCATCCTAACAGACCCAGACGGGGCGGGGTTTGTCATCCGCAATTATTTGAAGGGAGCCATCCCTAAGGGGCAGCTCAAGCACGCCTATGTTCCCGACGTGTACGGCAAGGAGCGGCGCAAGCGCGCCCCCGGCAAAGAGGGCAAATTAGGCGTGGAGGGGATGCCCCCGGACGTGCTGCGGGAGGCTATCCTCCGGGCCGGGGCCACGGTGCTGGACGGGGAGGCGCAAACCCGTGAGCAGGGGGATCTGACCCCGGCGGATTTGTTTGCCCTGGGTCTGTCCGGGACACCCGACGCGGCGGAGCGGCGGGCGGCGCTGCTGCGCAGATTGGAGCTGCCCGAGCACATGAGCGCCAAGGCCCTGCTGGCGGCGCTGAACGCGCTGTATACGCCGGAGGAACTGGACGAACTGCTGAAAGAATAAAGGGGAAGCCAAAACATTTTGTTTTGGCTTCCCCTTTGTTTTACTCTAAGTTGTTCAATCCATCGTATAGCTCGTTGAAGGACTTTTCTTTGGCGCACCGCCCGAAGGACAGCTCCCGGTCCTCTCCAAACTCCAGCAGGAAGCACTTGGCAAGCTCCTCCACCGTGATCTCCAGGCTGGTGAAAAACTGCCGGTAGGCAAAGCTCCGGGCCGGGGCGCCCTCCTCGAATTGGCTGGTGATGAGGGCTTCCGTCACCTGGTCCAGTGGGTACAGCTTCAGGTGCATCAGCTCGTGGACAATGTCCTCCTCCAGATTTTCCTGCCTGGGATTGGCGGCGTTGAGCATCAGGATGGCCTTTCTGTCATCGCAGTCGATTTTGATGTCGCCGGTCTTGGGCCAGCCGGGGTTCTCCACCCACTCCAGGCGCACATCCCAGCCGGGGGTGAGGCGCAGCTTTTTGCACCAGTAACCGAAGCACTCCGCCAGCTTTTCCCGGTCGATGGCGGTGCTCACTGCTCTGTCTCCATAATTTTGTCTACCCGGCGCTGGTGGCGTCCACCCTCAAACTCAGTGGATAGGAACACGTCCAAAATCCGCTCGGCCAGGTTGCCGCCGATGATCTGCGCCCCCATGGCCAGCACGTTGGCGTCATTGTGGCGGCGGGTCATCTCGGCGGACAGGGGGTCGTGGCACAGGGCGCATCGTACGCCCCGCACCTTGTTGGCCGTCATGGACACGCCGATGCCAGTCGTACAGAGGACGACGCCCTTGTCACAGGTTCCGTCCGCCACCATCTGGGCGGCGGGGCGGGCAAAATCGGGGTAGTCGCAGCTGTCCAGGCTGCTGGTGCCGCAGTCAACCACCTCGTGGCCCTGCTCCGCAAGATGGGCCTTGAGGCGTTCCTTCAGATCAAACGCGCCGTGATCGCAGGCGATGGAAATTTTCATCTTATCAAGTCCTTTCCCTTTACAATTTATGCAGCACGGGCTTTCGCCCGACAAAGGTGGTGATGCAGTCAAATCCAGCCGCCTTTACCAAATGCAAGGCTTCGGGGATGCCTTTGGCCACGTCCCCGGCCCGGTGGGCGTCCGCCCCCACGGTGACTAATTCCCCGCCGCACTCCTTGAACCAGCGAAGCAACGGGATCCAGCAGTCCAGATCCCGTCCCCGGCAGACGTTGACCTCCATGGCGTGATCGGTTTTTGCCACCTGGGTAAAAATAACCCGTACCCGCTCCTCATAGTCTGCCAGGGAAAGCTCGATTCCATCCCGATGGATATACCGCAGGGGATAGACGATGTGGGCCAGGCTGTCGTAGCAGTCGGGGCATTCTGCCACCAGCGCCCAGGTGTGATCCAGGGCGTTTTCCACCGCCTGGCGGGCCAGGCTGGGGTTGTCGTGGTAGTCGGAATAGTAGAAATCCAGTCCGCCTTCTATGCCGATCCAGTTGTGGAGGGAACCCAGTACGAAGTCCAGCTCATCGCCGCCCTGGGCCAGCACGGCCCGGGCCGTGTCCGGATCAAAGGGGGCGGAACCCAGCTCCAGCCCTAAGCGGAGAGTGATTTGATCGCCCAAATCTGCCTTGACAGTATGGTATTGCTCCTTGGCGGCGGGCCAGTCGAACTGGGCGCAGGACTCCCCGTGGACGCCCAGCAGATCGCAGTGGTCGGTGACGCAGAATTCCTGAAGCCCCGCGTCGATGGCGGCACGGGCGGTATCGGACAGCTCCGCACTACTGCACGGGGAGAGCTTGGTGTGGCTGTGAATGTCGCAGAGATACATTAAAAATCACCTTACAATTGAAATGAAAACGGGGTTCCAGTGCCCGCCCCCGGCAGGGCTACAGAGGCCAGCTGGGGAACCAGCGCAGGAAGAAGGTGGCGTACCAGTTGGGCACGCTGAGTCCGGTGAGCTCCGGGTAGAAGATAAAGTACAGCCCCGCCGCGCAGCCGGTGAAGCCGTAGACCGCCAGCTTGTACCCCTTCCGTTTCCGCTCCAGCATGCCGTCCATCAGGTAGGTGATGGCGAAGCACAGGAACAGCACTGTGGGGAAGTAGTGGTAGGCGAACAAGATCCGCCCAATGGACGTCCATGGCAGGAACTGGGAGAGAATCGCGATCAGGATGAACAGACCCTTGCCGCACTTGTTCCGGACAGTCTGGATCGCCACGCCGAAGAAGGCCAGCAGTCCCGCCCAGGACACCAGGGGGTTGTTGAAGGAGGCGAACAGGCTGCGCATCCCGGGCACGTCCAGATCCCGGTAGTACAGGATGGGCCGCGCGTCGAAAATCCATTGATACCAGTAGGATGCGTAGGGGTGGGGGGTATGAACGCCCTGGTGGTAGGTGAGCATGAAGTACTGGTTTTTCAGCATGATATCCACCGGGTTGGCACTGTCGCTGGGGATAACGTTGAAGAAACCGGATACCCGATCCAGCAGGCCGGGGGTTTTGCCCTCCGCAGCCATGTCCTGGGCGACCTGGGACATATGCTCCGGCAGGTTTCCCAGATGGGCGGGCAGCTGGGTGAACAGCCAGCGGAGGGACTCCCCGGCCATCCCGAAGAAGCCGCCGGTATTGCCCCTGGCCGCGGCGTAGGGGAAATAGGACATCGTGTAAATGCACACCGGGATCACCACAAAAAACAACACAGAAAGGCCGATGGTGCCCCAGACATGGACGGTGAAGGAGGGAATATGGGGGGGCTCCCAGGGGGGCGGGGCCTCCTGGAACATAGCCTGGGTTACCTCCTGGCGGACTTCGGGGGGGACGGGCTGGGTCTGGGCGCGGATCTCCGCCTCATGCCAGTCGCCCCGCTTGAAGATCATGCCAAGCAGCCACAGCAGGGCCAGCCCCAGTCCGGCGTACACCACCGTCCACTTGGAGGCGCAGCCGACGCCCCAGAACAGTCCGCTGAGGAACAGGGGCAGAATATAGTGCCGCAGTTTCTTCCCCGCGGGGACGGCCAGCCAGCGATACATGAAGTAGTAAGACACCAGGATGAAAAACACGCCGTAGGTGTCAATGGTGGCGATGCGGGTCTGCACCAGGTGCATGAAGTCGAAGGTAAACAGCGCCGTGCCGCACAGGGCTGCCGGGGTTTTGCCGAAGAGGTTTTTCAGAAAGATATAGAGGATGGGCACCATCAGCACGCCAAAGAGCGTACCCATGAAGCGCCAGCCGAAGGGCGCCATGCCGAAGATGGCGATGCCGATGGACAAAATCAGCTTGCCCAGGGGCGGGTGGGACACCTCGTAGGGATAGACGTTGTTCAAGTGCTCCAGCGCGGTGCGGGGGTGGTAGATTTCATCGAAGTAGGACGAGTTCATGTAGGTGTATTTGTCCGTCCACAGGCTGTATTCGTCGAATAGGTTCCAGATTTCCTCGCTTGCCCGGTTGGGCCGCATGGGCTTGCCATCGCTCCACAGCGCCAGCTCCGCCATCCACAGGCCCTCGCTCCGGTGGGTGCTGGCGGCGGTGATCCGGAAGCGGGAGGCGGTGATGGGGCCGAGGGGTGCCGCGCCAATGTTCTGATTATCTTTGGTGATCTCCAGGCCCTTTTCGTCCAGCTGGCTGTTCAGATCCAGAACCTTCCATTTCAGCAGGGAATTGTAGGGCTGCTCCGGCCGGATGCTTCGCCAGGCGCCTTCCTCCGTTTCCCACTCCAGGGTGTAGTACCCGGTGCCCAGAGAGGTGTAGAAGGAGATGGCGTCCAGGGTGATGGGCTCGTTGTAGGAAAACTCATAGCGATCCCCCTGCTGGAACTTCACCAGGCTCTGGGGGGCTTTGAAATCGCCCAACTGGAAAAAGGCGGTGAAGGCGTACACCGCCGTCAGCAGCAGCACGGGCAGGACATCCCGCTTTTCCATGGGGTGGTGGGGGAGGGTGAGGGTTATACGCCGGGGCCCGGACTTTTCCTCCGCCATGGCGATCCATTCCAGGCTGCGGGGCCGGGGGCGCAGGCAGTACCAGTAATAGCCGAAAAAGGCCCCGCAGATCAAAATCCCCAGAACCGCCCAGGCAAAGGCGGGGGAGAGGCTGGTGAAAAACCATTTGACGCCCTTTGCCACGGTTTCCCATAGGGTGGGCGGGACGCTCTCCGCCGGGTTGGGAGAGGCGTTTAACGCAAGCAATTGTATCATTAGTAACCTCCATAAAAATGCTGTGCAGAAATATCCATGTATTTTTATATCATACTACGATTGCCAGGGAAAAGGAAGCCCTTTTTTTGCCGGTTGCACCGAAATGTGCAGCGGCAGGCTGTCAGCAATCCCGGGGGTGGTGTGCGAAAACGGGGCGGCTTTTTCGCATAAACAACCATTCACATTTAATTTACAACTGGGCTATTGACAATTTCGGGGGGTGGTGGTACATTATCTTTAGCACTCGAGCAAACTGAGTGCTAAACCCGAGAGGGGAGGCTGGGTATTGGAACTGAGTGAACGCAAGAAGAAAATTTTGCGGGCCGTGGTGGAAAGCTATATTGAGACGGCGGAGCCGGTGGGTTCCAAGGCACTGACGTCGCTGGCGGGGCTGAAGGTATCCTCCGCCACCATTCGCAACGACTTGGCCGATTTGACGGAGCAGGGCTATCTGGAGCAGCCCCACACCTCCGCCGGACGGATTCCCTCCCCCAAGGGCTACCGGCTGTATGTCAACGAGCTGATGGAGGAGCAGCGGCTGAGCCTGGAGGAGACGAAGCAGATCAACGAGGCCCTCCACCTGAAAATGCAGGAGCTGGACAACGTGATCAACCAGGCGGGCCGCATGGTATCCCAGCTCACCAATTATCCCGCCTTTGCCCTGGCGGAGGGCTCCCGGCGGCTGACCATCAAGCGGTTCGACCTGATTTTAGTGGACAGCGCCTCCTTCATCGCCGTGGTGATGACGGACAGCAGCGTAGTGAAAAACAAGCTGTTCCGGCTGCCGGCCAATTTGTCTGAGCCCCAGCTTCAGCTGCTCACTACCCTGCTCAACACTGCGTTCGTGGACAAGACCCTGGATCAGCTTACCCCGGAGCTGATGCGGGTGGCGGAGCACGCGGCGGGCAATTCCTACGGGCTGATCTCCCTGGTGGTGTCCTTCGCCATGGAGGTGCTGGACAGCCTGGAAAACAGCCCCGTGTATACCGCCGGGGCCAGCCACATCCTGGACCACCCCGAATACCAGGACGTGGGCAAGGCCCAGAAGCTGATGAGCTACCTGTCGGAGGACAGGGCGCTGGCTCAGGCGCTGGCGCTGCCCGCCCTGGACGGGGACGACACCAAGATCCTCATCGGTCCGGAAAACGTGGCCGACGAACTGAAGGACACCAGCGTGGTGCTGGCAAGCTATGACATCGGGGACGGCATGAAGGGGGTCATCGGCGTGGTGGGCCCCACCCGGATGGACTATGCCAAGGTAGCCGCCAAGCTGTCCTATGTGGCGGACGGTCTGTCCAAGCTGTTCGGGCAGCCGGAGCTGCCCCCCGGTACGCCGGAAAAGGAGGAATAAACACCAATGGCTAAAGACAAGAGGAAAGAAAATCCCGTCCCCGAGGACGCGCGGGACGAGACCGCCGAAGTCCCCGATCAGGAGGTCCCGGAGGCCGCTGAGGTCCCGGAAGCGGCGGAAGCCCCCGAGGCGAAGGGGGCCGAGGCCCCCAAGACGGAAGCCAAGTCCCCCAAGGACAAGGGCCAGCTGCTGGCGGAGGCGGCGGACAAGTATCTGCGTCTGGCGGCGGAGTACGACAACTACCGCAAGCGCACCGCCAAGGAGAAGGAGGCCGCCTGGACGGAGGCGAAGGCCCAGACCGTGGCGGCGTTCCTCCCGGTGTTCGACAACCTGGAGCGGGCCATGAAGCAGGAAACCGCCGACGAGGCCTACAAAAAGGGCGTGGAGATGACCATGAAGGGGCTTCAGGACGCGCTGGCGGGGCTGGGTGTGGAGATGATCCCCGCCCTGGGTGAGACCTTCGATCCCAACCGCCACAACGCCGTGATGCATGTGGACGACGAGGAGAGCGGCGAGAACACCATTGTCGAAGTATTCCAGCAGGGCTTTATCTGCGGGGACAAGGTGATCCGGTTCTCCATGGTGAAGGTGGCGAACT
>CAJTVM010000066.1 GCA_910579595.1 uncultured Oscillospiraceae bacterium
GAACCGCTGACTGGCAACAGTTAAATTCCTTGGCGATTTCTGTCTGATACGCATCTGGATGTTCCGCCACATATGCTCTTAGCTTATCGGGCTCTATCTTCTTACTGCCGCGGACCGGTACTTTTGGCTTTAAATCTCCCTTCTCTTTTAATTGCTTTTCCCATTTTCGGATCGTTGAGACTGCTACCTTGAAGGTCTTGCTTGTTTCTTCCAATGTGTGTCCTTCCTCACGATATTCTATTGTGCGTTCTCTATATTTTACTGGATAACTCATGCCTTTATTATATCATTCTTTGAGATGCTTTTCAAGTGATATTACTATACCTGTTTTTCCAGCCCGGCTATGCGGGCGGGGCCCCTTGGTGGACAAGGAGAGCACCCCCCTTACCTGGGACGTGTGTGACAACCGTTTCTGGGCTTGAGCTGGGCCTGCGAAGTTATGATTCTCATCCCCGGACGCAGATGATCCAAATCTGTGCCCGGGGGATTTTTCGCAAAAAAACCTCCATTCCCCATCACAATGATTGAACTGGCGGACATCCTCAGTTACGATATTACCTGGAAAAAGCCGAAAGGCCGACAAATTGTTCTCGCAGCATCCAATGCGTCCAATCTGCACGGGTGCTGCGTGAAGAAAGATAAGGGGATGGTAACCATTTCAAATACATACGGCTATATCCGGGTCAGCACCAAGGAGCAAAACGAGGGCCGGCAGCTCATCGCTCTGCGGGAGGCGGCGGTGCCCGAGGAAAACCTGTTTGTAGACAAGCAGTCCGGCAAGGATTTCGAACGCCCCCAGTACAAACGCCTGCTGCGGAAGCTAAAAAAGGATGACGTGCTCTACGTCAAAAGCATTGACCGCCTGGGACGCAATTATGGGGAAATCCTGGAGCAGTGGTGGTTGCTGACCAAGGAAAAGGGCGTCGATATCGTCGTGCTGGATATGCCTCTGCTGGACACCCGGCGGGGCAAGGATTTGATGGGTACCTTCCTCAGCGACATTGTGCTGCAAATCCTGTCCTTTGTGGCAGAAAACGAGCGCACTAACATCCGCCAACGCCAGGCCGAAGGCATTGCGGCGGCAAGGGCCCGAGGCGTCCGCCTCGGCAGGCCCCCCAGACCGCTGCCGGAAAACTACCGCAGCGTCTACCGCCGGTGGAAGGCCGGGGCAATCAGCGGGACTGCGGCGGCAAAGGAGTGCGGAATGCCGCTGTCCACCTTCCGCTACCGGGCGGAGATTTACGAAAAGGAAAAGCTGCTATAAGGTGAAAGAAGTACAAAAATGTTGTACTTTTCCGCAAGGAAAATAAATATGAAGTTTTTGAATAAATGGCAGTCCGGAGTATTTCTTCAAAAATCTTCCCTGCCGCCTGTGACATTCCCGGCCCAATTGCGTCTTTATGGGTGAAAGGGCCTTTCAAGGAGTGATGAACCATGGACGACAACCACATGATCGAGCTGTTTTTTGCCCGGGACGAGGGGGCCATTGAGGCCGCCAGCCGGGAGTATGGGGCATATTGCGCCGCCATCGCCCGGGGCATTCTGGACGACCCGGGGGCGGCGGAGGAGTGCGTCAACGACACCTGGCTGAAATGCTGGCAGTCCATCCCGCCCCAGCGCCCCCAATCACTGAAGGGCTTCGCGGGTCGGATTACCCGAAACCTGGCGCTGAGCGCCTTGAGGGCGGGGAACGCCCGGAAGCGGGGCGGGGGACAGGTGCAGCTTGCCCTGGACGAGCTGTCCGAGGTGGTGTCCGGCGGCGAGACCCCGGAGGGCGCGCTGGACCGGCAGGCGTTCCGGGCGGCGCTGGACGGTTTTCTGGCGGGGTTGTCCCGGCGGGACAGGGACCTGTTTCTGCGGCGCTACTGGTATTTGGACAGCACGGAGCAGCTGGCCAAGTGCTTCCGCATGAGCCGCACCCATGTGACCACCACGCTGCACCGCCTGCGGCAAAAACTGCGCGTCCATCTTCAACAGGAGGGATTTGAACTATGAAAAACCATGAGCTTTTGGATCTGATCGGCGATGTAAATGAGGACTACGTGCTGGAGGCGGGGAACGATGTGGTGAAGCCCCGGTTTGGATGGAAAAAGCTGGCGGCGTGCGCGGCGTGCGCGGCGCTGGTGCTGGGGGCCTACCCGGTGTACCGGGCCGTCAACCCGCTGCTCCACGGTTACACCGTGATGGAGGGCGGTGGTACGCTGAACACGCTGGATGAGCTCAAGGCCCCGGCGGGGGAGATCAACGCGCCGGACCAGCAGGATGTCTACGCCCCCGACCCCAGCACCATGCCCGGCGGGGCCTATGTGGGTAGGGAGGACAGCGGGGGCATCAACGGCGCCGGTTACGATGTCCCCAGTCAGGAGGCCCCTGTCCAGGAAAAGGCCGCGGCCCAGTATGACAGCCTCATGAAAAACGGCGGCATCAACCCGGCGGGAGCCAACCCGGACTGGTACGGCGGGGCCTGGATCGACAACAGTTATTATCCCGAGGCCAAGCTGGCGGTGGCTATCGTGGACGGCTTCCGCACTCCAGAGCTGGAGGCCCAGATTCAGGAATGGTGCGGCGGCGAGGTGGTGTTCCAGGATGTCAAATACGATCTGGCGCACCTGTACGCACTCCAGGACACGGTTGTGGACGCCATTACCGGCGGCAGTGACGCGCTGTCCTGCGGCATCGGCGTGGATGTGACGGCAAACTGCCTTGGCGTGGATATTTACAGTAATGGCAAAGATATCCCCAGGGAGGTGCTGGCGAAGCTGGCCCAGCTTGATCCCGATGGCGATGCCATCCGGGTGCGGGTGTTCACAGGCGAGCTGGACACTTTGACAGACGAGAGCGTCAAAGGCCCCGCCCCCGATGTGCCCGCCGCCGACCCGGTTGCCCCAGAGGATCGCGCCACCCCTGTCGAGGATGGCGACTTGGACGCCTATGCCCCTGCCCCCAGCGGCGCGGTCAAACCCGGCTCCCACGCCCCCGGCGCGATCCAAGAGGGCGCACAGCCCGCCGTTTACGACCTGCCCCAATCGAAATACACCGCCATCGCCGAGAGGGATTAAATTTTCCTTTTCATTTCCAGTTAAATCGGTTATAATGGTTGCCAGCCGGGACGCGCTCGCGCGTCCGGCTGGCAATTTTTACTCCGAGGTGACCGTTATGGCCCAAAACAACATGAACCGGCCCACTATGAGGATTTCCTACAACGCCCCCGTGGCCCTCACCTTCGCCCTGCTGTCCCTGCTGGCGTTGGTGGCCAACCACTTTACCAACGGCTGGGCAAACGCCTACCTGTTTTCCGTCTACCGCTGCCCCCTCAACGACCCGCTGGCCTATGTGCGCTTCTTCGGCCATGTGCTGGGCCACAGCGGCTACGCCCACTATATTGGCAATATGGTGCTGGTTCTGGTGCTGGGACCCAACCTGGAGGACCGTTTCGGCAGCTGGAACGTACTGTGGGCCATCCTGTTCACGGCGCTGGTATCCGGCCTGGTGCAGTTCATTTTCTTCCCCGGCACCGCCCTGCTGGGGGCCTCCGGCATTGTATTCATGATGATCCTGCTGTCCTCCTTCGGCGGGGTGCGCAACGGCACCATCCCCACCACGCTGATCCTGGTAGCCGTGTTCTATCTGGGCGGCGAACTGTGGGACGCCATTTTCGTGCGGGATAATATCTCCCAGCTCACCCACATCATCGGCGGACTGTGCGGGACAATCCTGGGCTTCATCCTATCCGGCAATCAATAGCCGGCGCCGGCCTCTCCCCCTCCGGGGAGGGGCTTTTTCCCGCTGTAAACAATATATGAACAACATATATTTTCCTTGACAGGAAGGTTTGCCCGCGCTAATATATGTGAAGCAAATATAGTTGGAGGTGTTATTGTGAGCGAGGAGGACCGCATTTCCATCCTCACCGTGTTCCAGACTTTGAAAACCAAAACCGCCCGCCTGCTGGAGCCTGTGGCCCAGGCGGAAGGGCTGACGCCGCTCCAGGCCAGCGTACTGCTCCAGCTGGTCCGGCAGGACGCGGCGGTAGGCGATATCAGCGAGGTCACCTGTATGGGCCAAGCCAACGCCTCCTCTCTGTGCAAAAAGCTGGAGCGGGAGGGCTACCTCACTCGCGCCCGCCGCTGTTCCGACCGGCGGGTGGTCACCGTCTCCCTCACCCCCAGGGGGCGGGAGACGGTAGAGCGCATCCAGGCGCGGCTGGATCACTTTCTGGTGCTGCTCAATGAACTGCCCCCCGGCAGAAAGAAGGAGCTGGAGCGCGGCTTCCAGGCGGCCAACCAAATGCTGGACTATCTTTTTGAGAAAACCAAAGGAGATCGGGACCCATGCTGAAGCTATCCAACATCACCAAGCAGTATACCTTGGGCGGAAACACCATCAACGCCCTCCAGGGCATCGACCTGGAATTCCGGGAAAACGAATTTGTGTCCATTTTAGGCCCCTCCGGCTGCGGCAAGACCACAACCCTGAACATCATCGGCGGGCTGGACCGCTACACCAGCGGCGACCTGATCATCAACGGCCGCTCCACCAAGGAGTATAAGGACGCGGATTGGGACGCCTACCGCAACCACTCCATCGGCTTCGTGTTCCAGAGCTATAACCTGATCCCCCACCAGACGGTGCTGGCCAACGTAGAGCTGGCGCTGACGCTGGCAGGGGTATCCCGTGCCGAGCGCCGCCGCCGGGCGGTAGCCGCCCTGGAGCGGGTGGGGCTGGGGGATCAGCTGAACAAGGTGCCCTCCCAGATGTCCGGCGGGCAGATGCAGCGGGTGGCCATCGCCCGGGCCCTTATCAACGACCCGGACATCCTGCTGGCCGACGAGCCCACGGGAGCGCTGGACTCCGAGACGTCAGTGCAGGTGATGGAGCTGCTCAAGGAGGTGGCCCGGGACCGGCTGGTGATCATGGTTACCCACAACCCGGAGCTGGCCCAGCAGTACTCCACCCGCATCGTCACCCTGAAGGACGGCAGGGTAACTGGGGACTCCAACCCCTACCATTCGGAGCAGACCACCCCTGTCCTCACCGGTAAGCAGGCCAGGGGGGAGCACAAGACCTCCATGTCCTTCCTCACGGCGCTGTCCCTGTCGCTGACCAACCTGCGCACCAAAATGGGCCGAACGGTGCTCACCGCCTTCGCCGGATCCATCGGCATCATCGGCATCGCGCTGATTCTGGCCCTGTCCACCGGCATCAACGCATACATTAACAAGGTGCAGGAGGACACCCTGTCCAGCTATCCCATCACCATCCAGGCGGAAAGCACCGACATGACCGCTTTGATGGCTTCCCTCATGGGGGCGCGGCGCAGCGAATTGGACGGGGAAGGGGGCGGGGAAAACCAGGACCCCGACCGGGTGTACGCGTCCACAGTCATGTACAACATGATGGACTCCATGCTCAACGCCGAGGTGGAGACCAACAACCTGGAGGCATTCAAGGAATATCTGGACAACGGGGGCGGCGGCATCAAGGACAAAGCCGCCATCCACTACAGCTACGATTTTAACTTCGACATCTACACCGAGGACGAGAACGGCGACATCATCAAGTGCGATGTGATGACCCTGATGCAGGACGCCATGACCGCCATGTACGGCGGGGACTACAGCTCCTACTTCGACCAGATGGGCTCCATGTATTCCGCCATGGACGTGTGGGAGGAGCTGCTGGCCGGCGAGGACGGCGATCTGGTGTCCGAGCAGGTAAAGGGCCAGTACGAGGTGCTGTACGGCGGCTGGCCCCAGAGCCACAACGAGGTGATCCTGTTCGTGGACGGCAACAACGAGATCTCCGACCTGATGCTGTACGCCCTGGGCCTGATGGCCCATGACGACATGGAGGAGGCCATGATCTCCATGTCCAAGGGGGAGGCGGTGGAGGCCCCCGAGCTTAGCTGGAGCTATGAGGAGTTGTGTGCCTTGGGCTTCAAGCTGATCCTCCCGTCGGAATACTACCAGTATGATCCGGCGGACGGCGTCTACACCGATATGTCCGCCACCAAAACGGGGATGGATTTCCTCTACAATAGCGAGGATGTAGGTATCCGTCTGAAGATCTCCGGCATTGCCCGGCCTGTGGAGGGCGGCCCTGGCATAGCCTCCGGCGGCATCGGCTACACCAGCGCCCTCACCCGGTACGCCATTGAGGCGACTGCCGAAACCGACATTTTGAAGGCCCAGCTGGACGACCCGGAAACCGACGTAATCTGCGGCCTGCCCTTCCCCAAGGAGGACGACGTGGAGCCCACCGATTCCGAGAAGGCGGAGGCCATTGCGGAGCATCTGGCCACCTTGTCCGCCGCCGAGAAGGCCTCGGCCTACGTGGACGTGATGGGCCAGCCCTCCCAGGAGTATGTGGACGCGGTGGTGTCCCAGCAGATGGAGGGCATGACCCGGGAAGCCATTGAGGAAATGATCGTGGAACAGTACGCCGGGGAGATGGGCGTGGACGGGGAAACCGTCCGGGGCTACATCGCCGACATGAGCGATGACGAGTTGTTCCAGCGCATTGAGGAGGCTATCTCCCAGGGTGTGCGGGAGCAGTACGCCGCCGCGGTGGAGCAGCGCCTGTCCGCCCAGACCGCCGACCAGCTGGCGGCAATGATGGATCTGACCCTGGATCAGGGGACCACCTTTGTGGTGACGCCCCCCGACGAGCCGGATGCGCCCATGGACGAGGCCGCCGGGATGGGCAATCCCTCTATGGCCGCGCCCAGCCCCTTTACTCCGGAGCAGTTTGTCTACCTCTATGACAACTATATGCCCCCCACCCGGTCCTCCTCCACGTATGAGGACAATCTGGACCTGTTGGGCTATGTGCGGCTGGAATCCCCCTCCGCCATCAGCATTTATGCCACCACCTTCGCCCAGAAGGACGAGATTGCCGGCCTGATCCAGGAGTATAACGACGGCGTGGACAACGAGGACGACGAGATCACCTACACCGACTACGTGGCCCTGCTGATGAGCTCCATCACCGATATCATCAGCGGCATCAGCTACCTGCTGATTGCCTTCGTATCCATCTCCCTGGTGGTATCCTCCATCATGATTGGCATTATCACCAACATCTCCGTGCTGGAGCGCACCAAGGAGATCGGCATACTCCGCGCTGTGGGCGCGTCTAAGCGGGACGTGTCCCGGGTGTTCAACGCGGAGACGCTGATTGTGGGCCTGGCGGCGGGCCTGCTGGGCATTTTGGTCAGCGTTGCCGCCACCTTCCCCATCAACGCCGTCATCCATGATCTGACGGGGCTGACCGATCTTACCGCCGTGCTGCCCCCAGCGGCGGGGGCTGTCCTGGTGGCCATCAGCGTGGTGCTCACCGTGTTCGCGGGGCTGATCCCCGCCCGTGGCGCGGCCAAAAAGGACCCGGTGGAGGCGCTGCGCAGCGAATAAGCGAATCCCTGTATATGAATTTAACCTGAGGACGCACCCACCGTGAGGAGGGTGCGTCCTCAGGCTTTCCCCGCGCCACCAAGAAAACTTTGCAAAAATTTGCCCAATTTGTTGACAATAAAACTTGGTAGTGTTATAATTGACGCAGTTGAAAAGAAGTAAATACTTCTTTTCAACCTGTCCGGCAAATCATTGCCGGCCGGACAGCGGCTGTGCCGCTGTCTGAAAACCGGCGGCTGCTGGTTTTCAACTGCGCTGACTATATGATAGTAATACCATGTAAACTTGGCGAAAAAGAGGTTTGGAGGTCTGTCAGATGGACAGAGAAGAAATTCTGGCGAAAAGCCGTGCCGAAAACAAGGATCGGGATTTTGTAGAAGTGGAAGCGCTGAACAAGGGCAACGGGCTTGCTTTCACCACCGGTGTATTGCTCTGCTCCCTCGTCAGCGTACTCCACTCCATTTTTAAGGACAGCGTGGATTACGGCGTGTGGACGGTGATGTTCGGCATGATGTCCTCCCTTATGCTGGTGAAGTACGCCAAGCTGAAAAAACGGCACGAGCTGCTGTTTGGGCTGGTTTATGCTGCCCTGAGCGTATGTTTCTTCGTATTTTATCTGCAAAACGTGCTGGGGGTCCTATGATGGACGAGGGCCTGATCCTGAAAAACCGCCTGAAGGAGGCCCGCTCGGAAAAGGGACTGTCCCAGGCGGCGCTGGCAGAGCTGGTGGGCGTGTCCCGCAACACCATCAGCTCCATCGAGACGGGGCAGTTCGGCCCCACCGCCAAGCTGGCGCTGATTTTGTGCGTGGCGCTGGACAAGAAGTTCGAGGAATTATTCTATTTCTAAAGGAGGACATTTTGATGGAATATATATGTTTACTGCTTTTTGGAGTTCTTCTTATCATCGCAGGAATTCAAAATTTCAAAGGCAACATATTTACAATCCATTGGTATAACCGCCGCAAAGTCAGCAAGGCAGAATTCTCAAAATATGGAAAAGCGATGGGAATTGGAACTTGTACCATAGGAGTGTCTGTTGTTTTAACGGCGATCCTTCAAATGATTTTCGATTTGGAATCCATTTTTTATCTGACGGCAGTTGGGGTGGCTATTGGATTGGCCATTCTGCTTTTCGCCCAATTCAAATATAACAAAGGCATATTTTAAGCGTAGCCAACCCCCCGGCGCGTAGCGCCGGGGGGTTGGTTTGCCATTATATATCTTTTGACCCGTAGAAGTGCCGGGACAGCAGGAAGGACAGGGCCAGCAGCACCAGGCCCGCCGCGGCCGCAATCACCGGGACCGCGGCCACCTGCTCCATGGCGGGCTCGGCAAGCTCCAGGGATTTGAGCCATTCGATGCCTCCCAGGGGCGCCAGCACCACCACGCCCACCAGGACGATCGTGCCCATCACGCCGAACAGCATCATTCTGGCCCGCTCCGAGCCGAACTTGTACAGCAGGGGCAGCATCATGGCGTTCGTCAGGAGGGCCAGCACGGCCATCACGGTACAGGTCAGCAGATACTCCGCAAAGGTTTCCTCCATGCGGCCCAGCAGGCTCAGCGCCGCCCCCAGTGCGGCGGACAGCGCCACCGACACCGCAGTCAGGACCAGCACGGTCAGATACCGTGCCGCCACAGTTTTGGTGCGGCTCACCGGCAGGGCCAGGCCATAGGTGTCCCACTTGGCCTGCTTGTCGTAGGCGAACACATTCATGGGAAGGATGGCTAACATCATTATTATAAAACCGCCCATGAAGGAGGCCGACCAGAACCCGGAGGAGGCCACCGCCGAGTAGACAGCCACAAACAGCAAATAGGAGCGCAGGGTCTTGCGCAGAATGAGGAAATCCTTCAAAATCAGGCCGCTCATGCTTTTCCCCCCTTTACAATGAATACCATCAGCTCGTCCAGCGTCACCGGATCCACCGTCAGCCGGGGATAGAGACGCTGGAAATCTCCCCTGCGCCGGATCAGGGCCTCGGTGGAATACTGGCCCTTCCGGATGGTCACAATGTAGCCCCGATCCACCTGCTCCAGATCCGCCCTGGCGCACACCAGCTTCCCATAGTTCTCCAGCAGCCGGTCCTTCTCGTCACACATCAGCAGCTGCCCCTGGTGGAGATAGGCGATGTAGTCCGCCGCCTTTTCCAGGTCTGAGGTGATGTGGCTGGAAATCAGGATGGCGTGGTCGTCATCGGAGATGAAATCCAGGAACTCGTCCAGGATCTCCTCCCGCACCACCGGGTCCAGCCCTGACGTGGCCTCGTCCAGCAGCAGGAGCTTGGGCCTGTGGGCCAGCGCCGCCGCCAGGGACAGCTTCATCCGCATTCCCCGGGAAAGCTCCTTGATGTTTTTTGCCCCAGACAGGCCGAATTTGTCCAAATAATCTGTAAACAGGCCCCTGTCCCAGCCCTTGTACACCCGGCCGAGGACGCTGTTCACGTCCTTTACCCGCAGGTACTCGGAGAAGAAGCAGTCGTCCAAAACGATGCCGATGTCCTCTTTGGCGTGGTCGGGGTCGGCGCCCAACAGGGTAACGCTGCCGCCGCTTGGCTTGACGATGCCCAGCATGGACTTGATGAGGGTGGACTTGCCCGCGCCGTTCTCCCCGATGAGGCCCAGGATGGAGCCGCCGGGGACGGTCAGGCCGATGGGGCCAAGGGTAAAGGTCTTGTACTTCTTCACCAGCCCCTTGATTTCAATACAATTTGTCATAAGTCATTCCTCGCTATACAATGTGTTAAGCATTTCGGTGAGTTCGTCCAGGCCCACCGCCCCTGCCCTCGCGGCGTCCACCGCCTGGGACAGATGCTCCTCGATCTGGCACAGGACCGCCTCCCGCCTTGTCTCCCGATTTTGGGCGGCAACAAAGCAGCCCTTTCCGGGGACGGTGGTGAGGAAGCCGTCCCGCTCCAGCTCCTCGTAGGCCCGTTTGGTAGTGATAACGGAGATGCGAAGGTCCCGGGCCAGCACCCGCATGGAGGGCAGGGCCTCGCCCTCGGGGAGTGCTCCGGAAAGGATGAGCCCTTTCAGCTGGCGGACGATCTGCTCATAGATCGGCGCGCGGTCAGAATTGCTGATGATGATGTCCATGGTACACCTCGTGTTTTATTGTATATATACGATGTACACAGTATATACGGCCTGCGCCTATTTGTCAATAGAGGGACGCAAAAAATTTAGGCAGAAAAAACTGGCAGCCATTACTATTAAGTTTGCAGGGAACAAGCACCAGTTAGCTTGTGACCAGCAAGCTATTTTTTATGTGATTATCGTGATACGTCAACAAACCGCCGGAAGATTTTGACAAATCAATGACAGCAAAACAGGAGGGCGGTTTCCGGTTGGAAACCGCCCTCCTGTTCAATACGTGATCAGACCTGCTTCGAAGGAGCGGGGGTGGGCTCGCAGACCGCGGTGTAGTGGGCCTTACGGGCCTGGAACTCAGGATCCTTATAGAGGTTCATCAAACGGCCCTCGTTCTCAAAGATGTCTTGGCCATGGGCCATCTTGCCGGACAGCACATCATGGGCGTGCTCAATGTGGCCGTTGGGGACGATGGACTCATCGAATACAAACTTGGTAGCGCCATCGACCACGGTCAGGTGGCCCTCCATGCCGCAGTACTCGCACACAGCGTGGGTGGTGCCAGGGAAGATGTAAAAAGCGTTGCCGTGGCAGTGGGGGCAGGCGCCTTCCTTGCCCTTCCACAGATCCAGGTTTTCAGACCCGGCGATCTGCACATCATTTTCGATGAGGTACCGGGCGGCTTCCACCAGGTTGCGGCCGATCTCCTTCATGCGCTCGATCTTGTCGTCCTGCATGATTACGTCCTTGGACCAGGAGAAATAGTCATTGTCAACGATCTTCCAGCCCGGACTCAGGGCGAGCATGGCGTGGTCGGTTTCGCAGCGTACGGCCCAGTCGGAACCGCCGATGGACACGAAAGAAATGGCCTTCTGCTTGAAGTAGCGGGGATTCAGGCCGGGCTTGCCCTGCTCTTTCAGCTTGCCGTCCAGCATCATCAGCATACCGGTGTCATGGCCGGGACCCATACGGTCGGTAATGGTGTGATACAGGCCGGTGCCGCCGGACTCAAAGATGGGGTCGACCATGAGGATGCCATCGGCCTCCACGAGTTTTTCATAGAAGGCGGAGAAGTCATCCTTGCGCGTGCAGATCATGCCTTTCCCCATAACCAGGCCGCGAGAGCACGCCACGCAGCCGGAGCAGTAGTCAATATTCCAATCCAGCAGATGGATGAACTCGATTTCAGCCCCCATCTCCTTTGCGGCCTCAAGGGCCACCCGGCACATGGTGTCGTTGTTGCCGTTCTTGGTACCTAAAGAAACGCCGAGAATTTTCATATTATTTGTCCTCCTTATTTTGTCTCCATACACCGCACAGGAAACACGCCTGTGCAATGCACCGAAAATCTGGTATAAAACTATCCATAATCTGCACTTATGGACGCGGTACCTCCTTTCTAAGGAACCAGAATCCTCATCAAAGTACACAAAAGCAAGGCAACGGCGGCAGTGCCTATCCCACTGCTGTCATAACCCGCTCAACGAAGCTATAAAGGATTCACAAAATATTATAATGATTTGGAGTCGAAATGTCAATTAGTCACAATAATTTTTTAATCCACCGTCCCCCGGACGCTGCGGCAGCGGATTGCGGACATCGTCCGGTCCGCTGTCTTGACCCGGGAGGAGTGGTACCGCTGTATATGGCCGCTGGAAAGCAGCTCCCGTAAGGCATCGCGTTATTTCATTAATTCATCCGCCAGCCGCATAATTTCAGGGGCCAGCTTTTTCCGCCGCCTTTTTGTGATGTAGAGCAGATTGACGGCAGCCCCCGCACCGTGACGATCTCGAAATCATCGCAGGCGGAGAGCTTGTCCCACAGCTTTGCCATGTAGACGTCCACAACTCTGGGGGCGGTGGATGTGTCCACATCCCAAAATTCATCCATCAGCTGTGTCCGGATAAACGCCTTTTTCTGGCGTTCAGACAGCTGGAAGCCTCATAGCCGCTTTGGCTGAGAAAGGCACAGACGGAACGGTTCAGCGCCTGGCCGTCCTCAACCACCAATATTTTGAACATGACCTATCCCCCACAAATCGTTTTGACCAGTTTACCAGTTTGGGTATGTTCAACAAAAAAGGTCCCCTCCTTTTTCTGCAATCATATATTGAAATAGGGGACGCGCTTTGCTATAATAAAACCGGTGATCGAAATGGTGTACGTCTGCGATAACTGCGGTTTCTTATTCAACCGAACCGGGGAACAGGATCAATGCCCCGACTGCGGCAAATGCAAAATCCGCCCCGCCAACTTGGTGGAGCGGGATGAATTTGCCGCCCGCGTGGCGGCATTTATCCAGGATGAATACTGTGAAGATCCCCGCTTCCCCAACTATGTCGAGACAGAGATCTCCATGCTCAAGACTTTTGCCTTCAAGTTGCCCGCCACGGCGCTGCAAATTGACAGCGGCATGGTGGTGGACATCCTGGTCGAGTTCGGGGAAAGCGCGGCGGATCGCAGCAAGCTGATGGCCAACGTGTGGGCCAGGGAAAATGACGGTCTGACCATCCGGTTCCTCATGCCGATCCAGCTGCCGGCCATCCCGGACGAGCCTGCCAAGGATCAGGTCAACCGCATTTTCGCGGCGCTGAACCAGAACGATACCTTTAAATCAAAGCTGTACCATTTTGTGGCGCACCAGTTGGAATCGTAAACAGTGCGGGACGGCCCTGTCAGGCCGCCCCGCCGTTGTTTTTCCCGGAATTATTAGCAGGAATGTCAATGCCGGCGGGGCTGTATGAGGATTTTTTGTATTGCAGATTGAGGAAATTTATGTTATACTTACCGGCATATAGATGTGATTCCTGCCGGAATGGAGCGCGTCTGTAGGAATTTTAGGACAAAGGAGATAACGGCTATGTCTGAGGGGAACCTTAACGAACAGACCAATCAGAACGAGCAGCCGCTGTCCGAGCTGCTGCAAATTCGGCGTGACAAACTGGCGGCCCTCCAGGAGGCTGGGCAGGACCCCTTTACCATCACGAAATACCATGTTACACACCACAGCAATGAAATCAAGGACGGCTTCGAGCGCCTGGAGGGACAGAGCGTCTCCGTGGCGGGCCGTCTCATGTCCAAGCGGGGCATGGGCAAGGCCGTGTTTGGCGACCTCCAGGACGGCGGCGGGCGGATCCAGCTCTACGTGCGCATTGACGACGTGGGGGAGGAAACCCTGAACCGGTTCAAAAAGTGCGACATCGGCGATATCATCGGCGTGGAGGGCGAGGCGTTCCGCACCAAGCGGGGGGAGATCTCCGTCAAGGTGAAGGACTTCACCCTGCTGTCCAAGTCTCTGCGGCCCCTGCCGGAGAAGTTCCACGGCCTCACCGACCTGGAGACCCGCTACCGCCAGCGCTACGTGGATCTGATCATGAATGAGGACGTACGCCGCACCTTCCAGATCCGCACGGCGTTTATCAAGCACGTGCGCAAATACCTGGATGACCGGAATTATCTGGAGGTGGAGACCCCCGTCCTAAACACCATTCAGGGCGGCGCCACCGCCCGGCCCTTCGTCACCTACCACAACACCCTGGGCATCAATATGTTCATGCGCATCGCCACCGAGCTGCATCTGAAGCGCTTGACGGTGGGCGGCTTTGAGCGGGTGTACGAGATTGGCCGCATCTTCCGCAACGAGGGCATGGATCCCAAGCATAACCCGGAGTTCACCACCATCGAGCTGTACGAGGCCTACGCCGACTTCCACGACATGATGGACATTGCCGAGGGCATCCTGTCCTCCGCCGCCAAGGACATCTTGGGCTCCTACCAGGTGGAGTGGCTGGGCCAGACCATCGACCTCACCCCAGGCTGGGACCGTCTGACCATGGTTGATGCGGTGAAGCAGTACGTGGGTGTGGACTTTGACGCCATCTCCGATGACGAGGCCGCCTGTCAGGCTGCCGAGGCCGCGGGCATCGACATGGAAGGCTGCGAGCGCACCTGGGGGCAGGCGCTGTACGAGTGCTTCGACCAGCGGGTGGAGGAAAAGCTGATCCAGCCCACCTTCATCACAATGTACCCGGTGGAAGTTTCCCCGTTGACCAAGCGATCCCCCGCTGACCCCCGCCTCACCGAGCGGTTCGAGCTGTTCATCAACCATGCCGAGTTTGCCAACGCCTTCTCCGAACTCAATGATCCCATCGACCAGCGGGGCCGCTTTGAACACGAGATCGCCCTTCGTGAGGCAGGCAACGACGAGGCCGGCATGATGGACGAGGACTATATCACCGCCTTGGAGTACGGCCTGCCTCCCACGGGCGGCATGGGCATCGGTATCGACCGCAGCGTCATGCTGTTGACCGGATCGGACTCCATTCGGGACGTGATTTTGTTCCCCACGATGAA
>CAJTVM010000067.1 GCA_910579595.1 uncultured Oscillospiraceae bacterium
AAATTACATTTTTTCCTCGGCGTTTTCTTTCATTTTATCATCGGCGCTGACACTGAAAACAGTGCGAAACGCCGACCAGATTCTGGTGCTGGACGGCGGGCATATCGTCCAGCGGGGAACCCATGAGGAACTGCTGGGCCAGCCGGGACTGTACGCAAAATTCATTGGGGAACGCAAAGAGGCCGCCGACTGAAAGCTGGCTTAATTGTCGAGGAGGGCCGCAGATGACTGCGGCCCTCCTTAATTTCAGTGTCCGATGGAACAAAAAAGCCAAATGGTAGTAGACAGGAAAGATAAAATCGGCTATATTGGTTAGCGACTACTAACCAATATAAAAGCATGAAGCCTTGGGAGGTGACAAGAACTTGTGGAATCGTCTGAGCAGAGCAAAAGAATTTCCTGCCGGCTTTAATGCGATGGAGCCGCTCAGCGACTGCGTACTGTGCGTGACAATTTTGGACTCGAGCGGGGAAAAAGGCCGCACGATGTTGGGGGCCTCAATGGAACTCAGGTGGGAACGGCTGATCTTTGCCTTCTCCGCCAGTTTCTCCTGGGACATCCCCTGCATTTTTCGCAGGCTGGCGATCATCAGGCCAAGTTCGATGAACCTGTCCCGATTGCTGAATTCCACTTCCTTCTTGCTCATTCAAGGCATCCCACTGTGATCAAGATGCCTTTATTATAAAATTTTTACGCTTCGTTATCCGCTCTCATAATTGAGTTATTGACTAATATATTGAGCAAATATATAATATACAAGTCTTATATATACAGAGCGAAAAACAAAATCCTCATAACTGACATTGAATACCTGTTGCAGCCCAATCAAATCATTTGCAAAGATATTTCCCCGTCCCATCTCAATAAGCGAATAGGTACTGCGGCTCAAAGGGGAACCCAACACCTGCAATTTGGCTACAGTTTGTTCCTGCGTCAGTCCACGGGCCAACCGTATCCGCTTTATGTTCTCCCCTAATATTTCATTGCCCAATAGCTTTGACATAGCAATCTCCAGGAATATCATAAAATCTCATTGTCATTTTACCAATATTCCCTCAATTGCTTGCTTATAGCTGTAAGTGGGATTATAATTTGATTCTGCGGGCAGAACAGGGTATGAAACCTGACGCGATACATTCAGAAAAGAAAAGTCAAGCGGTTATGATTTATACGGACGATGTGAAGAAAGAATTGGACGCCATTCTCAAAGCCTTTGAGAATTATATTGACGGGCAGAACTACTTTGATATAGTCTACTCCAAAAAATCGGCTATGTCTGGATTGTAGTTGATGAACCCGGAGCGGCAGGCGCGGAGCAGCTTGATACGCCGGAGGCCATGCTGGACAACCTGTTTAATGACATGATCAACGATATTGTTGCCCCTCGTTCAACTACCCATCTCAATGAAGCGCACACCATGACCGAGAGCGAAGAAGCAGAGTGCCGCCGCAGGATCACCGCCATTCTGGAAACGATTGAGGGCGGCGGGGCTGAGTACCTGGAATACCTGGACGAGTATATCAAGGACTACCAGGAACGCTACGCTGGGGATGGTAAGCCGTGTTAGAAAAATACTGTGCGTTCACTGGACACCGGCCCAGCAAGTTTCCGTGGAAGTATGATGAGACGGACAGTGCTGTTCTTGCTGCCGCTGCCGCCATCATTACAGCGGTTACCCATTTTCGGGGAAATGATTAAGCATACCTATGGAGGCGGCCAAGGTGAAGCTGTCAAAACGATGGAAAAGCCCTGATGAGCAGTTGGTCTGACCTGCGCCATTCCCCTTGGCGCAGGTCAGTTTTTTGAAAAAATTTTCTGAAGGGGGAAAACGCAAACAAAACTTTAACATTTCTATGCTATAATAGGCAAAACAGCTTGTGGAGGAACGCTTATGTTCAAAATATTGGTGGTTGAGGACGACAAGGAGCTTAACCGGTCGGTCTGCACGTTCCTGAATCAGAGCAGCTATGAGGCGGCCGGCTGCCTGAACGCCACCGATGCCTATGACGCCATGTATGCCGCGGCCTTGCGGGCATTGACGATTAAATGGTGAAACCCATCCACTTGGATGAATTGTTTCTCCGGATCGGGGCGCTGCTGCGGTGGGCCAGGATTGCCAGCAGCCACAGGCTGGAGGCAGGCGGTCTGGTATTGGATGCGGATGAGCGCACAGCTTATCTGGATGGTACAGAGGTTCCTCTGACCCACCGGGAGTTCAACATCCTTTATAAGCTACTTTCCTATCCGAAAAAGGCTTTCACCCGCGCGCAGATTATGGACGAATTCTGGGATGCAGAGACATCCACCGCACTCAGGGCTATTGAAAACACCTCTGGCTGTTATTCAGAATTACGCAGCTATGCTCCAGCAGGCAAATCTCCCGGAGCCGCAGCGGGCGGAATACGCCAAAACGATTATGGATGCCTCCCGCCGCCTGTCGGACCTCATTACAAATATTCTGAAGCTGAACAAGCTGGAGAACCAGCAGATATACCCGAAAAAAACAGTCTACAACCTGGGAGAGCAGCTTTGCCAGTGCCTTTTGTCCTTTGAGGATGTTTGGGAGGGAAAGGATATTGAACTGGAAACCGATCTGGCGGAGGAAGTGCTGATTGAATCCGATGCGGAGCTGCTGACGCTTGTATGGAATAATCTCATCTCCAACGCGCTGAAATTCACGCCAGCCTGTGGGCGTGTTACGGTCAGTTTGGAAGGGCTGAAGGATTTCGCTGTGGTACGGATCACGGACACCAGCTGCGGCATCCCTCCAGAGGTAGGCGAGCACATTTTTGAGAAGTTCTATCAGGGCGATACCTCTCACGATGCCCAGGGCAACGGCCTGGGGCTGGCCCTGGTCAAGCGGGTGATGGACATTGTAGGCGGCGATATTTCGGTTGACAGTGAGGTGGGAACCGGCAGCAGCTTCGCGGTAAAAATCAGGAGGAAGGGCCATGAAACAGGTTAAAGCCATTCTGAAACGGATCTTTTTCCTGCCGCCTCTGCCAACCCTTTGCATCGCGCTCCCCTCCTTTGCATTGGTGATCCATGTGCTGGGTCAGGGATCTCACGGGCCGCTGGCGTATGCGGTCTATGTCCTCTCAGCCTACGCGCTGGTCATTTCCATAACAGGTGGTCCCGACATCATAACAGGATTCGCACAGTGGATCAAAGCTCATCCGCGGACCCGAAAAATGCTGCGGATTTCCCTGGTAAAACGGTTTGCGGAGGATGTGCGCTTTCGCACCAGCGTTTCCTTGTATCAGGGGCTTTTGGTCAACCTGCTCTATATTGCCCTGAAACTCACATCGGGAATCTATTACCGCTCCTGGTGGTTTATCACGCTGGCGGTTTATTATACGCTGCTGGCTGTCATGCGCTTTCTCCTGCTCTGGCGCTGGGGCGGCATCGGGCCAGCGCTGGAGTTGCACCGTTACCGCCTGTGTGGCGCCGTCCTGCTGATTATGAATGTAGCATTGGCCGGAATGGTGATTCTCATGGTAAGCCAAAATCATGGGTACGTCTATCCGGGAATATTGATTTATGCAATGGCGTTGTATTCTTTTTACACGGCGATTCTCGCGGTCATCAATGTGATAAAGTTCCGCGCACACGGCAGTCCTGTCCTCTCGGCGGCAAAGGCGATCAATCTGGCTGCGGCTTTGGTGTCCATCCTTGCGCTGGAAACGGCTATGATCGCACAATTTGGCGGCGGGGATGACTACCGAAGGATGATGACCGCAGCCACGGGCGGCGGCGTCTGCGTCACTGTCCTTGGCATGGCCGTCTTTATGATTGTATGGTCTACAAAGCACATCAAAAAGCTTGAAATGCAGAATGATTGAAAGGAATCGGTTCACATGGAAGAAAAAAAGGAAACCTTTACGTTTACCTACTCCGCCTCCCAGCAGGAGGAAGTCAAGCGCATCCGTGAAAAGTATGCTCCGGCCACCAAGGAGGAGGACAAGATGGAACGGCTCCGCAGGCTGGACAGGACAGCGACAAAACCGGGAACGATGGCCGCGCTGATCGTGGGGATCATCAGCACCCTCATTATGGGGGTGGGAATGTGCTGTACGATGGTATGGAGCGAAACCCTGTTTGTCCCTGGCATCGTGATTGGCATGGTTGGCATCATTGGTATATGTGCCGCCTATCCGCTGTATCTGCATATTACAAAAAAGCGGCGTGACAAGCTGGCACCTGAGATCATGCGGCTGGCGGATGAACTGATAAAATAAATCCCACCAGACATTGGCGTACTGTCCTATCTGCTGAATTTTACGATTTCCGGCGCATCGAATTTTGCAGCGATAACCCCTGATTTGATGGCATTTCTTATCATTATAGCGGTGTCTGTTGTCTAGACCTTACTTTGCGCCCTGATTGGCGATCTGTTGATGAGCAAAAGAGACGTTTTGTAATTGTGCAGCCAATAGGAAGTGACCGATGCTTGAACTTACCGGACGGAGTACAACGCCATGCTGATGGATAAGGTCACCGACAGCTCCAACCGCATGGTGCAGGATCGGTAAGGCCAGCTTTGTGGAGGCGGAACGGACAAAAGGGTATACTGTAATTATGATTAGGAAGGGCATCAACGATTCCCCGGCGCTGTCCGAGGCCAATGTGGGCATTGCCATCAATGACAGCGCAGCTAGCGCCAGAGGGATCGTGGACATCACTATTGCGGCGGACGATCTCCATGAATTGGTCAGCCTGCGGCGAATCGCCGGTAATCTGACCAGACGCATCCGCTCCAATTACCGCGTTGTCATGGGATTCAATGGCTCTCTGATTGCCCTTGGAGCCTTGGGCATTCTGCCTCCGGCCACCTCTGCCATGCTGCATAACCTCTCCACAGCCTGCGGAGCATGATGAATCTGCTGGAACCAAGCTGAAACGGTATAAGAAAACCGGCCCCATAGGGCAAGTCGTGGTGCGCCGGTTTTCCCTATGCGGTCAGATCGGTTTCAGAGGACAATTCCCGCCAGCGGTATGTGCTTTGATTTTTTTCAAAGGGTTCTTCGCTCAGATTGTGCTCCACCTTGCAGGCGTCCGCCGCCGCTATCTCCGGGGAGATGCCCAACTGAACCAAAACCTGTGTCAACAGTAAAAATTCCTCCTTCCACGAAAGTCTCCGCACATGGGTTAGTATATTCTAATCACAAAGGCGAGCTTTTTTGAAAAGGGTCTTGACATTGGCAGTTAGCGGTACTAAACTAAGACTGATTTCAAGGTTAGAGGACACTAACTGCATCCCGGAGAAGGTGAGGAAATGATGCCGCTGACAATAGCAAAGGCCAGGGGAGGCTGTCACGGTCCGCAAAATCTCCGGCAAGGACGAGGTGCACCAGTATCTGGCGGTACTGGTGCTTGTGGTAGCCGGTGAGATTGATGGACATCAAGATTACCTTGTCGGGCAACCCTAACTGCGGCAAGACTACGTTACTCAATACTCTCACCGGCTCCAGCCAGTGCGTGGGCAACTGGTCCGGCGTGACCGTGAAGAAGCTGGAGCGGCCCAAGGAGGAATTGGAGAGCTGGTCGCCCACAATCGTCAATGTGATTGAGAAAGACTATGCTGCCAGTTATCTGAAAGGCGGATACCGCAAAACGCCTATCACCCGCCGATTCAACTGGACTATGCGGACATTTCACATGGGCTTTATGCTTCATATTGAGTTTTGGGAATAACAGCAAATCACAGTTTGGTTAGAATGGAGATAGTTAGCAGTTGTTTGAACTTATTTTTCTGCAAAATCCAATCCTCCAGGCGCATTGTCGCCAACCACGGCGATCTATTGCGCCGGTGGAATAGTGTAGACGCTCCATTGTGGAATTTCTCGCTGTCCCGGGTGGCCTGGGCCATAGCCTCGGGGACGTTCAACCGCTCCACTCTCTTGATTTCCGGGTGTATGCCGGGTACACCCGTAATATCGGGGGTACTGCCAAAAGAAACAGCTTGCCCCGGCTGGGCATCTATCCCGTGGGCCTGGAAAATCTTCACGATTTCCAATTCCCCGTTTCTGCCCTTGCGCTGCTGCGATTTACTCATATCCGGCCTCCGCTTCGTGCAGCCTCAATTCCCGGATTTTTCCGGAAAAGAAATGGTTGATATTGTAATCACAGCGCCGGTATTTGGTTTTGAAATGCAGCTGAATCAAGAGCGGGTATGTATCAGGGGCTATATCTGAAACCGGGTTATAATTGCACGTTTCCTTTAGCCATTTCATAAATAACGTGTCAGGCCGTTCCAGGAATGGCATATTCTGCATAATCCGGGCAATCTGTGACGCTCTAATTGGCGGGTGGGGATGGCTCATGTATTCCTCATAAGTCTGGAAGTACAGACGGAACACCTTCAGACATTCCTCCAGACTGTAAGGGTTTCCCTGATTGTAAACGCTGGCCGCGATCCTGGAGAATCGTTCAAAATCAAATTGCAAAAAACACTCCTTTCTGAAAAGACGGTGGTGGCGGACGCGCAAGCGACCCTTATAAGGGAGCGCGGGGGCGCTCCGTCGCCGCCGCCCTTTTTATAGAGATTTGTTTCTGATTTCTGTACGGGAGATGCGCTCATTGGTGGCCTTGTAGCCCAGGTCAAGCAGGTGCAATACGGACTCCTGCGTTTTGGGCTTCAGTGCGGACATTTCCGCCGCAACAGAAATAGTGAGCTTGGCGTTCAAAGATTTAAAGGCTTTACTTTACTCGTTGCATACCTTGGTTCAAATCATTTTCTTCTGGTGTTTTCTTATGTCTGTTCCATGATCCGGTACGGTAAAAATAGATGGAGCAGACCGTCGCTACAGACCAGCCGCACGGCCATGCACACCAGATCCCAGTAGCTCCCAGAGGTGTCTGTGCCAGTGCGAGAGCTAAAACGACCCGGAGAATCAAGTCAGCAAAGGTGGCTATCATAAACTCTTTCATTTGCTCGGCCCCGCGGAGAATGCCGTCTGCCACCAGCTTTGCGGAAATCACAAAATAGAATGGGGAGAGAATATGCAGAAATGTGCTGCCTACTCGGAGGGCTGTCACCGTAGGTTTATCCAGAAACAGATACAGAAGGAATCTCCCCGCGAAGAAGTACAGCAGAAACAGCGGTATACTTAACAGCCACACGAGCTTCACGCCAGCGCGGAATCCTTCTTTTACTCTTGGCACTTTCTGAGCGCCAATATTCTGCGCAGTATAGTTGGAGATGCCGTTGCCCAGTGTTGTAAACGAGGTTATGACAAGGTTATTCAGCTTGACTGCCGCAGAATACCCGGCCATAACGCTGGTGCCGAAACCGTTGATAACGCCTTGAATAATAATGTTTCCCACAGAGATAAAACTCTGCTGCAAAGTACTTGGAACCGCAATAACAGCAAGCTTCTTCAAAATCGGAAATGAGAACCAGCTGAAATTTCCTTGTACCTGTATTTTCTTCAAGCGCAAGAGCACTACAGTCATGGCCAGCACACAACTGATTCCCTGACAGATAAAAGTAGCCCAGGCAACACCGCTTACTCCCATATCAAAAGCGGTTACAAAGAGGATGTCCGCTCCTATATTGGCGGTGGAGGAAGCTGCCAGGAAAGCAAACGGCGTGCGAGAATCGCCCAAGGCGGAGAAGATGCCGTTGGCAATGTTATAGAAGAACACAAAGGGCAGCCCCATAATGTAAATGTCCAAGTACAACTTGGAGTCAGCGAATGCCTCTGCCGGGGTATGGATCATGTGGAGCAGCGTCTCGCATCCCATTATGCCGCCAGCCATCAAAACTCCGCAGATTACTGCACTTGCTACACAGGCAGTAGATACGGCCGATTTCATTTGCCCGTAGTCTTTTGCCCCAAAAAACTGCGACACAATAACTGAGCAGCCGATATTGCATCCAAAAGCGAAAGCAATAAAAATTAGCGTAACCTCATAACTGTTGCCTACAGAAGCAAGGGCGGTTTCTCCAATGAATTTTCCCGCGACTAAACTGTCAGCGATATTGTACAGTTGCTGGAAAATAATACTTCCAAACAGTGGAAAGCAAAACCGCCATAAAACAGTCTCTGGCCTTCCGACAGTCAAGTCTTTGTTCATAGAAACATACTCCTTTCCATTACTGAAATCGTATTGACTCCAGATTACATATCAATTATAATACCAATGCAGACATATGTAAAATATCAATAATCAGCCTTGTGTATATCAAATTGATATGGTGAAAGATATGAATCTCAGCTATGACAATTATCGGATTTTTTATTATGTCGCCAAATATCAGGGGTTTACTCATGCGGCCCTCGTCCTGGGCAGCAACCAGCCCAATGTTACTCGAACAATCAAAAATTTGGAGCAAGCATTGGGGTGCAAACTATTTGTTCGCTCAAATCGCGGAGTTCAGTTGACGCCTGAAGGCGAAAAGCTGTATGCCCATGTTTCCCTGGCATTTCAGCATATCCAAGCCGGAGAAACCGAACTGGTGGCAAATCAAAGTCTGGAAAGCGGCGTTGTGACAATTGCCGCCAGTGAAATTGCCCTGCACTACTGCTTGTTGCCTGTACTAAACGCCTATCGCACAAAGTATCCGGGTGTTCGTATTCGGGTATTCAACAACTCCAGTCCCCAGGCTGTTGAAGTGCTGAAAAATGGATTGGCTGATTTTGCCATCGTAACAGCGTCACACGATTTTCCTAAAACGGTACGCTCCCATAGGATTATGGAAGTACAGGAACTACCTATCGCCGGAGCACCTTTCTCTTTTTTACGGGAGAAATCACTGACGCTGAAGGAATTAACATGTTATCCCTTAGTTGGTCTTGCGCCAAATACTTCGACCTACTATTTTTATAACCAGTTGTTCGGAGCACAGGGACTGATTTTTCAGCCTGATGTGGAGGCAGCCACAGCAGACCAAATTCTTCCAATGATAAAGAGCGGCTTGGGGATTGGGTTTGTGCCTACGGCTTTTGCTCAAGACGATATTCTGTCGGAAAATGTGTTTGTCCTCCAACTAAACCAGACAATTCCGACTCGCCCAATCTATTTTCTGAAACAGACAGACCAACCGTTGAGCCTTGCAGCGAAAGAATTGGAAACAATGATCGTGAACAAAACTCAGTGTTGGGACCCGGAAATGTTTTGATAGCCAAAACCAGTACGTCATTCTGTTGCAGATTGGCGGATTCTGAATTCACATCACAAAATACCACGCACACGCTTGTACTCGTCCAGAGAGGAAAAGAAACCCAAACAACAGGAACAGGAGGCAAGATAATATGAACGGCAACGAAAAGAGTACGGCCCTTTATTGAGAAGATGCCCGCTGAACAGGATAGAGGGTTTCTGCTGTTGTGTCACTCCGCCTTTAGCCGGATGCTCACATCCGGGCATCCTTCGCAGCTAAGGGATACCGTAATGTCACCTGCTTCCCCATTGGAACGCACAGCCGCCAACACCCGCCCGTCATAGGTGGGCCAAGCCGCCTGCTGGTAGGATCCCTCACAGGAAGGATCGGCGGATCCCAAACCTGCCAGCACCGCCGCACCCTCCACCTGCACAGTCACGTTTCTCGTCTCCCAGCAGCTGGGGATCCCCACGCTGTCCAGAAGATCCACGGTGAGCAGGCAAAGACCGCGCCCATCGGCGCAGATGGTGTCCCGGCTGGCGGTTACGGACAGCTTTTCCGGCGCGCCCGCAGTCTGAAGGACAAATCTGCCATCCTCCACGCCGCCGGTATACCCTATGGCGACCAATTCCCCTGGCGCATAGGACACCGGGAAGGCCACGTCATATCCTGATGCCTTTCCCGCGGGCTTGCGGCCCAGGCTCACACCGTTTTGCAGAAGCTCCACTTCATCGGAGGACGAAAGCACATGGACAGCGGTGGGCTTGCCCTCCCAGCCAGGGAACGTCCAGCTGGCGATGACATCATAATACTTCCAGTCATTGGTGTTGTCCGGCTGGCCGAAACGGTCCACCCGCTCCACGGCAATATAGGGCTCCTTCCGCAGGCCGTAGGCGATCTCCCGCAGGTAACTCACCGGGCGGCGGAAGCCGTTTATGTTAATGTCCCCGCTATAGGCCAGACGGTCTGGGTACCAGCCCTGTTCGTTGCGATCTGGTGTGTAGTGATAGCTGGCGATCCCGGCCTCCCCCAGGTAATCGTAACCTGTCCAGGTGAAATCGCCGATCACATGGGCGTTGCGCGTTACGATGTCCCACAGCCGGGCGATTTCCGGGGGATAGGTCTCGCTGCCCACCACCGGGCGCTCCGGATGGCGGATATGTTCAAACTCGTGCCGGGCGGTGAGGTAGTTATAGCCCGCCACATCCCATGCGCAGGCGGCCTCCTCCATCGTTTCGGACAGACCATCGGAGGTGGAAAAAGCATCCAGCCTTGCCTGGGACATTTTGCTCATGGCGGCGTTGAGGGCTTCGCTGCCCTGGGATGCTTTCTGCTTGATCTCCTTCTCCGCCTGCTCCATGGTATCTACCATTTCCCCAATGCGGTCGCTCATCGCCAGGAAGCCGCTGATAGCCCCGGTGACAAAACGGGCCGGATCCAAGGCGTGCAAATGGTTTGCCATTTCGCGGCTGCGCCGTCCCCCATTGCGCCGGCCAATTTCGCCGATCTCATTGCCCAGGCTGTAGAGGATCACGCTGGGGTGGTTATAGTCTTTGGCAGCCATCCGCTCCAGGGTTTTAGGCCACTCGTCAACAAAATCAAAGAAGTAGTCCGCGCTGTTTTTGGGGGCCTCCCAGATGTCCGTTGCCTCATCCATCACCAAAATACCCAGCCGGTCGCAGGCATCCAGCAGCGCCTTACCCGCCGGGTGGTGGGCGCTGCGGATGGCGTTGAACCCGGCTTCCTTGAGCTTGCCCAGGCGGAACTCCTCCGCGTCCGGCAGGGTGGTGGCGCCGATGACACCGTTGTCATGATGGATGCAGGCGCCCCGCAGCTTGGTTTCCACGCCGTTGATGCGCAAACCCCGGCGGGCGTCCAGCGTCAGGGTGCGGATGCCAAAGCTGCCCTCCGCACTGTCCAGAAGGGCATCCCCCTCCAGCAGATCCACCTGCCAGGTATACAGTTCGGGGTGTTCAGGGCTCCACAGCTTCGGTTCGTCTGCATAGAGCCTCATCTGGACAGCGGTCCCCTCACCGGACAGCATGGACACAACGCTTTCACACGCGGCGGCGGTCTGCCCGTCCTTCACCAGCCGGGCACATACCCGGAGCTTTCTGGCTTCCGGGGCGCTGTTTTTGATTCGGATCTCCGTGCGGATCACAGCACAGTCCTCTACCCGCTCGGTGGTCAGGCGGACCCCCTCCGGCTCCATGTGGGTTAGATCCCCCTCATAGAGCCACACGTCCCGGTAGATCCCCGCCCCCGGATACCAGCGGGAGCCGTTTTCGTGGGAGATTGCCAGCACCTGTATAGTATTTTCCTCCCCATAGCGGAGGAAGGGGTTCAGGTCGGCAAAAAACTGGGAATAGCCGTAGCTGTTTTTTGTCACCAGCTCCCCATTGAGGTAGACCGCCGCCTTGGCCATGACGCCCTCAAATTCCAGCGTGATCTGCCGCCGCGCCCACTCCCGGGGCGCGAAAAAGGTTTTTGTGTAGGTGTAAGAGTTGACAGGATAATACCCGGTCTGATTGCCGCTGGGTGCGTCCGGGCGGCGCTCCTCCAGGATCATAGCGTCCTGGGGGAGCATAACCGGAACCGGCTTCGGCTCACTGCCGAAAATCATTCCAAAGGGAGAGGGGACGCCGGGGGCCACCCCCCAGCCTGTGTTCCAAAGCTGCTTTTTCATGTGTTTTCCTCCTGAACAGTAATTTCGCTCACCAGCCGGATATCCCGGCTGGAAGCGCCGATGCCTTTAATCGATCCTCAAGATCAATTCCAGCACCCGCCGGGCGCAGAGCTCCAGATCGGCGCGGGTGACCAGCCCCTTTTCCATTGCCGCCTCCACCCGCTCCGGGTAGCCGTTGGCCATTTTCAGATCATTCCCGGCCAGGATCTCCTTGTAGTGCTCCCCCCGGTTCCACCAGTCGGTCATGACCAGTCCGTCATAGCCCCAGTCACCCCGGAGGATATCGGTGAGCAGCTCCCGGCTCTCGGAGGCCCGCCGGCCATTGATCACGTTGTAGGAGCTCATGATGGCCCAGGGCCGGGCTTCCCGGACAATGATCTCAAAGGCCCGCAGATACAGCTCCCGCAGGGCCCGCTGGGACAGCCGGGAATCGCTTTGCTTGCGGTTGGTCTCCTTGTTGTTGCAGGCAAAGTGCTTCACCGTGGCCGCCACATTCCGGGACTGGATGCCCCGCACCATGGCCCCGGCCAGCTCCCCGGCCAGCAGCGGATCCTCGGAGTAGTACTCAAAATTACGCCCGCACAGGGGGCTGCGGTGCAGGTTGACCGCGGGGGTGAGCCACACAGAGATGTTGTTCTCCTTCACCTCCGCCGCTCCGGCGGCGCCTACCTGTTCCACCAGCTCGCTGTCCCAGGTGGCCGCCAGCAGGGTGGCGCAGGGCCAGGCGGTGGTGCATACGCCCACTTCGGGCTGGATGCGCAGGCCGGCGGGGCCATCGGCGGTGGTGAGGTTGGGCACGCCGTACTCGGGCAGGTTGCCCAGGCCGAAGGTGTTGGAGGAACCCACGTTGGGCTGGCCCCCCAGCAGATGGATTAGATCATCGTCACTGAGCTGGGCCAGGAATTCGTCCAGTGTCAACTCCCCCTCCGCCACAGCGGACAAGGGCTTTACTCCTGGCGCGAAGGGCTGGGTGAGCATCCAGCGGCCCCGGCCCGGTGTGGCAGGGGCTACCGCCTCCGCCTGGGCGGCGGTGAGGGGTTCCAGGATATTCTCATTGGGATCCACCGGGTCGGCGGCGGGCAGGTTCTCATAGGTGCCGTCCGCCAGCAGACGTTTGGCAAGCCGGGACGGGGCCAGGCTGTCGCTGACCTGGCAGACCACTTCGGTCTCCTTCTGCTCCCAGGCAAAGGGCGGCTCCACCGTGTCCCGCACGGAGGTGCCCACATAGAGGGAATAGCGGCCTGCCTCCAGCACCCAGGCGGACTTGCGGATCTTGCCCAGGTCGTCAAAGCTGACCATGTCGGACACGGCAAAGGCCAATGTCACCGTCTGGCTCTCGCCGGGAGCCAGCAGCTTGGTTTTCCGGAACGCGCCCAGCGTCCGGGCGGGTTTTTGCAGCTTCCCCCAGGGGGCGCGGTAGTAGAGCTGCACCACTTCTTTGCCCGGACGGCTCCCGGTGTTGGTCACCCGGACGGCCACCTTGATCTGCCCGTCCTCCGCCCCGGCCTCCACCGTCTCCATGGCAAAGGTGGTGTAACTCAGGCCATAGCCGAAGGGATAACAAACCCGCTCCGCCATTCCCGGCAAAGTCTCAAAATAGCGGTAGCCCATGTAGATGTCCTCGATGTAGTCCACATAGTGGGGGGAATCGTGGAAGTGCTCCGTGGAGGGATAGTCGGACAGGTTCCGGGCGAAGGTGTCGGGCAGCTTGCCGCAGGGATTGGCTTTGCCCGTCAGCAGGGCAGTCATGGCGTCGCCGCCCTCCATGCCGCCCTGGTAGGCCAGCAGCGCCGCACCGATGCGGTCATTGTCCCGGAACCAGGACACATCCACCACGCCGCCCACGTTGAGCACCACGGCCACCCGGTCAAAGGCGGCGCACACCTGATCCACCAGGGCCCGTTCTTCGTCCGTCAGATAGAAGTCGCCCCGGGGGAAAATGGCCTTGGCTTTCTTGGGCATATTCAACTCATCAGGCCAGGGATTGTTCTCCTCCAGGTAGAATTCCGGATCCCGATCCCAGCCCTCGCCGGAGAAGCGGCTGAGGTCGATGATGGCCACGTCCGCCGATTCCTGGGCGGCAGAGAGCAACTCTCCAGGCAGCTCCGGTTCGATCATCAGCCCCGGCACGTCCCCGGCGGCATACCGCTGGGCCACATAGTCCCGGTAGAACCCGGACAGCGGCTCACACAGGGGCACACCCTCTGCCTTCAGGCCGTCATAGAGATTGTGGACGTAGGCTACCGTGACATCGCCGCTGCCGCCGCCCCCCTTCACATAGTCGAAGCTGCCCTTACCGAACAGGGCCACCCGGGTGCCGGGGGCCAGGGGGAGCAGGTTGTTCTCATTTTTCAGCAGCACCGCCCCCTCCTGGGCGGCCTGCCGGGACAGGGCGATGTGGGCGGGACTGGCCGTCACGCGGCGCTCCCCATCCAGGGGCAGATTGGGCTGATACCGGGCGCGGATCCATTTTTCCATGGGTATTTCCTCCTTCAGATATTCCTGGGTGCTCTGCCGTCAACTTATCAGTTCAGCGTCAGCCAGCCGTGGTTGACGCAGCGCATGGCGTCATCGCACTCCGCGTCCAGCCCGCCCATAATTACTTTGTAGGTCCAGTAAAACCAGCCCATGGTGTCTTTCATGCCCTCTTGGAAGCCCTGGGAAACCGTGGTGTACAGATGATCCTTCTCCGCCTGGGTCATGTCGGCCAAACCGTCCGCCTGGTTCTGTATGTTCCACTCCCCAACAATGAGGGGGACGCGCTTGGCCGCGGCGTTTACCCGCTCGCCGAGCTGTTTGAGGTGAGCCGCATAGATATTCACGTTGCGTTCCCGGAACAACACCATATCCGCATTCATGAGGTAGTTGTGGGTGTCCAGGACTACGCCCTCGAACTGTGTCAGCGCCGATGATAAAATGAAAGAAAACGCCGAGGAAAAAATGTAATTTT
>CAJTVM010000068.1 GCA_910579595.1 uncultured Oscillospiraceae bacterium
CGCAGGGAGCGCTCCACCTCCACGGTGAAGTCCACGTGGCCCGGGGTGTCGATGATGTTGATCCGGGTCTGGGGGAACTGGTCCTTGGTGCCCTTCCAATAGCAGGTGGTGGCGGCGGAGGTGATGGTGATGCCGCGCTCCTGCTCCTGAGCCATCCAGTCCATGGTGGCGGTGCCGTCATGGGTCTCACCGATCTTGTAGTTCACGCCGGTGTAGTACAGGATGCGCTCAGTGGTCGTCGTCTTACCGGCGTCAATGTGGGCCATGATACCGATATTACGGGTATTTCCCAGAGTAACTTTTCTTGCCATGTTGGTTTATATGCCTCCGTCCTTACCAGCGGTAGTGGGCGAACGCCTTGTTGGCCTCGGCCATCTTGTGGGTATCCTCGCGCTTCTTCACGGCGGAACCCGTATTGTTGGCGGCGTCCATGATCTCGCCGGCCAGCCGCTCCTTCATGGTCTTCTCGCCGCGGTTGCGGGAGTAGTTGGTCAGCCAGCGCAGACCCAGGGTCTGACGGCGCTCGGGGCGCACCTCCATGGGGACCTGATAGGTGGAGCCGCCTACACGGCGGGACTTGGTCTCCAGAGACGGCATAATGTTCTCAATGGCGGTGGTGAACACCTCCAAAGGCTCTTTGCCGGTCTTGTCTTTGATGATGTCAAAGGCGCCGTAGACAACCTTCTGGGCGACGCCCTTCTTGCCATCCAGCATGATGCTGTTGACGAGCTTAGTGACTAAGACGGAATTATACAGCGGGTCGGGTAAAACCTCCCGCTTGGGTACGTTACCACGTCTGGGCACTTCGCTTCCCTCCTTCTACATAGAATTAGAATTCATAGGTACTCGAAGTTTTTCAAGCCGAAAACGGCTTAAAAACATCTCCGTACAATGCCTGTCCGAGGTCCACCCGCGTTGAAGGGAATCTGCTCCATTCCGCAGCTTCCCTTCTCCTTATCCCCACAAAAGCTGAAAACCGCTTCTGCGGGAACCCCTTGGTTCGGGGGTTATATGGTAAACGCCCGGCAAGGCTTTCGGCCTTGCGCGCGTGCGCAAAACTCGTTGTTGGATGAAGAAGTAATTACTTCTTCTTGGCCTTGGGCCGCTTGGCGCCGTACTTGGAGCGGGCCTGCATACGGCCGTTGACGCCCTGAGTGTCCAGGGTGCCGCGGATGATGTGGTAACGGACGCCGGGCAGATCCTTGACACGGCCGCCGCGGATCATGACCACAGAGTGCTCCTGCAGGTTGTGGCCCACGCCGGGGATATAGGCGGTGACCTCGTAGCCGTTGGTCAGGCGCACACGGGCGATCTTACGCAGCGCGGAGTTCGGCTTCTTCGGGGTGGAAGTACGAACGGCGGTGCACACGCCCCGCTTCTGGGGAGAGGGCAGGTCGGTCTCCTTGTTCTTCAGGGTGTTCAGACCGTGCTGCATGGCGGGAGAGTTGGACTTGTAGGTGCTCTTCTCGCGGCCCTTGCGGACCAGTTGGTTAAAAGTAGGCATGATTTTCCTCCTTTCAATAAATATATATTTTAACGAACCATCCGGGGATTATTCGTCAAAACCGAAAAATTTTAGCGCGTCATCAAATGGCGGCAGCCACGGCGGCCCCTACGGCGATTCCGCAGTCCCGGCCCAGCTCCTTCATGGAACCGAACCAGACGGCCTCTATACCCTGCTCCCGGGCCTGTTCTTCCAAGGGCTGGGTAAGGTGGGGATCGGCGTCCCGGGCCAGATAGAGCCGCTTCACGCGGCCTGCGGCCAACGCCCGCCGAACCTGTTTGACACCCACGACCTTCGCCGCGTTTGCCAGTTCCTCCGGCATCGGACAGACCCCCTTTCCATATACCAACGCAATGTTGAATTATAACATAGCACAGCCTGCCCGTCAAGGGCAAATTCCCCGCAAAGCACTAAAAAATCGCCAAAAGAAGGGGGAAATTCCGCCGGAAAACGGCGCGGTATGACAAAAGAGACGAAAATACGGGCCGCAGTTCGATTTTTTCTTGACATCAACGCGTTAAAGCAGTATACTGACAGCCGTGAGCCGGCAGGCTAGCCTTTTTGCCGCGGCGCTTTGACGGCACAAAGCAATAAAGCGATTCAGATGTACACACAAATTGGAGGAATTCAGAATGAAAAGCCTGTTCAAGCTGGCCGCGCTGTTCCTGTCGCTGGCCATGATCCTGTCCCTGGGCGCCTGCTCCGGCGGCGATGCCCAGAGCTCCGCCCCGTCCAACGGCGGCGCCGCGGAAACCCAGCCCGCCGAACCCACCGGCGATGGCCAAACCTATCTCATCGGCATCTGTCAGCAGGATCAGCATCCCGCGCTGGACGCCGCCACCCAGGGCTTTAAGGACGCGCTGGTGGAAAAACTGGGCGAGGCCAATGTGAAATTCACCGAGGGCAACGCCTCCGGCGACACCGCCAACTGCCCCACCATCATTAACGGCTTTCTGGCGGAGAACGTGGATCTGATCCTGGCCAACGCCACCGGATCCCTTCAGGCGGCCCACTCCGCCACGGCGGACGTCCCCATCCTGGGCACCTCCGTCACCGACTACGCCACCGCCCTGGAGATTGACAACTGGAACGGCACCGTGGGCGGCAACATCTCCGGCACCTCCGACCTGGCCCCTCTGGACGAGCAGGCCAATATGCTCCACGAGCTGTTCCCCGACGCCCAGAAGGTGGGTCTGCTCTACTGCTCCGGCGAACCCAACTCCGTCTACCAGTGCGACGTGATCGAGGGCTATCTCAAGGACATGGGCTATGAGGTCAGCCGCTACGCCTTCACCGATACCAACGACGTGGCCTCCGTCACCCAGACCGCCTGCGACAACAGCGAAGTGATCTACGTCCCCACCGACAACACTGCCGCCAAGAACACCGAGGCTATTGCCAACGTGGTGCTGCCTGCGGGTGTGCCCGTCATCGCCGGTGAGGAAGGTATCTGCAAGGGCTGCGGCGTGGCCACCCTGACCATCAGCTACTACGACATCGGCCACATCGCCGGCGAGATGGCCTACGATATCCTGGTCAACGGCGCGGACATCTCCACCATGGCCGTGAAATCCGCCCCCGAGGTGGTCAAAAAGTACAACGCCGCCAACTGCGAGACGCTGAACGTAGACATCCCCGAAGGCTATGAGGCCATCGAGGGCTGAACCCACTCAATTTCCAAGCTGGGTTGAGGCGGGAAAGGGAGCTTCCCCTTCCCGCCTTTTCCCGGCCTTTCCTGATTTTTGCGTCAAACATGAATTTTGATTGAAACCGGGGGAATCTTCACATGACATTCCTGATTTCGCTGCTCAACTCCATGCCGGGGGCCACCGCCCAGGGTCTGGCCTGGGGCATCATGGCCATCGGCGTGTATATCACCTACAAGATTCTGGACATTGCCGATCTGACGGTAGACGGCTCCATCGGCACAGGGGCTGCGGTGTGCGTCCTGCTCACCATCAACGGCGTGCCCGTGTGGATTGCCATGCTGTGCGCGGTGCTGGCAGGCTTGCTGGCGGGGCTGGTTACGGGCCTGCTCCATACGGCGTGCGGCATACCCGCCATCCTGTCCGGCATTTTGACCCAGCTGGCCCTGTACTCCGTCAATCTGCGGATCATGGGCTGGGGAACCGACACAGGCAAGTCCAACCTGCCCGTCAGCGTGGACAAATATCATCTGCTGGTGTCCGCCCGCTACGTGCGCAGCGCGGCCCTGAACAACCCCCTGATCCCGCTGGCCATCTTTGTGGCGTTGGTGATCGCCCTGCTGTACTGGTTCTTCGGCACCGAGCTGGGCTGCTCATTGCGGGCCACGGGCGCCAACGGCAATATGGCCCGGGCCCAGGGCATCAACACCAACCGGTGCAAGGTGCTGGGACTGATGGTGTCCAACGGGCTGGTAGCCCTGTCCGGGGCGCTGCTGGCCCAGTACCAGGGCTTTTCCGACGTGAACATGGGCCGGGGCGCCATCGTCATCGGCCTGGCCGCCGTCATCATCGGCGAGGTGCTGTTCTCCAAGGTATTCCGAAACTTCGCGCTGAAGCTGCTGGCCTGCGCCATCGGCGCGGTGATCTACTACGTGGTCATTCAGGTGGTGCTCCGGCTGGGGCTGTCCACCGACGATCTGAAGCTGCTCACCGCCCTGGTGGTGGCCGTGTTCCTGGCGGTGCCCTACTGGAAGGGCCGGTATTTCGCCAAAAAAGTCATGCCTGCGCAGAAAGGGGGACAGGCCAATGCTTGACGTAAAAAACATCTGCAAAACCTTCAACCCCGGCACGGTCAACGAAAAGACGGCGCTGCGGGGGGTGTCCCTCCACCTGGACGACGGCGATTTCGTCACCGTCATCGGCGGAAACGGCGCGGGCAAATCCACCTTGCTCAACGCGGTGGCGGGGGTGTGGCCGGTGGACGCCGGCTCTATCTCCATCGGCGGCACGGACGTCACCCACCTGCCGGAGCACAAACGGGCAAAACACATCGGCCGGGTGTTCCAGGATCCCATGATGGGCACCGCCGCCACCATGCAGATTGAGGAAAATATGGCCCTGGCCGCCCGCCGGGGCAGGCGCCGCACCCTGCGCGCCGGCATCACCAAGGACGAACGGGATCACTACCGGGAGCTGCTGAAAATCCTGGATCTGGGGCTGGAAGACCGGCTCACGTCCAAGGTGGGCCTGCTGTCCGGTGGCCAGCGCCAGGCGCTGACCCTGCTGATGGCCACGCTGCAGAAGCCCCAGCTGCTGCTGCTGGACGAGCACACCGCCGCCCTGGACCCCAAAACGGCGGCCAAAGTGCTGGACGCCACCGAGCGCATCGTGCAGAAGGATCGCCTCACCACCCTGATGATCACCCACAATATGAAGGACGCTATTGTCCACGGCAACCGGCTGATCATGATGTACGAAGGGAACGTAGCCCTGGACATCTCCGGGGAGGATAAGAAAAAGCTCACCGTAGAGCAGCTGCTGGCCAAGTTCGGGCAGGCCACCGGTTCCGACGAGGCGGATGATAAGCTGCTGCTGGGCTGACGCCCCGTCAGGCGCCCGCGCAGCGGGGACGGCGCTTGCGCCGCAAATTCGCAGCAAAGCGGAAAATTTCCGCAGGGTGGATTCACTCCGCCCTGCGGATTTTCAATGCTCTCAGAACCTGTATTCACAACCTCAATTCACCGTTTGGCCGGGCAGAGAAATCCCCCGGCGCAAGCCGGGGGATTTCTTTTACTTCCTGCCGAAGGGCCACCAGCCCTTCTTCTCTTTTTTTTGCGCGGGCTTGGGCGGCGCGGGCCGCTGGACGGCCCTGGAGGCCGGCATCAGCTCAAGGGCCTCCTTGGCCTTTTTGTGCCCCTTATCCGCCGCCTTCTGGTAGAGCGCCTGGGCCTTAGCGGGATCCCGTTCCACGCCCCGGCCCATCTCGCAGCACTGTCCCAGCAGGTACATTCCCCGGGCGCTGCCCTTGTCGGCGGCGCGCTGGTAAAGCTGCGCGGCACGCCCCTCGTCCCTGGGCGCCCCCGTCCCGGAAGCATAGCATTCCCCCAAGGAGCAGATCCCATCCAAATGCCCGCCCTCGCTGGCGCGGGTGTACAGCTCCACCGCCTTTTCCGGGTTTTTCTCCACGCCCCGGCCGGTTTCGTAGCACTCGCCCAGCAAATACTCCGCCCGGTGGTGGCCCTGACCGGCGGACTTGGCAAACCACTGTGCCGCCGATGCATAATCCTCGTCCACGGTGATGCCGTGGTAGTAGAAAAACCCCAGGTTGCACTGGGCGCGGGCGTTGCCCCGCTGGGCGGCTTCCAAATAAAACTCCCGGGCCTTGTCTTTGTCCTCCTCTACCCCTTCGCCCAGTTCGTAGCACAGTCCCAGGGAGCAGGTTCCGGCGGCATAGCCCCCCTCGTGGGCAATCCGGTACAGCCGGACGGCCTCATCCATATCCTCCTCCACACCGTAGCCGTATTCATAGCACTCGCCCAGCAGGAAGTGGGCCCGGGCGCTGCCCTGTCCCGCCGCCTGGCGGAACCACTTGACGGCCTCCCCGTCATCCATTTCCACACCGATGCCCTGGTAGAGGCAGTAACCGTAGTTGCACTGGGCCCAGGCGCTGCCCTGTCCCGCGGCCTCCCGGTAGAGCTGCGCGGCACGGGCCTTGTCCGCCGCCACGCCCTTGCCGAACTCATAGCACACCCCCAGAGCGCAGGTGCCCGCGGCATAGTGCTGCTCGTGGGACTTCCGGTAGTATTCCACCGCCTTTTTCTGATCCCGCTCCACGCCGCTGCCGTTCTCGTAGCATTCGCCCAGCAGCTGTTGGGCCCGGGGCTGGCCCGCCTCGGCGGCTCTGGTGAACCATTTGACCGCCTGTGCGTCGTCCTCCGCCACGCCAATGGCCCGGTAGTAGCAGAAGCCCAGATTGCACTGGGCGCGGACATAGCCCGCCTCTGCGGCTTGGCGGTACAGCTCCACCGCTTTTTTCAGATCCTGCTCCACGCCGCTGCCCAGCTCGTAGCACAGCCCCAGGGAGCAGGTCCCGGCGGGATAGCCCGCCTCGTGGGACTGGCGGAACAGCTCAAAGGCACGGGCCTCGTCCTGCTCCACGCCGTAGCCGTTGTCGTAGCACTCGCCCAGCAGCTGCTGGGCCCGGGCGCTGCCCTGCTCCGCCGCCTTGGCAAACCATTTGACGGCCTCCTTGTCATCCATTTCAACGCCGATGCCCTGGTAGTAGCAGAAGCCCAGGTTGCACTGGGCGCGGGCCTCCCCGGCCTCGGCGGATTTTATGTAAAGCTCCACCGCCTTTTTCTTGTCCATCTCCACCCCCAGGCCCAGCTCATAGCACAGCCCCAAAGCACAGGTCCCGGCGGGGTGTCCCTTCTCATCGGCCTGGACATACAGGCCAACGGCCTGATCGATATCCCTTTCCACACCGTAACCGCCCTCATAGCACTGCCCCAGCAGGAACAGTGCCCGGGCATTGCCCTGCTGCGCGGCCTTGTTGAACCAGAGGACGGCCTCATCGTTGTCCTCCTCCACGCCGATGCCCCGGTAGCAGCAGTAGCCCAGATTGCACTGCGCCCGGGCGTCCCCGGCCTCGGCGGCCTGCCGGTACAGCTCGACGGCCCGGCTCAGATCCTGCTCCACCCCACGGCCCAGCTCATAGCACAGCCCCAGGGCGCAGGTGCTGGGGGGATACCCCCCCTCGCTGGCGGCCTGGTACAGCCGCAGCGCCTTGTCCGGATCCGGCTCTACGCCATAGCCGAAGTCGTAGCAGTCCCCCAGCAGGCCCAAGGCCCGGGGGTAGCCCTCCTCCGCCGCCTCGGTGAACCACTTGACGGCCTCCTTGTCGTCCACCTCGGCGCCAATGCCCCGGTAGTAGCAGAACCCCAGGTTGCACTGGGCGGGCACATAGCCCCGCTCCGCCGACCGCCGGTACAGCTCTACCGCTTTTTTCTCGTCCTTTTCCACACCGGTTCCCAGCTCGTAGCACAGCCCCAGGGCGCAGATGGCGGGGGGATATTCGTCCTCCCCCTCGCTGGCCTGGGCGTACAGCTCCACCGCCTTGGCCTCATCCCGCTCCACGCCGTTGCCGTACTCATAGCACTGGGCCAGCAGGAACATCCCCTTGGTGTGGCCCTGGCCGGCACATTTGCGGTACAGCTCCGCCGCTTTTTTCTCGTCCTTTTCCACGCCGATGCCCCGGTCATAACACACGCCCAGGGCACAGGTACCCGCATCATAATCCTGCTCGTGGGCGGCGCGGTAGAGCTGCACCGCCTTTTCCTCGTCCTTTTCCACCCCGAGGCCGGACTCGAAGCACTCGCCCAAAAGGGTCTGGGCCCGGGGGTGCTCCTGCTGCGCGGCCTTGGCAAACCAGCTCACCGCCTCCCCGTAATCCTGCTCCACCCCGATGCCCCGGTAGAAGAAAAAGCCCAGGTTGCACTGGGCGGGGGGGTAGTCCTGCTCCCCCGCCTCCCGGTACAGCTCCGCCGCCCGGAGCTTATCCATATCCACGCCGATGCCGATCTCGTAGCACAGCCCCAATTCACACTGGGCAGGGGGATAGCCCTGCTCCGCCGCCAGGGTGAGCTGCTGCACCCCCTTTTCCGGATCCTTTTCCGTGCCGATGGCCCGCAGGTAGCACAGCCCCAGGCCGTACTGGGCGGAGATGTGATCCCCCTCCGCCGCCCGGGTAAACCAGCGGAAAGCCAGCTCCCCGTCTCGGGGGGCGCCGCCGGTACCGTTGCAGTAGTTCATGGCCACCTTGTATTGGGCATCCAGATCCCCCTCCTCGGCGGCCTCCAGCAGCTCCCGGAAGCTCTGCTCCTTTCGGGCCGATACGTCCGCCAGACTCTGGATCACCTCGGGGTTGATGTATACCATCATGGCGTCCTGTTCCTGCCCGCCGGACAGCAGGCCGCCGTTTTTCTCGTCCGCCATTTTTATGTTCCACTTCCTTCTTCACTAAGATGGGACAGCCACCCCGCCCGGGACGCACGGGGCAGCGCTCTGCGATTTTGATATTATACCATACTGCTGCGCTTTTTTACAAGTACCGTCCGGGGCGGCGCGCAAGTACCTGTTTAACAGAAAAATGAAGGGCTTTCTGTATTTTCTTGCATTTTTCTTACAAAAAGCTTTGGGGTACCCCCTGTAATTTAGCGTTTTTCTGGAAAATATCACTTCCAAAATGAAAACACCCTGATTTTTCTTGCATTTTCGCTTTCTCTGTTATATACTGGCAGGCAAGAAAAGAGAAAAGAGGCGATTCCCGTGTCTGAAATCCTGGCGAAAGCCCCCGTCATGGCGCTGGCGGCCCAGCAGCGGTTTGAGTCCGGCCCCGTGGATCGGGCGCTCGAGGTTGTTGAGGACGTCAACAGCTTCCTCAACGGCATTTTCTGGGGCTGGCCCGCCCTGATCCTGCTGGCCTTTGTGGGCATTTTTATGACTTGCCGGACTAATTTTTTCCAAATCAGCCACATCGGCCATTGGATGAAGGAAACCATCGGCGCACTTTTCCACAAGGATGTGGTGAGCCACACCCAGGATAAATCCATCTCCCAGTTCCAGTCCCTGTGCACCGCCCTGGCGGCTACCGTGGGCACCGGCAATATTGTGGGCGTGGCGGGGGCCATCATGGTGGGTGGCCCCGGCGCGGTGTTCTGGATGTGGCTTATCGCCTTCTTCGGGATGATGACCGCCTATGCGGAGAATGTACTGGGCATTTTCTACCGCCGGAAGAATTCCACCGGGGAATGGTCCGGCGGAGCGATGTACTACCTCCGGGATGGCCTGGGCGCCAAAAAGGGCTGCAAGACTTTGGGGATGGTGCTGGCCGTGCTGTTCTCCGTGTTCTGCTTCCTGGCCTCCTTCGGCATCGGCAACATGACCCAGATCAACTCCATCTCCGGCAATATGTATACCGCCTTCGGCATCCCCACTTGGGCCACCGGTATTGCCGTCGTGATCCTCACCGGCCTGGTGGTGCTGGGGGGGCTGAAGCGCATCGCCTCCGTCACGGAAAAAATCGTGCCCTTTATGGTCATCCTGTACATCATCGGATCCCTGTTCATCTTCTGCTCCAACATCTCCATGGTTGGCCCGGTGTTCGTCTCCATCTTTACCCGCGCCTTCTCCCTGGAGGCCGCCGCCGGCGGCACGGCAGGCACTGTGATGAAGCTGGCCATTGAGCAGGGTATGAAGCGGGGCGTGTTCTCCAACGAGGCGGGCCTGGGATCCTCCGTCATGGCCAACTCCAGCTCCAACGTGAAGGAGCCTGCCCGCCAGGGTATGTGGGGCATCTTTGAGGTGTTTGCCGACACCATCATCGTATGCACCCTCACTGCTTTCTCTGTGCTGTCCTCCGGGCTGGTGGACTTGGAAACCGGGATTGCCGCCACTGAGTACAACGCGGTCGCGCTGTCCAATTCCAACATGGTGAGCACTGTGTTTTCCATGCATTTTGGCTTTGCCGGCGCGGCATTTGTGGCCATTTCCATCGTACTGTTCGCCTTTTCCACCTGCTTGGGCTGGAGCCACTACGGCAGCAAGGCCTGCGAATTCCTGTTCGGCGAGAAGCTCACCCGCGTTTATAAGGTCATTTTCGTGCTGGCCACCTTCGGCGGCGCGGTGATGGGGGAAAACCTGGCCTGGGACATCGCCGACACCCTCAACGGCATGATGATGCTGCCCAACCTCATCGGCGTGCTGGCGCTCTCCCCCATCGTGGTGAAGATCACCAGGAATTACATCGACCGTAAGCTGCGTAAAAAGGACGTGGAACCTATGCTGTCCAACTTCCCGGATATCCAGAAGGAGTCCGCCGAGGCGGTCAAGCGGGGCGAACGGTAAGTTCCTTCGCAAGCCTAATATCAAAATAAAACCTGGGGAAGCATCCGATGCTCCCCCAGGTTTCTCTTATGTCCTGACATCCTTCCGGGCCGTTTCCCAGGCCGCGCCGAAGTACTTTTGCAGGAATGCCGCCCGGGCCGGATCGCCGGGGCAGAAGTTTTCCCTGCGGATCGCCTCGTCCATCAGCTCCACCAACTCCCGCTGACGCTCCGGCGTCTGCTCCCTGTACCGCCGCACCTCCAGTGTTCCCAGCGCTTCACACCGTACAAGCGCCTGATATACGTCGGGGATGTATTCCGCCCTGACCGGGGCTGCTGCGTCCGCAGTGTAATACAGCCTTTCCCTGCCGGCCAGGGGCAGGATGGCAGGGGTTTTGGAGATGCATTACAGAATCCGGATGTCCCGCCATAAAACGCCTCCAGCGCGCCGATCCCGGCGATGGCGGATCCGTGGTAAAGGTATCCCCATGGGGCCTTCCTTCAGTGTTTGCGCTGCCACCACTTTCTTGGTTCCTCAGGCCTATCCGGCAGCTCGATGAGGTACTTTCCCGAGGCGTTGACCACAGTGGTCTCGTTGTACTGCCGCAGCCGGGGCTGGGTGGGGACATACTGCAAATGGACGTGCCCATAGCAGTGGTACAGTGGGTGGTAACGATCCAGCAGCTCCCGGAAGCAGGCAAAGCCCCGGTGGCACAGGTCGTCGATGTCCCCCAGACCCTGGGCGGGGGCGTGGGTCACCAGGATGTCCATCCCGCCCCGGCGCAGGGCGGAGCGCACCTTGGCAATGCGCCGGCGCATGGCCGGTTCCGTGTACTGGTGGGCGCCTTTGTTGTATTGGAAACACCCGCCAAGCCCCAAAATGCGGTAGCCCTTGAAGGTGACAACCTCCCCGTCGATGCAGTCACAGCCCTCCGGCGGCTTGTACTCATAGGTGGTATCGTGGTTGCCGTGGACGTAAAACACGGGGATATTGCCCATGGTAACCAAAAATGTGAGATAATCCGCCGGCAGATCCCCACAGGACAGGATGGCGTCCACCCCGGCCAGCTTATCTTTGGAAAAATGATCCCAAAGGCCGGCATCCGCGTCATCCGCAATAACCAGCAGCTTCAAACGCTCGCCTCCTCAGGTGGGATCAGCTTACGGTTGATCCCCAGGCGGCGGACGGTGGGCTGGGCCACGGGGAGCACGTCCTCGTAGGCGGGCAGACAGCCGTCCACCCGATCGCACAGCCAGTCCATTTTTAAAATTTCTTCCATGCTCAAGCTCTGGGCGCCATCGTTGACCACCCGGCCGTCCTGGGTGACAATATGGCGCTGGAAGGGCTGAATCACCCCGGACTGGATGCCGGTTTGCAGAATCCGGGCCAGCTCCCGGGTTCCCTCGGACAGATCGGGACTAAGCTCCAGATCCACCACGCCGCTGTTCATCCCCCACCAGTAGTTGATGGCCTTGTCACTGTCCCCCGCCAGCGGAACCCGCCGGGGATCCTGAAGCAGCTCCCGGACAATGCGCACGTAGAACTCCCCCCACAGCCAGGTGGGGGAGGCCAGCAGCTTCGGCTTGCCGTCCGGCCCCAGCCGGGACAGTCCCTGGGCACCCTGGGGGTGCTCGGCGATATAGTCCCTGTCGCTGAGCAGGGTAATGCCCTGCCTGCGGAACTCCTCCATACAGTCTCCTGGCAGGCAGTGCCAACGCAGATCGATGCGGATGTCCGGATTGGTGAGCGCCGCGCCCAGCGCGAAAGCGTTGATGCTGGCAGGCACGCCCATAATGGGGTAGCTGCCCACATAGCCCACGCGCCCAGTCTTGCTCAGCGCCCCGGCGATGGCCCCGGTGATGAATTTGGCCTCATACACCCGGAAGTAATATGCCTTTACATTGACGTAGGGTTGGTCGATGGAGCAATTCATAAACCGCACCTTGGGGTACTTCACCGCCACCCGCAGCGCCGCGTCCATGAAGCTGACGGAGGTGGTGAACACCAACTCCGCCCCCTCGGCCACGGCCTGCTCCAGCAGGCTGTCCGCCTCGGCAGGCTCCACGTCGTAGTAGCACAGGGTTTTCACACTGTCCCCCAGCACTTCCTCCAGGTGGATGCGGCCCTTGTCATGGGCGGCGGTCCAGGCACTGGTCTGCGTATTATTCTGGAACAGGAAAGCGCAGCGCAGTTTCTTTTTGGCAAAAGACAGCAGCGCCGCCCCGGCGGGTTTTTTCTCCTCCTTGGCGGGGGCCAGGCTGACGGCAATGGGCTGGTCTTCCGTGTAGACGCACAGCTCCTTCCATACGGCGGACAGGGTCTGGCGGTAGTCCTCCGCCTCCATGGATAAAAATTCCGCCCCGGAGTGGAAGCTCAGCCAGCGCAGCAGCGCGTCCCCGGTGGTCAAGCCCAGCTCCGCCCCACCCAGGCGGTAGAAGCTGTTCCGGAAAGAGAAGTAATGACGCTTGAACTTACGCTGGAAGTCCTCCGGCCACTCCTCATCCTTGGCATAGCCCAAGGCGGCCTGGAGGGCGGCATAGCAGCCCAGATCGCTGAAATGGACACCCCAGCACTTGGTGTGGCGGTAGAAGTCCAGGAACTCCATATAGATTTTGACGGTGATATCGTCCGACGCCTCCGGCATCAGCCGGATCACCTCGGCCCGGATGGTCGCCGAGCCCAGGGATTTGAGCACACTGACCCGTTTGTTGCCCTCCTCCACGTAGAAGCGGCCCAGGTATTCATAGCACTTGATGGGATCGTGGATGCCCTCGGTGAGCTGGGCGGTGCACAGGTTGATCCATTTCAGGGCAAACTCGCTATCTGTCCCCAGCAGGGGATAGAAGCCGGGGGAGAAGGAATTGCACCGGGCATCCTGGGTGGATCCTACAATGAGGTAGATGGGGATCTCCATAGCCCCCAAGGCGATCTGGGACAGGGGAGCCTGCCGGACCTGCTGGAGGGACTGGATATAGGGGTAGTGCCCACGGTGGACGCAGTTCCGGTACTCCCGCTGGCCCTGCTTCAGGGCCGCCTGATAATATTGTACGGCGTCAACGTTTGCCATATCATTACTCCTTTTTATCGCGAGGGCTTTTGATTACCCCTCGTCATCAATTTTCAAGACCGCCATGAACGCCTCGGTGGGCATCTGTACCGTGCCAAGGCTGCGCATCTTCTTGCCCGCCCCACATGGCTTGCGCCATGCGGGGACCCCATTGGTTTTTTATGCTCGGGCGGGAGTGAATCCCGCCCTGCGCAAATCCTCCGCCGCTGCGCGGCTGCGGATTTACGGCGTATTCGCGCCAGCCCCGCCCCTGGCGGGGCAGAGGGCAAGAAGGCGATGCGCCCTCATCCTTCGTCATCAATTTTCAAGACCGCCATGAACGCCTCGGTGGGCATCTGCACCGTGCCAAGGCTGCGCATCTTCTTCTTGCCCTCCTTCTGCTTCTCCAGAAGCTTCTTCTTCCGGGTGATGTCGCCGCCGTAGCACTTGGCCAGCACGTCCTTGCGCAGGGCCTTCAGCGTCTCCCGGGCGATGACCTTGCCGCCGATGGCCGCCTGGATGGGCACCTCGAACATCTGGCGGGGGATGTTCTCCTTCAGCTTTTCGCAAATCCGCCGCGCACGCTTGTACGCCTTTTCCCGGTGGGCGATAAAGGATAGGGCGTCCACCTGGTCGCCGTTGAGCAGCAGATCCACCTTCACCAGATCCGACGGGCGGTACTCGTCCAGCTCGTAGTCCAAGGAGGCATAGCCCCTTGTCTTGGCCTTCAGCGTATCGAAAAAGTCGTAAATGATCTCGTTGAGGGGCATGAGATAGCGGATCTCCACCAGGTGCGTGTCCAGATACTGCATATCCTTGTACTCCCCCCGGCGATCCTGGCACAGGGGCATGATGTTGCCCACGTAATCCGGCGGGGTGATGATGGACACGCTGGCGTATGGCTCGGTAGCCTCCTTGATGGCGCCGGGATCAGGATAGTTGTGAGGATTGTCCACCCGCACCACAGTACCATCAGTTTTTGTGACCTCATATATAACGGAGGGTAATGTGGTGATCAGATCCAGATCAAACTCCCGTTCCAGCCGCTCCTGGATGATCTCCATATGGAGCATTCCCAAAAAGCCGCAGCGAAATCCGAACCCCAGGGCGATGGACGACTCCGGCTCAAAGGACAGCGCCGCATCGTTAAGCTGGAGCTTTTCCAGCGCGTCCCGCAGGTCGGGGTACTTGCTGCCGTCCTCGGTGTACACGCCGCAGTACACCATGGCCTGGGCGGGGCGGTAGCCG
>CAJTVM010000069.1 GCA_910579595.1 uncultured Oscillospiraceae bacterium
AACGATTGTCTGGAGTGCATGGACCTGAGCTACCGGTACTATGACCTCACTTCCGGTTGGCGGGTCATCGACTGGACCCGGCCTGTCCAGCCCTCGGACCTGCCCGAGGGGTACGGCCTGCTGACAGAGCTGAGCGACGCGCTGCACGCACTGGACGAACAAGATGTTGCGGCGATCGACTCTCTGTTTTTCGGTGTGTTGGGGGAGGAAGACTCCCGCCACGTCCGAAAGGTTTTCCGGGCGCCGGAGCCGATCCCACTGGCAGAGCTTTTGGATGATTGAGTCCCCATGAACCCCTTGCGCCGCAACGGGTTCTCGCCTCTTACTTAAATTAATAACTTCGGCGACCTCGATACCCAAAATTCGACAAAGTCCAAACCTGTACTGAGATTTTCACCAAATAAAAGGAGAACCGCTTGTTGCGACTCTCCTTTATTTCAGATAAAAATTTGTGTTGGGCGTAAGATATCAGCAAAAAAAGTATTTAAAAGGTCCATGATTATCCGGAGAAATATCCAAGCCATTTTCGTGTAGTAGATTTGCGCAGCGGAAAAAAGTTGATGACGACTACCGGGCAGTCCATTTGTATTATCAAAGAGTAACTTGACCTATCCCATCGAAGTACAGCTTTGGTGCGGAAAAGATTATGCTTTCGATGTATGGAGTCATCAGTATGTCTATAAGTATAAAACTCCGGAAATTGGAAGAACGCTATATCAAGAATATTCTGCTGGAATCATCCGTACAGAACAAGATTTTTTAGCCCGGCTACGCGAATTGGAGGCGATTTGAATGTGTGATAAGAAAATTTACATTGTGGCGAAGATTTTCGATAAGCCCGGCAGTTTGGCATATCTCTGCAAGACGCCCAATGAGGCCAGATGCCTGCCAGGGACTCTGGAGGCTCTGCGGGCTGAAGGGGTCCAGATCGTTATTTTGGACTCGCCGGAAATCTATTCGGAGTATGCGCCATATTCTTATGTGGAAGACATGAAAGCATTTATCGACAAAGTCTGCCAATTAAATCGAGTTGCCTGATAGTACTTCGGTCACATCCAGATTCTTCAAATGAGGGCTTGTCTCCCCTATTTTCCCCACACAGAAAAAGCCACGGAACCCAGCATTTGCAAGGGTTCTGTGGCTCTTACTTAAATTGCTAACTTCGGCGAAGCGATCGCCCTTGCCAAGGATCGGATGGAGCAGAAAAACGTCTATTTTACCAACCCGGCTTTCGACAAATAAATACAGATGCCATTCTCCTAGTTTTCCGGACTGCAATGTCCGGAAAACTAGGAGATTGCTATTTTTTGGCGATTATTCTGGTGTTTTGTATATTTCAGTCCCTTGAAAAGGAGATATATTTATAAATTTCGTTGTAAAAATATTGACAAACTATGAATAAAAGGCTATAATGTCGCCGTTGAGATTCACGGTTCCAGCTACTCATTTTTGAAGAAAGAGAGGGGTAAATTTTCATGTTCAAAAAGTTTACCAATGGTTGCGTGCGGGTCATGAACCGCTGGCTACCGGATCCGTTCCTGTTCGCCATCATCCTGACCATTGTGGTGTTCATCGCCGCTATGATCGGCACCGGAATGGGTCCAATTGATATGATCTGGGCTTGGGGAGGCCAGGGCGATACCAAGCTCGGTATGTGGAACCTGCTGGCATTCTCCATGCAGATGGCCTTGGTGCTGGTGTTGGGCTCCGCCCTGGCCTCCGCCAAGATCTGCAAGAAGATCTTGGGCTCCATTGCTGGTTTGGCCAAGAACAGGATGAGCGCCATCGTGGTTACCACTATGGTGTCCACCATCTGCTGCTGGCTGAACTGGGGCTTCGGCCTCATCGTGGGTGCTCTGCTGGCCAAGGAGATCGCCAAGCGCGTGCGCGACGTAGACTATCCCTTGCTCATTGCCTCCGCCTACTCTGGCTTCGTGATCTGGCACGCCGGCCTGTCCGGCTCCATTCCCTTGGCCTTGGGCGGCAAGGACGGCTACGTGATTAAGGACGCCGCCGGTGCCGTGATCCAGGAGTTCCACGCCACCACCGCCGAGACCATTTTCCACCCCATGAACCTGGTTATGTGCCTGATCATCCTGATCGCCATGCCCTTCGTCAACTACGCCATGCACCCCGACAGGGAGCACACCATCACCGTTGATCCCAACCTGCTGGTGGACGAGAAAGAACGCGAGTACAAGGTCGAGACCCCCGCTGAGAAGATCGAGCACAGCAAGATCCTGTGGGCCATCGTGTGCGTCATGGGCTTCGTCTATATTGTGTACTACTTCATCCAGAAGGGCTTCAACCTCGATCTGAACATCGTGAACTGCATCTTCCTGTTCCTGGGCATCCTGGCCCACGGCAACCTGCGCAAGTATGTGGACGCCATCGGCGACGCCGCCGGCGGCGCTGCGGGCATCCTGCTCCAGTTCCCGTTCTACGCCGGCATCATGGGTCTGATGACCGTTAAGAATGCCGGCGGCGTGTGTCTGGCTGGTATCATCTCCGACTTCTTTGTCAACATTTCCGACCCCGTGACCTTCCCCATGCTCACCTTCCTGTCCGCCGGTATCGTCAACTTCTTCGTCCCCTCTGGTGGCGGTCAGTGGGCTGTCCAGGGCCCCATCGTCATGCCCGGCTCTTTGAACGTGGGCGTGGAGGCCGGTCGCGCAGCCATGGCTATCGCCTGGGGCGACCAGTGGACCAACATGATCCAGCCCTTCTGGGCCCTGCCCGCTCTTGGTGTTGCAGGTCTGAAGGCCAAGGATATCATGGGCTACCTGGTGACCGTCCTGATCTTTACGGGCATCGTCGCAATTCTGGGCTTCCTGGCCTGGGGTGTGTTCTTCCCTGGTTAACCCCTGTATTTTCCGTGAATCCCCGAAAAAGCCCGCTCCATTTGGAGCGGGCTTTTCTCGTAATCTCATTTAGTTTTCCCAGCTGTCTCCAGTGGCGTAGTCGATACTCACTCCAGGCTGGACATTGTAAACATAGACGTTGAAGCAAATCCCTTCCCCTTCATCCTCCACGGAAAAAGCCTCCATCTGCACGCCGCTGGCCACCAGGTTCTGCCCTTCAAAAATAGGGGTTACCCGGTATAGCACGTGGTTCTCCGTCTCCTCCACGTAGCTGTCCACCATGTTCTCAAAGGGCAGCATCCCGTCCACATTCATATACCGGGTACCAGTGATCAGATTCAACTTATTCGCGTTCTCTCCCGCCAGCTGGTAGCCAATGAGGTGGCAGCGGTTGTACAGATACTTGCCCTCCACGCAGTCATACTTCGCCGTCTGCCAGCCGGAGGGCTTCACCTGTCCGATATCTCCACGCTCCTCGGTGGGCATGATCTCCAGGCAGATATTGGCGTAGGCTACGCCGCACCGGCCCAGGCTGTCCAACTCGCTATAGGTTTCAAAGGGCTCGGTGGTCAAATCCGACCCGCCGAAGTCCGGCCAGTTGTCCTGAAGCACCACGTATGGTTCCCCGGAGTACTCCGGGATATCCCCAATGTCGATTGTGACCACCGCAGGCTCTTTCAGCCCCAGCTCCACAAGAAGGTTGTCCAGCGACAGCGATCCCTTTAAGTACAGTCCCACGGCGGTCAGCGCAACCATCACCGCAATGAGAATGAGCGCCAGAATTAGCTTCTCCTTCGTAACTCCGCCCTGCCGGCGTTTCCCTGCCCGGGTGCTCATAAGCAGCCTCCTAAAATGCCGCTGGCTTTCACCGCAGACACAATCTCATCCATCATCGGGACGGGCCGTACCAGGGCAAACCGCACGTGCCCCTCCCCCAGCGGCCCAAACGCGGAACCTGGGGTGCACAGCAGCCCAGTGCGCTCCAACAGCTCAAAGCAGAAATCCACGGAATTGTCAAACCCCTCTGGCACCGGGGCCCATACAAACATACTCCCCTCACTGTCTGGCACGTCCCAGCCAATAGAGCGCAGCCCGCCGCACAGAGCGTCCCGTCGGGCCTGGTACTCCTCCCTGTTACGGGCTACGCTGTCTTGGGGGCCGTTGAGGGCGGCGACCGCAGCTGCCTGCACCGGAAGAAAAATGCCATAATCAATTTGGGAGCGCAGGCATTTAAAGGCCCCTATCACCTCCTTGCTGCCCACCACAAAAGAAATGCGGGCCCCGGTGAGGTTATAGGTTTTGGACAGGGAATTGAATTCCACCCCTACCTCTTTGGAACCTTCAAAGGCCAGGAAGGACTTGCCCGCCCGCCCATCGAAAATGATGTCGGAATAGGCATTGTCATGGATGATGAGGATATTGTGAGTCTTGGCAAAGGCGATCAGCCGGGGATAGAACTCGTCAGGCGCCGTCACGCCCAGAGGATTTGCGGGATAGGACACCACCATAAACCGGGCCTTTTCCGCCAGATCCTCGTCAAAATGCTCCAGGTCAGGCAGATAGCCGTTTTCCGCCAGCAGTGGGTAGTGGACACATTTTCCCCCGCACAGGTACGGCCCCAGCTCAAAAATGGGGTAGCCGGGATCGGGTACCAGCACTATATCACCGGGATTGCACAGCGTCCAGCCGATGTGGGTCAGCCCCTCCTGGGAGCCGTATATCGCCATTAGCTCATCCGCCTCCAGCGGCACGCCGTACCGCCAATCATACCAGTTCCGTACCGCCTTCACCAGCTCGGGCGTTTCCCCCAGTGAATAGCGGTAATTTTTCGGATCGGACGCGGCCTGGGCCAACGCCTCCACAATATGAGGCTCGGGCAAAAAATCCGGCGTACCGATGGACAGGTTGTACACAGGCCTCCCCTGGGCCAACCTGTCGTTTTTCCTGTCATCCAGCACATTAAAAATTCCCGGCTGGAAGCTGTCCATCCGCCCTGCAAATTTGATCTCCATGGGTAATCCCTTCTTTTTGTCTCTATTTCTTCAGCTGGGTCAGCAGAGCCTCGCTGTCCCCGTCCCGCTCACCTACCAAAATCAGGAACTGTTCCTCGTCCAGCACGGGAACACCCAGCTCCTGGGCCTTCCGAAGCTTGGAACCCGCAGCCTCCCCGGCCACCACACACCCTGTCTTTTTTGACACGGAACCAGCCACCTTGGCCCCCAGGGCTTCCAGTTTCTCCCCCGCCTCCTTCCGGGAGCTGGAGGACAGCTCGCCGGTGAGCACAAACGTGATGCCCGCCAGCTTATCCCCCACCGGAGCAGCCTGGCTGTCCATGTTCACCCCCGCTTCCCTAAGCGCGGCAATGAGGTGCTGGCTCTGGGGGGAGGCAAACCACTGGGTCAAATATTGCGCAGTGATCCCGCCAATATCGTCAATAGCAGTCAACTCCTCCTCCGTGGCTTGGGCCAGCGCGTCCAGCGAGCCAAACCGGGCGGCCAGAATTTTACCCGCCTTCTGCCCCACCTGCCGGATGCCAAAGGCAAACAGCAGCTTGGACAGGTCGTTCCCCTTGGACTTCTCAATGGCGGCCAGCAGGTTGTCCGCAGATTTTTTGCCCATCCGCTCCAGATCCGCCACCTTGTCCCGATCCAGACAGTATAGATCCGCCGAGGTTTTCACCATTCCGGCGTTAACCAGTGCCTCCACCACCGCCGGACCAAGGCCCTCAATGTCCATGGCGTCACGGCTGGCAAAATGTGTCAGGTTGCGCAAAAGCTGGGCGGGACATTCCGCGCCAGTGCAGCGGATATGGGCACCGTCCTCGTCCCGCGCCACCGCCGCGCCACACACCGGGCAGGTCGTGGGCAGCAGATAGGGCTGCGTCTTCTCGGGGCGCTTCTCCTTCACCACAGACACGATCTCCGGGATAATTTCCCCCGCCTTCTGAACAATCACCGTGTCGCCGATGCGGATGTCCTTTTCTGTGATAAAATCCTGGTTGTGGAGCGTGGCGTTGGTGACGGTGGTGCCCGCCAGCCGGACGGCGGAAACCACTGCCTTCGGCGTCAGCACCCCGGTTCGGCCCACCTGGATCACGATATCCTCCACCACACTCTTCTTCTGCTCCGGCGGGTACTTATAGGCCGCCGCCCAGCGGGGAAATTTTGCTGTTTCCCCCAGTGCATCACGCTGTGTCAAGGAATTAACCTTTACAACCGCGCCATCAATGTCGAAGGGATATTTCTCCCGCTGATCCCCTATTTCAAAGATGGCGGATTGTATCTTACCCATATCCCCAAACAACTGGTAGTCAATCACCTTGAACCGCAGAGAACGAAGCCAGTCCAGCCCCTCACTGTCCGTTTCAAACGGGTCCCTGTCGGTGTATTGGATATTGAACACTACCATATCCAGTCCCCGGGCGGCAGCAATCTTCGGGTCAAGCTGCCGCATGGATCCGGCGGCGGCATTCCGTGGGTTGGCAAACAGGCTCTCTCCCCGCAGCTCCCGTTCCTCGTTAAGCCGCTCAAAGGTTTTCCGGGGTATATAGACCTCCCCCCGGACAATGAGGGTTGACGGGGCGTTTTCCAGTTTCATGGGGATAGAGCGGATGGTGCGAATATTTTCTGTCACATCCTCTCCCACCTGGCCGTCCCCCCGGGTGGCACCCCGGATGAATACACCGTTTTCGTACTCCAGCGCCACCGAAAGTCCGTCCACCTTTGGTTCCAGCAGGTACTGAGGATCCGCCCCGCCCTCCCGCACCCGGCGGTCGAAATCCAGCAGTTCGTCCGGGGAAAACACGTCCTGAAGGCTTTGCAGGGGTACCCGGTGGGTGACCTGCTGGAAGCTGTCCAGCGCCTTGCCCCCCACCCGCTGGGTGGGAGAATCCGGGGTAACCAGCTCCGGGTGGGCTGCCTCCAAATCCTCCAGCTCCCGGAGCATTTTATCGTACTCAAAATCGGAAATGACGGGCGCGTCCAATACATAATAGTAGTAATTATGCTCGTTCAGCTCCGCACGGAGCTTTGCGGCCTGTATCTCAAAGTCCATATCAGCCGTTCCCCTTTTCCAAATTTAGATAGGTATCGGGCGTCTCGCCCACGATGACGGTTTCCGCTACGCACACGCTGCTGCTGACGGACACGGGGATCACTTCCCCCGGCAGGAACAAATACACCGTGGCCGTAATATCCAGGCACACCCGGTGCAGGGTCTGGTTCATCCCGGCGGAGGTAAAGGAATTGTTATAGTCTGCGGTGACATCTCCCACAGAATCTACCTCAACCCGCACCTTCGGCCCGACACCGGACAGCAGGGGCTGCCCGGTCAGCGTGCCCAGCGGCACCCCCAGTCCTCCGCTGTCCAGTGCACCAAGCTGACGGATCACAGATTCCACCACCTGCCGCTTGAACCGGCTGTTGGAAACCGTATTGCTGGTGATAGAGGTCACTTTCCCCGCCGAATCCGTCTCCATGGTAACAAAATCACCATAGGTCATGCCGTTTTCCTGGAGGCAGTTGTCCACTGCGGTGTTGATGGCTTGGGTTATCAGGTTGGTGGCCTGACTGGACGCGGTAGTTTCCAGCACGGGACGCAGCCTACCGTTCATCGTATGCAGCAGCAGACACACCAGCACCAGCGCTGCCGCAACGGGCAGCACCACCGTCAGCGGCCCATTCTGGTGCAGATAAAGCGACAAGCGTTTAAGCTTTACAGGCATACAGCCACCCCCTATTAGGTAACTGTATGCGCGGGACAGCTCGGCCTATGTCACATCATGCCCGCAGCAGCTCCTCCGCCGCCAGCAGAATCCCTGTCTTACCCGATTCATAGGTTAGCCCGCCCTGCAAGTACACCGTATACGGCTCCCGCATGGGCGCGTCAGCCGACAGCTCGATAGATGCCCCTTGAATGAATGCCCCCGCCGCCATGATAACCGGGCAATCATACCCCGGCATATCCCAGGGCTCGGGGGTGACATAGGAATCCACCGGGGCCCCGGACTGGATTCCCTTGCAGAAGCGCTTCACCGCCTCCGGGCCGCCCAGGTGGATCATCTGAATGATGTCGTGGCGCACCTCGCTGGAGCGCGGTTGGGTTTCATAGCCCATCAGCTCCATGAGCCGGGCGGCAAACACGGCGGTTTTCAGCGCCTGTGCCACCGTGTGGGGCGCCATAAACAGCCCTTGGTACAGCAGGCGGTTGTTGCCTAAGGTTGAGCCGCACTCCCGCCCGATGCCCGGGCAGGTGAGCCGCATGGAGGCTCCCTCCACCAGATCCCGCCGTCCGGCGATGTAAGCCCCAGTGGGGGCCAAACCGCCGCCGGGGTTCTTGATGAGGGAACCCACCACCAGGTCGGCCCCCACATGGGTGGGTTCTTTCTCCTCCACGAACTCTCCGTAGCAGTTATCCACTAAAATAGCGGCGTTGGGGTTATTTTTCCGCACCACAGCGCACAGCGCTCCAATTTCGTCCACCGACAGGGATGCCCGGGTGGCATATCCCTTGGAACGCTGGATCAGCACCGCTTTGACCCGGGGATCGCGCACAGCTTCCGCCAGCCCGTCCGGATCGGGGGCATTTTCTTTCAGTTCCACCTGCCGGTACTCCACACCGTAGTCCTTTAACGATCCATGACCCTTGTCCACAGCCCCCACTACCCCCAGCAGGGTGTCATAGGGCGCACCCACGGCGGACACCAGCACATCCCCCACCTTCAAAGCCCCGAACAGGGCACAGGCAATAGCATGGGTGCCGTTTACAAACTGGATGCGCACCAGCGCGTCCTCCGCGCCGAACAGATCGGCGTAGATCTCATCCAGCTTGTCCCGGCCCAGGTCATCGTAGCCGTAACCCGTCGTGCCGGCAAAACAGCTCTCCGCCACCCGGTGCTTCTGGAATGCCGCCAACATCCGCTGGGCGTTTGCCTGGGAAATGGCATCAATGCGGGCAAACTGCTCCACCAGTCCCTGCTCCGCCTGGTAGGCCAGGTTGGTGACGTGTTCTGATATCTGTAAAGTTAAATCCATTTACACGCTCTGCCTTTTCCTTAGATTTTGTCTTTTAATTTACAACTGGCAAACGCCGCTGCCAAGTCGGCGCACGCCTGTACGTCCTTCCAATCCACCAACTCCGAAGGGGTGTGAATATAGCGGCATGGAATGGAGATTCCGCCGGTATATACCCCCGCCCGGGTCTGGTGGATGGGCCCGGCATCGGTGCCGCCCATCCGCGACACGGTTTTTTGAACGGGAATGCCCCGCTCCTGTGCCAGCTGCGTCAGCTTCTTTACCATCTCCGGGTGGCAGATCACGGAGTGGTCCATTACATTGACCGCCGCACCCTTTCCGCACAGGGCGGTCACCGTGTGCTTGGATCCGGGCATATCGTCTGTACCGCACACATCCACCGCCACGCCATAGTCCGGATCGATAGCCCAGGCAGCGGTTTTCGCCCCTCGGCACCCCACTTCCTCCTGGCTGGAGAACACAAAGTACAAATCGTTGTCCGTCTCCCCCAGCTGCTCCATCGCCAGGAGCAGCACCAAACAGCCAATCCGGTTGTCCAAATAGGGGGAAATGACCCGGCTCCCCGCCGTCCGGGTGGGGGTGTCGTACACCGCGACATCCCCCACCTGCACCAGCTTTTTGGCCTCCTCTCCGTCCGCCGCGCCGATGTCAATGACCAGGTCCGTCGCCTTCAGCTTGGCAAAATCGGCGTCCGCGCCAGCACAGAACAGACCCTTTGTTCCGTTTTGGAAGCGCACCGGGGTGTACAGCACCTTTTGGGCCACCACGCCGCCGATGGGCCCCACATGGATAAAGCCCTTTTCGCTAATGTGGGTGGCCACCAGCCCGATAGAATCCATATGGGCGGAGAACATCACCCGGGGGCCGCTGCCCTTTTTGCGGCAGATCAGGTTTCCCATCACGTCTCGTGAGATTTCGTCCACATAGGGCTTTGCCAGATCTTCAATCACCTGGGAAATTTCGTTTTCATAGCCGGAAGGGCCAAATGCAGCTGCAAGCTGCGTCAAAGTTTTCATCATGTCCATGTCAATTCCTCCTATAGTCAAGCAAGTTCAAAAGGATCAAATGATCCTTTTGAACTCTGCGGCAAAAAATTGCCGCGGGAGGCCGCGAATGCGGCCTTGGCTTGCACTTCATAGTGAACACAGACGCGCACGCTTTGCGCGGCCGCTAGCCAGCGGGCAGTGGGTTGAAAAAGTGCAATCTACACTTTTCAACTTTGTTCACTATATCAGCCAGGGCTGTCAGCCCCCTGCCACGTCCCGGATAAACAGCCGGGCCAGGGCAAGTATCTGCTTTGCGTCAGAGCAGCTGCACACGCTGTTGGGCGCGTGGAGATAGCGCACCGCCGCCGAAATCCCGGTCACCCGGACGCCGGACTTGGTGCGCTGAACCGCCTTGGCATCCGTGCCGCCGGACAGGTAGTGCTTCATCTGCCAGGGCAGGCCGCTTTCCTCCGCCAGCCGGCGCAAACGCTCAAACAGCGTCCTGTCGTAAATGGTGCCGCCGTCCATCCAGGACAGCACCGGACCTTTTCCAGGCCAGCAGATCTGCCTGTCCTCCGTCAGGGACGGCACATCGGCAGCGGTGGTACCCTCCAAAATCAGGGCAATCTCCGGTGTCACCGAGAAGGCCGCACCAAACGCCCCCCGTGCCCCCACCTCCTCCATGGAGGTGAACACAAAGGTGCAGTCCATAGGCAGGTCTTCCTCAATCAGCTTTACCATCACGGCGCAGCCCACCCGGTCGTCAATGGCCTTGGCCTTGAGCATCCCATTGCCAAACTCCACCGCATCGCTGGCAAACACCACATAGTCCCCCGGCTCCACTTGGGCCAGGGCTTCCTCCTGATCCTTCGCGCCGATGTCGATATAGTATTCCGTCAGCTTGGGCACCTTTTTCCGCTCCTCGGCGGTGGTCAGGTGGATGGCCTTCAATCCGATGACGCCAGGGATGCGCTTCTCCCCCACCGCCACCTGCTTGCCCAGCAAAATGCGGCGGTCAATGCCTCCCACACAGCCAAACTTTAAATAGCCCTCCTTGGTCACCGATTTCACAATCAGCCCCACCTCGTCCATATGAGCGCACAGCATCAGCTTGTTCCCGGTGGGTATCGCCCCCCGCTTGAACACGATCAGGCTACCCACGGCATCCACCCGAATGCTGTCCGCAAAGGGCTCCACCCGCTTACGGATGTAATCCCGCACCTCATCCTCAAAAGAGGAAACGCCAGATAGGGCACACAGTGTTTTCAGCGTTTCAATCATTGTGCCCCCTCCTCTCCAAAGCTCCCGGCAAACGCGGCCAGCAACCGGGCCGTGTCCTCAATGTCATTCCAATCCAGTGCCTCCACCGGGGTATGCATATACTTCAGCGGGATAGACAGCACCGCTGTGGCCACACCCTCGTTGCAAACCTGCATCCCCCAGCCGTTGGTACCGCTGCTACCCTCCATGATCTCCTTCTGGACGGCGATGCCCTCTTTTTGCGCCGCGTCCAGCATCTTTTTCACCATCCAGCGGGTGGCGTTTGGCCCGATGCCCACCGCCGGCCCACCACCCAGCACAAAGGTTTCCTCCTTGGGACCGTCCGGCGTCCTGCCGTGGGTGACGTCCACCGCCACGCAGTAATCCGGCGAAAGCGCCTGGGTCACCACGCTGGCCCCCGCGCCGCTGGACTCCTCGCAGACGCTGCCCAAAATATACAGATCCACATTCAATTCCTGATCCTTCAGCAGCTCCGCCGTCCGCAGCAGGGACACAAAGCAGGCCCTGTCGTCCATGGCCTTCCCGCACAGCTGGCGCTCTCCCAGGCGGAAGAAATTCGTCTTGTATACCACAGGGGTACCCAGAGGAACAAGCCGCTCCGCCTCCTCCTGGCACAGCCCCACGTCAATGAACAGCTCCTCCATCTTGGGGGCCTTCTCCCGGTCCTCCGCCGACAGCACATGGGGCGGCAGACAGGCCACCACCCCTAGCATGGGCGGCTCGGTGAGCACAGCCACCTCCCGATCGGGGAGCATCCTAGCGTCCACCCCAATTCCATGAAAGCGCAGGAATCCATTTTCGATTCCAATAACCGTCAGGCCAACCTCATCCAGATGGGCATCCAGCAGCAGCTTTTTCGCCCCCGGCTTTCCACAGCGGCGCACACCCACCAGGCTGCCCAGCCTATCGATCCAAGCCTCGTCCATCATCGGCTCCAGCATTTCCTTCGCTGACAGCACTGCCGGATGCTCAAACCCAGAGGGCGCACCAATCGCGCACAGCCGCTCCAATTTCTGTTCCGTATCCACGTCCTTATTTTCCCTTCTTCCTTTATTCTAATGCTGTAACGAAATTCTTGAACACATTGCCCCGCTCCGCGAAATTCTTGAAGCGATCAAAGGATGCGCTGGCGGGGGACATAATCACCACGTCCCCCGGCTGGGCCAGCCCATGGGCCCGCTCTACCGCTTCCTTCAAATCGGCACAATCAATAATTTCCGGAACACCGGTTGCGTAATCCGGGGCCGCCAGCGTTGCCGCCTTGATCTTCCCCGCCGTATCCCCGGTGAGTAGCAGGGTTTTCACTGACTTGGTGATCTCCGAACCCAGCACGTCATAGGGGATTTGCTTGTCGTATCCCCCGGCGATGAGGATGACCTTCTGCGTGAAGGATCGCAGTCCCGCGATAGTGCGGCTGGGACTGGAGGCAATGGAGTCGTTATAGTAACGCACCCCGTCCAACTCCCGCACCAGTTCGATGCGGTGGGCCACCCCGCCGAAAGTACGGGCAAAGTTTAAAATCACCTCGTCAGGTACCAGATCCTCCACCACGGCGATGGCGGCCATGTAATTCTCCAGGTTGTGCAGCCCGGGGATCAGGATATCCTCCACATGGAGGATGGGCCGGCCGCAGTACATCACCATGCCGTCCTTCACATATACCCCCTGATCCAACACCTTTTTCCGGCTGAACAGCGTCACCTGTCCCCTGGCCTCCCTGGCAAAGCCGGCGGTGATCTCATTGTCCGCATTGAGCACCAGCTTATCGCAGGCGTCTTGGTAGGCAAAAATGTTCCGCTTGGCGGCCACATACTCGTCCATGTCCTTATGCACATCCAAGTGGTTGGGGGCCAGGTTGGTGACCACCGCAATGCTGGGGCTCTGCTCCATAGTGAGCAGCTGGAAGGAGGACAGCTCCAGCACCACTATGTCGTCGGGGCGGATCTCATCCACCTGGCACAGCAGCGGGTTGCCGATGTTGCCCCCCACAAAGGTGCGGTAACCCGCCGCCTTCAGCATCCCGGCGATGATGGTAGTGGTGGTGGTCTTGCCGTCTGATCCGGTCACCGCGATGATCCGGCAGGGACACAGGGACAAAAACGCCTCCATCTCCGAGGTGAGCCGCGCCCCTTCCTCCACCGCTTTGACGATCTGGGGCAAATCGGGCCGCAGCCCTGGCGTACGGAAGATCACGTCCACCCCTTCCAAATGATCCAGATAGTCCAGGCCCAGGGCCGTCTCCAGCCCCTGGCGCTCCAGCGACTCGATCAGGCCGTTAAAATCCTCCCGCCGCCGCTTGTCGCAGACCAGCACCGATATCCCCGCGTCCAGCAGCCGCTCCACCAGGGGGGTGTTGGACACGCCCAAACCGATGACCGCCACCCGCTTCCCTTTCAGCGAGTCCAAATATCCCTTCAGCGCCGATTCCATCCATCCGCACCTCCATATCATCAATCTTTTTTGCCCGGAGGCAAATTTTTCAGATGAAGGTATTATACCCCATTCAAATCCATTTGACAATCACCCAAAGATGAAGTACAATTAATATTTGCAAGTAAGCTGGACAGCCGCGCGTGCAGGCCGAAAGGCCGTTGCGTGAGGAAAGTCCGGGCTCCGCAGGGCAAGGATAACAGGTAACGCCTGCCGGGGGCGACCCCAGGAAAAGTGCAACAGAAATAGTCCGCCTCGTCCCCCATATCGGGGCCCCCGCAAAGCCGGCCCTTGGCTTTGTGGGGGAGGAGGCACAGCAAAGTGAGTGAACTCCGCCGCAAGCGGCGGAGTAAGCGATACGAAGCTTGTGCCGACGAGGTAAGGGTGGAAAGGCGAGGTAAGAGCTCACCCAATGGCGTGTCAAGCGCCCATTGCTGTAAACTCTATCCGGAGCAACGCCGTGGGAACACA
>CAJTVM010000070.1 GCA_910579595.1 uncultured Oscillospiraceae bacterium
TGGAGCCGGAAAAGCTGGAAAAGATTCTGGAGGCCGCTCATGTGGCCCCCACCGCTGCTAACCTTCAGCCAGTCCGCCTGATCGTAGTTCAGAGCGAGGAAGGGCTGGCGAAGATCGGCAAGGCCGCTGGTATCTACGGCGCGCCCCTCGCCATCATCGTCTGCGCCGACCACGATAAGGCGTGGGTACGGCCCTTCGACCAGAAGCAGACCGGGGACATTGACACGTCCATCCTGACCGACCACATGATGCTCCAGGCCACGGAGCTGGGCCTGGGCAGCGTATGGGTGTGCTACTTCAAGCCGGATGTTCTGTGCCGGGAGTTTGACCTCCCCGCCAACCTGGAGCCGGTCAACATTCTGGCTATCGGCTACGCCGGTGAGAACTTCGCTGACCCGGAGCGGCACAGCCAGACGCGCATCCCGGTGAGCGAGCTGGTTTCCTACGAAAAGCTGTAACTGAATCCTGCGGGCGGGTGCATTGGGGGAATGTCCTTATGCACCCGTTTTTTAGCAGTCCTATTGCTCCGATATGTGATCGTAGGTTTTTTCCAAAATCCATCTGATATGTTCATCGGCCAAAGTATAAAACACATTCTTGCCTGCCTTACGACCGTTTACCAACCGGGCGCTCCGCAGAATACGAAGCTGATGGGATATGGCCGATTCCGTCATCTTCATTTCCCCCGCCAGTTCGCTGACGCACCATTCCCGCTCCATCAAGAGCCACAAAATCCTGATACGGGTATAGTCACCCAGTGCCTTGTGAAGCTCGGAGAGTGCGTCCAGTTCCTTTGCGGCAGGCTTTGATATTAAATTTCCTTTGTTCATGACTATCCTCAATCTTCGACCATTTGACAGATACGGAAGGACAGGATATGATAGAGGCAGAAATGGAGGTAATAGGATGTCCCACTACCATCTTCCGCACAATCACGGGCAGAATATCGAGCGCGTCCTGGAACGGATGCCGCCTCCTGACGGGTTTCAGACAACCGCCGCTATTTTCCAGCAGCTTGGCGACCCGTCCCGCCTGCGTATCCTCTGGCTGTTGTGCCACAGCGAGGAATGTGTGTGCAACATCGCTGCCGCTGTTGGAATGAGCGACCCCGCCGTATCCCACCATCTGCGGATTCTGAAAAAGAGCGGGATCATTGAAAGCCGCCGGGATGGAAAAGAGGTCTACTACACTTTGGCAGACACCACCCAGGCGAAGCTGCTACACCGGACCATTGACGCACTGTTTGAGATCACCTGTCCTACCGATTGATAGAAGAAATGCGCCGCGCTTACGAAAGTGCGGCGCATTTCCTGTTATAGCTTTACTCCTGCGCCGGAGTTTCAAACTGCTTGACCCGCATGGCGCGAATGGCGTTCAGAATGGCGATCACCGAAACGCCCACGTCCGCAAATACCGCCGCCCACATATTGGCGCGGCCCACCGCCCCCAGGATCAGCACCAGGAATTTGACGCCCAGGGCAAAGACAATGTTCTCGTTGGAAATGCGGATGGTCTTACGGGCGATCTGCATAATAGCGGCGATCTTGGACGGTTCATCCGTCATCAGTACCACATCAGCGGCCTCGATCGCCGCATCGGAGCCGAGAGCGCCCATAGCGATGCCCACATCGGCCCGCGCCAGCACAGGAGCATCATTGATACCGTCACCCACGAAAGCCAGCATCCCCTTATCGCTTTTCTGTGCCAGCAGTTCCTCCACACGGTCTACTTTGTCGGCGGGGAGCAGTTCGGTGTAGGCTCGATCCAGACCCAGGCGGCGGGCCACGTCCTGCCCAACTGCATCCGCATCGCCGGTGAGCATGACCGTCTGGCGAATACCGGCGGCTTTCAGCGTCTTAATGGCAGCGGGCGCGTCTGCCTTGATTTCATCCGCAATCACAATACACCCTGCGTATCTTCCATCAAAGGCCACATAGACCACAGTACCAATAGCGTTGGAGGCCGTATAGGGAATATGCTCCCGCTCCATCAGCTTGGCATTTCCGGCCAGCACCGTCATACCATCAATCACCGCCTGGACACCATGCCCCGCGATTTCCTGCACATCGGTAATACGGCTGTTGTCAATTTTCTTGCCATAGGCTTTTTGGATGGACAGCGAGATCGGATGATTGGAGTAGTCCTCCGCATACGCCGCCAGTTCCAGAAGTTCCTCGTCCGTCATGCCATTGGCTTGAATTTCTGTGACAGCAAAGGAGCCTTTTGTCAGAGTGCCAGTCTTATCGAACACTACTGTTTCCGTGTAGGCCAGCGCCTCTAAGTAGTTGCTGCCTTTCACAAGAACGCCGATTTTGGACGCGCCGCCGATGCCGCCGAAGAAACTGAGCGGAATGGAGATCACCAGCGCACAGGGGCAGGAAATCACCAGGAAGGTCAGCGCCCGGTAAATCCAAATACTGAACGCCTGTCCCGTTACCAGCGGCGGCAGGACTGCCAGAGCGAGGGCGGCGAATACCACCACCGGCGTATAGTACCGGGCAAAGCGGGTGATGAAGTTTTCCATGCGGCCCTTTTTGTCGCTGGCGTTCTCAACAAGGTCAAGGATTTTGGCTACGGTGGATTCTCCAAATTCCTTGGTGGTCTGGATGGTTAAAATGCCGGTCTGATTGATGCACCCGCTGATAACCTCCATGCCTGCCTCCACCTCACGGGGCATGGATTCTCCCGTCAGAGCAGAAGTGTCCAGCGTGGAGCTGCCCTTGATAATTTTGCCGTCCAGCGGGACGCGCTCACCGGGCTTGACAATGATGGTGTCACCGATTTTCACGTCCTCCGGGTCTACTTGGATCAGCTTGCCGTCTTTCTCAATGTTGGCGTAGTCCGGGCGAATATCCATCAGGCTGGTGATGGAGCGGCGGGACTTGGAAACAGCATAGGACTGGAACCACTCGCCCACCTGATAGAACAGCATCACCGCTACACCCTCGGAGTGTTCCCCCAGAATCAGCGCACCGATAGTCGCAATCGTCATAAGGAAGTTCTCGTCAAACACCTGACCATGCAGGATGTTGGTGATGGCTTTCCAGACAATATCCCAGCCGATCACCGCATAGCAGACGAGGTAGACCCCCAGCTCCGCCCAGCCCTCCAGATGGAGCAGGCCACCGGCGGCGAACAACACCGCCGCCACGATGATGCGGGTCAGCAAATGCTTTTGTTTTTTTGTCATGTTGATACTCTCCTTCCTGCAAAAGCACCGGCTACCAAACGGCAGCCGGTGTTTTTGCACAGTTACGCCTTGACCGTCACATCCGGCTCGATCTTCTTGATGAGCGCCGTGGCCTCGGCCAGCACAGCGTCAAACTTCTCGTCCGGGGCCTCCAGCACCATCTTCTGGCCCAGGAAGTTGACGGCCACGCTGGTCACGCCGTCGATCTTCTGGACGGCGTTCTGGATTTTGTCGGCACAGTGGCCGCAGTCCAGGTCAATGAGTTTAATGGTCTTTTTCATAGCAGCAAGTTCCTTTCTTTGTTGAAATGTGTGGTTTGTGGTTGGTTAGACATGGCCGAACGATTAAAAGTCTGTTTAATCGTTTCGCTTTGCAGTATAGCCGCCAGCCCCCGTAAAGTCAATGCTTTTTGGCCCGATATTCCTCTTTGGAGCGCAAAACCTCCTGATTGGATTTCTCCCGGAAAACAAAAACCATTTGGATAAAAAATGCTCCACAATGGAGCGGACAGCGGAGGTGAAAACCGTTTATAATAGCCCTCGGTCAATGCCATTCCCCTACCGGGGATGGGTATTGATACAAACCATAAGAAAGAAGGGATTATTTTGCGTAAGGAGCAATTTGACATCACAGGCATGACTTGCTCCGCTTGTTCAGCCAGGGTAGAAAAAAGTGTTGCCAAGCTCCCCGGCATCCAGGAGGTGTCTGTCAATCTGCTGAAAAACAGCATGGTGGCATCCTATGACGAAGCTGCACTTGACACGGGGCAGATCATCCAGGCGGTGGAAAAGGCTGGGTACGGAGCGATCCCCAAGGCTGGGCAGAACAAGCCCGCTGTCGAGCGAACAGCCGCTTCTGTCCCTGCTGGTAAACCGGCGGTCAGCACCGCCCAAGCGGAGTACAAACAAATGAAGGGCCGACTATTGCTGTCCGCCATCTTCACCATTCCCCTGTTTTACATCTCAATGGGCCACATGATGGGGTGGCCGCTGCCCAGCGGTCTGCTGGGAATGGAGAACGCCATCACCTTTGCGTTCACCCAATTCCTGCTGCTCATTCCCGTGGTGTTCGTCAATGCGAAATACTACCGCATGGGCTTTAAGACCCTGTTCCACGGTTCGCCCAATATGGATTCGCTGATCGCCATCGGCTCCGGCGCGGCTATTGTCTACGGCATCTATGCCATTTTCAAGATCGGCATTGGTTTCGGGTATGGTGATATGGAAACGGTACACAGCTTTATGATGGATTTGTACTTTGAATCTGCCGGGATGATCTTGACCCTTATCACGCTGGGCAAAACCCTGGAGGCCCGCGCCAAGGGCAAGACCTCGGATGCCATCACCAAGCTGATGAACCTTGCGCCCAAGACGGCCACTGTGGAGCGGAACGGCGTAGAACAGCAGATCCCCGTGGAACAGGTACAGCAGGGGGAAACGCTGATTGTCAAGGCCGGTGAATCTGTCCCTGTGGACGGCGTGGTGCTGGAGGGCTTTTCCTCCGTGGATGAATCCGCCCTGACCGGCGAGAGCATCCCCGTGGAGAAGCACGTTGGCGATACGGTAATTGGTGCGACCATCAATAAGACTGGCTATTTCAAAATGCAGGCCACTAAGGTGGGGGATGACACCACTCTGGCGCAGATTGTCCGGCTGGTAGACGAAGCTACCAGCTCCAAGGCCCCCATCGCAAAGCTGGCTGATAAGGTTGCTGGGGTATTCGTTCCGACTGTTATTGCTATCGCACTTGTGGCGGCGGCGGTCTGGCTGGTGCTGGGCTATGGTGTGGAGTTTGCCCTGTCCATTGGTATCTCCGTCCTGGTGATCTCCTGTCCTTGCGCCCTGGGACTGGCAACGCCTACCGCTATCATGGTGGGAACGGGCAAAGGGGCCACCAATGGCATCCTGATAAAATCGGCGGAGGCGTTGGAAACCGCCCACAACATTGATACTGTCGTGCTGGACAAGACCGGCACGATCACCCAGGGCAAGCCGGTGGTAACGGACATTTTGTGTGAAGCTGGGGCAGACCGCCTGGGACTGCTGAAAATTGCCGCCTCGCTGGAAAAGCTGTCAGAGCATCCTCTGGCGGACGCTATCACCGCCGAAGCGGGAAAGGCAAAGCTGCCGCTGTCCCCGGTTGAGGACTTCCAGCAGATTCCCGGTCAAGGCATCGTAGGCCGGGTAGACGGCGAAATGTGTCTGGCAGGCAACCGCCGCATGATGGACGCCCACAATATCACGGGCGGGGAACTGCTGCGCTCCGGGGAAACACTGGCGGCAGAGGGCAAAACACCCCTGTTCTTTGCCCGCGCCGGGAAGCTCATGGGCGTGATCGCTGTGGCCGATGTAGTCAAGCCTACCAGCGCCCAGGCTATCCAGGAATTGTCCGGCCTCGGTATTGAGGTGGTCATGCTCACCGGGGACAATGCAAAGACCGCTCAGGCCATCCAGCGGCAGGTCGGCGTAGACCGGGTAGTGGCCGAAGTGTTCCCCCAGGACAAGGAAAAGGAAATACGCCGCTTGCAGGACAGCGGCAAAAAGGTGGCGATGGTTGGGGACGGCATCAACGATGCTCCCGCGCTGGCCAGGGCCGATGTGGGTATCGCCATCGGAGCGGGAACAGATGTAGCGATCGAATCCGCCGACATTGTGCTGATGAAAAGTGATCTGCTGGATGTGTCCACGGCCATTCAGTTGAGCAAGGCCGTCATCCGCAACATCAAGCAAAACCTGTTTTGGGCCTTTATCTACAACATCATCGGCATCCCTATCGCCGCCGGTGTATTCTTCCTCTCTTTCGGCTGGAAGCTCAATCCCATGCTGGGGGCGTTCGCCATGAGTTTCAGTTCTGTATTTGTTGTGTCCAATGCACTCCGGCTGCGGTGGTTCCAGGCAAAGCATGAGGTTTACCCTGAAAACCACCAAGCCGAAGTGGATATAGGCAAAAATAAACAAAAAGGAGTGTTTCAAAATATGGAAAAGGTACTGCTAATTGAAGGTATGGTATGCGGAAACTGCGTCAAGCACGTCCATAAAGCTCTGACCGGGCTGGAGGGTGTGCAGGAGGCTGTTGTTGAGCTGGAAAGCAAGACCGCCAAGGTGTGCCTGGACAGCAGCGTGTCCGATGATACGCTGAAAGCGGCGGTGGAGGATGCTGGGTACACACTGGTCAGCATCCAGGAAACAGCATGAAGGCCAAACGGGGCGATGTTGCCCACAAGCTGAAAATAGCGAGGGGCCAGTTGGACGGTATCCTGCAAATGATCGAGGCTGATCGCTACTGTGTGGATATATCCAATCAGATCATGGCGACCCAAGCTCTGCTCAAAAGCGCCAATCAGCAGATTTTGCAAGCCCATATTCGTAGCTGCGTCCGGGAGGCCCTGCAAACCGACGCCGCAAATCCAAAGCTGGAAGAAGCGTTGAAACTGCTGGAAAAAATGGCGCAGTAGTAACCGGGAGCGGAAAGGCCTTCATCTTTCCGCTCCCTTTCTCATTCCTGTTCGGATTGCAAATGCTCCGTTTTGGAGCGGACAATGCCGTTTGATTTCGCTATACTTACAAGTGGTTAGATGTGGCTAATTTCAAGGAGGTGCGATTATGCAAAAAACGCTTGACACAAGAACGAAACTGCTGACAAAAAGCCCGTTTCCGCTGATGATAGAGCTGGCTATCCCCGCCGTTCTGGGCATGGTAGTCGTGGGACTCTACAACATGATGGATTCCATCTTTGTCGGCCAGATGGTCGGGGATGTGCAGATGGGGGCTGTCTCTGTGTCCTATCCCTTTACCCTCATCAATGCCGGTTCCGCCGCCATGATCGGCGTCGGTTCCGCCTCGGTGCTGTCCCGCGCTATCGGGAAGAAAGACCAAGACACCGTAAAGAAGATCATGGGCAACCTGGTTGCCGTAGTGTTGCTGATGTCCGTGGTTTACATGGCGATCGGTATGGTGTTCACCCGGCAGCTCTTATCCCTGGCCGGAGCCAGTGACAACATCCTGACCTATGCAGAAAAATATCTGCGGATCGTGTTCGCCGGTTCCCTGTTCGTGAATTTCTTCCAGAGCGCCAACATGGTCATTCGCGGCGAGGGCCAGCTTAAAAAGGCAATGGCCATTATCGCCAGCGGTGCGATCCTCAACATTATCCTCGACCCCATTTTTATCACCCTGCTCAAACCCTGCGGCATGGGCATTGAGGCGGCAGCATACGCAACGATCCTCTCCCAATTTATCCAAGCCGCTGTGACACTGTGGTACTTCAAGAAGAAAAGCCCTAACGTGAAGATCGGACGTATCCGCATTGACGGAATTTTATTGCCGCAAGTCCTCTCGGTTGGTATCTCCGCACTGCTGATGCAGGTTTTGACGCTGGTGCAGCAGACAGTGATCTACCGTGTAGCCTCGGCCTATGGCGGCGAAACCTCCCAAATCCTTCTGGGAGCCGCTCTGCGGTTCTGGAACTTTTCGTTTGTGCCGTTGTGGGGCATCAGTCAGGGATTTCAGCCCGCCGCCGGTACAAACTATGGTGCAAAGGATTACGACCGGGTGAAGAAGCTGACGGGCGTATTTATCACTGCCGCCACGTTTCTGTCTCTGCTGTTCTATATCCCGGCAGAGTTGTTCCCGGACAAAGTGCTTTCCATGTTCATTACAACGCCGGGGGTAGCAGCTTCGGGAGCAACTAACTTCCGCATCATGTTCAGCACCTACATCCTGCAAGGCAGCTTTCTGATTGCTGTGACGCTGTTCCAGTCACTGGGCAAGGCAAGCAAAGCCACTTGGCTGGTGCTGTTTAGACAGATCATCCTGTTTATCCCTTTGTGTGTAGTGTTGCCGATGGTGGGCGGCATGGGCATCCGGGGCGTATGGCTGGCAATCGCTCTGACGGACGCAATCCTGGTCGTTATCACAATCGCCATGATGCTTTCGGAGTTCCGCAAAATGCCTACGACCTCCATCGTAAACAGGTAAGGATTTTGGCAGAACTCGAAAGAAAAATAGCACAGCAAAAGGGCCAGTGCTTTTGCGAAGGCGCTGGCCCTTGACATATTTGAATAGACCATCCAAATGGTATATAATAATTGATTGGAGCTGAAAAACTACCAAATGGAGCGGTCTGTTATGGAGAGAAAATATATAATCAAAGATGCCAGGGAGATTCTGTCCCACGAACTCGAAAACCTTGGAACGAAGGAGAGCGCATCAATGTGTGAAAACTATATTACAAACGCAACAAGTCTGGTTTCGGCCATTCCCAAAGACAGCGAGGGATATTGCACTGTCTATAAAATGGATTGTGCCGATGGTCTTGGACTCATGACTGTTTATCAGGTCTACCCTGGCATTCAGCTTATTTACAACGATTTTGAAGCGGCAGGCTGTCAATGGGACAGCCTGATCAGCGGCGATGTGCTGGAGATCAACCATTGCCGTGAAGGACGAGAGGGCAGCCGTTTATTAAGTGGTTCCTGTCTGTACCTCGGAGAAGGTGATCTATCCATCCATACAATGGATAACTGCGCCCCGGAAATGACTTTCCCTCTGCGGCATTATCGTGGGATCACCGTAGCACTCAACTTGACGTTTGTATCGGAACATCCCCCAGAAATTCTTGCGGAAACAGGAATTGATATTTACTCGTTCAAAGAGAGATTCTGTGCCGATGGAAGTTGCTTTATCATGCGGGCCAAAAATGAGATCGAGCATATCTTTTCAGAGCTGTACTCCGTACCGGATCGTTTGCAAAGACCATATTTCAAACTGAAAGTACAGGAGCTTCTCTTGTTTTTGAGTATGGTGGATGTAGCCGAGGAAAAGCAGCGCGAATATTATACCTCGCCTCAAGTTGAAATTGTGAAGCAGATTCATAAGCGGCTCATTTCAAATTTGCAGGAGCGTCCCACGATTGAGGAACTTTCCAAAGAGTTTCTTATCAATACGGCCACTTTGAAAAAGACATTCAAAGGCATCTACGGACAACCCATTGGTACTTATATGAAAGAGTACCGTATCAGGCAAGCGGCAACTCTGCTTCGTCAGACTCAGGCCACGATTGCGGAAATCGCCAACAAGGTCGGATATGAAAATCAGAGTAAGTTTGCATCTGCATTTCATGACATAATGAAAGTGCCGCCTGCTGAATACAGAAAAGAAAATATGAGTGAGATGCGAGGGGGTGATCTCTTGGGAAATTAGCTGTTTTGGATATAGCGGAGTCTGGCAAGCAGATTGGTGAAAAGCTGTTTGCCCTGCTGGATGCCAGTCAGCAACAGGAGCTGATGCAGTATGTTCTTGCACAAACGAAAGTCGGCAATGCTGATGCTTCTCCACGCAGTACCTTTCCTCAAATTATCCCGGTCACTCCTGCTGCCAGATTAACAGAAGTCCAAGCAGAAGATTTGTACTTCTGCTTGGAAAACCGATTGGTATATATCTGCGAGACCGAGATCATGCTGACAGTGAAAGAGTTTGACATCTTCGCCCTGCTCATCATGAATCCCCGCCGGGTACTCACCTATGACATGATAATAGACCTTGTGTGGCACGAAAGTCTTGACTACTACTCCCACAGAGCAATCAACAATCATGTCAGCAACCTCCGGCACAAGCTCAAGGTCACGCCCGAAACGCCGGACTACATCAGGAGCGTTCACAGCATCGGGTACAAATTCAATCCGAATATCGAACTTCTTTGAAGCCCCGGACGCATTTTTACGACCGGGGCTTTTCTAAAGCGGGAAATGGGACTTGACACAAGCGGTTCTTTTCGCTATAATAGAACCGCAGTTCAATATTGGAGGGCGCTATGGCACAGGTACTGAAGGACGAGATACGGGAGAAAATTCTTGCTGCGGCTTTAGATGAATTTTTTGATAGAGGGTACAAACTGGCTGCTATGCGTAATATTGCGGCCAAAGCGCAGATCCCTACCGGCCTTATCTATTCTTACTACAAAAACAAGGCCGACTTATTTGATGCCATTCTCCGCCCTGTTCTGTACGATTGGGAGCGGGTGTTGACTGCCGGTGAGAAAAACGAAAGCAGACACTTAGGCACAGAAATCTATGGGTTGAGCAAGGCTGAAACGGAATGTCTGCTAAACTTATTTGACCATCGAAAAGAATTTATCATCCTGATTGACAAGAGCGGCGGCACAAAGTATGAATGTGAGAAAGAGCGTTTTGTCAAAGACATAGAAGCTCACTTGCTGGAGCATCGGGACGATACCACCGCAGACGCAGTTTTCATCCACATTATTGCAAACAATTTTGTGGATGGCCTCATGCAGATCATGTATCACTACAAGGGAAAGGAATGGGCGATTATGATTTTACACAAATTATCCAAAATGTATTTGTCGGGGATCGGTCTTTAGACCGGTTCCTTTTTTTATTGAACAATAATGAACTATCGTTCAAAATTAAAGGAGGAACAGCCTATGATGGCTCAACTAATCAAGCTGTATTTCAAAGGAAAGCCGAACACATCCAACACCGCAGTAAAAAAAGCGTATGCCTCACTGTCCAGCATCGCAGGCATTATCCTGAATCTGCTCTTGTGTACGGCAAAAATCATGACCGGGTTTTTCAGTCGGTCGGTTGCCATATCTGCGGACGGATTTAACAACCTGTCAGACGCAGGAATTTCACTTATGACGCTTTTAGGGTTTCAGATCGCGAGGTATGGCAGGGGAAGTACCCACCCGTTCGGTCATGGACGCTTTGAGTGGATCATGGGGATTTTTGCATCCCTTGCCGTGGTGCTGATGGGAGGCCAGCTAATCCATACTTCTCTCCAATCCATCCTCCACCCTCAAACGCCGTTATTCAGCGTAGCAACCGTAATCATCCTGGCGCTGTCCATCTTGGTAAAAGGCTATATGTATTTTTACAATCGGCAATTTGCAAAAATAACAAACTCTGAAACGCTGAAAGCAACTGCCACGGACTGTATCAGCGATGCCGCCGCTACAGGAGCGGTTTTGCTCTCAACAGTAATCAGCCATGTGACAGGCTGGCAGATTGACGGCTACTGTGGCGTATTGGTATCTGCCTTTATTGTGATTGCGGGGACAAAAAGCCTTTGGGAAGTGCTGGGGCGGGTCATGGGCCAGGCAACCGACCAGAGTATTATTGACGACGTTCTGCGGACTGTCAAAGCATACCCGGAAATTGCGGCAGTACGGAATCTGATGGTGCATGATTATGGGTTCGGCTATTTTGTGATCTCCCTGCGAATTGAGGGGTACAGAAAAGACAGCGAACAGCTTTACAACGCAATTCACGAAATATCCTGCGCCTTATACCAGCAGTTTCATTGTGACTGTTTCATCCAAGTGGACTATCTCATAGATGACGATGGGTTGACGGCATATTTGCGGGATAAAGTCGAATTTGTTCTGCAAAAGTACAGCGGTAAGGTAAGCATAGACCATTTCCGGCTGATTGAAAGCGGCGACTATACCACAATTTCACTTGATCTTCTCTATCCTGCTGAACTGCAAAAAAGCGAGGAAGTCATTTGTCGGGAGATTGAAATGGAATTAGAGAGCGAAAATCCTCAATACCGTACAATCATCAAAAGTATTCTTCGGCGGGAGCGATATGGTTCCCACCGTCGAAATAAATCCAAAAATCAGGAGGACAACAAATGAATCAGCAAAGCAACAACCGAATCAGCATCATGCGGGACGAGCCGGTAGCGGCCTCGTTGATGAAGTTAGGCATACCGACCATGATCGGTATGCTGATCTCCGCACTCTACAACGCCATCGACGCCTATTTTGTGAGCGGTTTGGGCATGAGCCAGATGGGGGCGGTGTCTGTTGTATTTCCCATCGTACAGATCGTCATTGGCTTGGGAATGATGTTTGGGGCCGGAGCATCGTCCTACATCTCTCGATCGCTTGGAAAGGGGGACAATGCAGAGGCCAATCGAACCGCCTCCACTGCACTTTTTGCCAGCATTTTTGTAGGAGCGGTCATTATCGCAGGAATTATGGTATTCCTCAACCCTGTGCTGATGTCGCTGGGAGCGACCGACACGATTTTGCCCTATGCGAGAGCCTACGCCCAAATCTATGTGACTGGCTCCATCATCAATGTGTTTACCGTCACAATGAACAACCTTCTGACGGCGCAGGGCGCTACCCGGTTCACCATGATCTCTATGCTCACCGGCAGTATCATCAACATCATTTTAGACCCGATTATGATTTACGCCCTGGATTGGGGCATTGAGGGCGCGGCCATTGCCACGGTGATTTCGCTGGGCGTCAACATGGCCCTTTATATTGGGTACATAGCAACAAAGCAAGGTGTTCTACGGCTGTCGCTGCGGAATATCCGTCTTTCACCCCAGCTTTTGGGCGAGATTTTGAAAATCGGTATTCCTGTGCTTCTGTTCCAGCTTCTTGCCAGCGCGTCTATGGGACTTACCAACAGCGCGGCAAAGCCTTATGGGGACTACGCCGTGGCGGCAATGGGGGCTGTGATCCGTATTATGACCGTCGGGACTTACATAGTTTTTGGCTTCTTGAAAGGTTTCCAGCCGTTTGCCGGATATAACTACGGCGCAAAGCAATTTGACCGGCTGAAAAAGGCCATCCGCCTTTGCCTGATTTGGTCTACAACATTCGGCATGATCGCGGCTATCGTACTCTTTGCCTTTGCGGAACCAATCGTATCCATTTTTGGAACCGATGCAGAAATGGTAAATCTGGCAGGCAAGGCCCTCCGGCTGAACGCAATACTGTTTGTCACCTTTGGTTTTCAGATGGTATATGCAAGTCTTTATCTCTCCGTCGGAAAAAGTCTGGTGGGCGGACTGTTGAGCTTAAGCCGACAAGGGATATTTTTCCTGCCCTTGATTTATGTGTTGCCCCGCCTTTTCCAACTATCCGGGGTAATTTGGGTGCAGCCAGCAGCTGACTTGCTGGCAACCGCAGTTACCTTCATTTTTGCAATCAAAATCAATCGTGCTTTAACTGTAGAAACACCTGAATATCCACAAGGGGGTGAACTGACCTGACATTAGGTAAATCCTCGGAGGACTATTTAGAGGCCATTTTGATACTTCACCAGAAAAGGGGGAGCATCAGATCGGTTGACCTTGCCGGATATATGGGATATTCAAAACCAAGTGTCAGCCATGCGGTAAAGAACCTGCGGACTGGCGGATTTCTGGTCATAGATGAAAACGGCTGTCTTTGTTTGACCGATAAAGGACGAACAGTTGCTGAAAAGATTTATGAACGCCGCCAATTTTTCATGGAGCAGCTAATCGCTGCTGGTGTCGATCAGGAAACAGCGGAGCAAGACGCCCACCAGATAGAACACGCAATCAGCGACCTGTCATTTCAAAAGCTGAAAGAAAAAGCACAGCAGACTAATTAGAGCATTCATAAAACAATATCTGATGGCGACACTCTTTCGGGAATATTGGATGGGCTTGATGCTGCACAA
>CAJTVM010000071.1 GCA_910579595.1 uncultured Oscillospiraceae bacterium
CAAAATTACATTTTTTCCTCGGCGTTTTCTTTCATTTTATCATCGGCGCTGACACTCGGAAGGGTCAGTAAAAAAACTGGAAAACATGGTATGTTGCGCTGGTATGCCGTTATACTGATACAGTGGATTCAGGGAACTGGACTCAGTCATATCATGAATAAAGCCATTGAATTTAAGCAAAACAATCCTGATTCCGGCGTCCAAATCGACGGCAAACAGGAGCGCTACAACGATTCCCGTGAACACCGGAATGTCGTAATTGCGGATACATTAGAGGTAATTGAGAATGTAATTCTTTTCAGCATTTCCAACTATTTTCTGCGTTTCTCGAATGAATATAAGCGTTTTCATAATGTGGATACCTTTCAAAATGACTGGTACGAATATGTTGAATACGGAACAACAAATCCGCTCACCATACTGTTACAGCGAAGCGGTTTCTCTCGCGAAACCTCTACATATATCCGCCAGCACAAAAGCGAATATGTTGTTATTACACAAAATGGAGACGTAAAGCTACGGCGCTCTTTGTTGCAGAGTAGGAACTTTGGAGTAGCTCGCGAGTCGGCAGATATACAGTATAATGTGCCAGAAATATTTGTGGATTAAGGGGGAACACCGTAGTGCGTGGAAAAAGTATTAATTTGTTTTTAATGGATGGCGATGCCAATGGTCGTATCAAATGTACCCTTGCCAACTGGACAGGTATTGCCTATAAAATCCCCCGTACTGAACTTGACAAGTGCAAGGAGCGGGATGACCTAAAGCAGAGCGGCGTATATTTCTTGTTTGGAGTCTCTGATCAAACAGGGAAACTGGTTGTGTACATAGGGCAGGTCGGGGCCAGGAAAAATGGCGAAGGCATCCTTAATCGACTGCAAGAGCACAAGCGCAACCCAGAAAAGGACTACTGGACAGAGGCAGTAGTGTTTACAACATCAAACAATTCCTTTGGCCCCACAGAGATCAGTTATCCTGAAAATCGTTTCTGCAATCTCGCTATTGCTGCCAACCGCTATGAAGTGAAAAACGGCAATGATCCTACCTCCGGGAACATAACCGAGGAGAAAGAAAGCGAGTTAGAGGAATTCATTGATTTCGCCAAACTCATCATGGGCACATTAGGGCACAAGGTTTTTGTCCCTCTGAGCCAGGTCCCAACACCAAAAGAGTCACCAGTGGATGGAGAAGCGGATGAGGGTATTAAGTTCTATCTTACCCGTACAGTTAAACAGTATGGTATAACTGTTAACGCTGCGGCAAGGCAAACCAGTGACGGTTTTGTTGTGCTACGGGGCAGTAGCATTTCGCCACAGGATGACAACACTATCTCAGTCGGAATCAAGGAGCGCCGAAAGTCGGCTCAAGTGGATGACAACTATGTTCTGCTGGAAGATGTCCTCCTTGCCAGCCCATCTGGAGCGGCTATGTTTGTTGTGGGGAAAAGTGCAAACGGCTGGACTTCTTGGAAAACCCAAGACGGAAAAACTCTCCATGACCTGGAAAGCGACCAGTGAATGGAATGACAACCTTTCAACGATTTCCCTAATCTTTTAATTTTCCCTCCTGTGGGGTAGGGGGAGGGTTCAAATTCCCAATTCCTCTCACCAGCGTTCAGCCCCCTCAAAACAAAAAAGCGGGATGCCGGAGGCCATCTGCCCCCCCCGGCGTCCTGCTATTCCCTTGATTTCAGGGCTTTTTCATAAGCAAAATTAAAAAGTCCTCAGTCGATTGTATCATCGACTGAGGACTTTCGTGGTGCCGGTGGTGGGACTCGAACCCACACGGGGGATTAGCCCGGCGGATTTTGAATCCGCTACGTCTACCAATTCCATCACACCGGCCTGTGCAAGAGGCATTATACCACAGCCTCTTGCAAAAAGCAAGGGTCAACCCTCCGCTTTTTCCGAGTTTTCTTTCTTGTCATCGTCCTCCAAATCCAGATCCACCACGGTCAGCGCCATGAGATCCTCCTTCTGCGGCGCTTCCATGGCCGCCACACGGTTGGCCTGACGGGCCACCGCCGCTTCAAACACGTTGCGCACGTCCCGGGCGTTGCCGAAATTCTCGTCCCGGCGCTCGTACATCACCTGGAACGCCTCCGCCGCGGCCTTGTCCGTCTCCTCGTCCAGCGCGTACCCGTTCTTTTTGCACACCGAGCGGAAAATCTCCGCCAACTGCCCGCCGTCGTAATCCTCAAAATAGAAATACTTGTTAAACCGGCTCTCCAGGCCCGGGTTGGCGTGGATAAAGTCCCCCATCAGGTCGGTGTACCCCGCCACGATCACAATGAGATCGTCCCGGTGGTCCTCCATCCCCTTCAGCAGCACCTCAATGGCCTCCCGGCCGAAGTCGTTGGCGTTATCCTGGTTGGCCAGAGCGTACGCCTCATCAATGAACAGCACCCCGCCCAGGGCCTTGTCCACGGCCTCCTGGGTTTTCAGGGCGGTCTGCCCCACAAAACCCGCCACCAGCCCGGATCGGTCTACCTCCACCAGCTGGCCCTTGCTCAGCACCCCCACGGCGTGGTAAATTTTCGCCAGCAGCCGGGCCACGGTGGTCTTACCCGTGCCGGGGTTGCCCATAAACACCAGGTGCAGCGACATGGGCGGTACGGGAAGCCCCGCCTCCTTGCGCAGCTTGCGCACTTTTACCAGGTTGATAAGCCCCTTTACGTCCTCCTTTACCTTGTCCAGGCCGCACAGCCCCTCCAGCTCCGCCAGCAGCTCGTCCAGGGACGGCTCCGGCTCCGCCGGGGCCTCCTCCTGCTTCGGGGGTTCCGCCATGGCGGGGGCGGGGGACACCGCCTCGTCCTCCGGCTTCCCGGTTTTCACCGGCTTGCCGTCCCGGCGCTTTGCAACAAATTCCCTGACGTCCAGCCCCGATTTGCCGCCGCCCACCCCGGCGGTGTCGCAGTAGGCGGACAGGGAGTCGGCACAGGCGTTGACAAACCCCGCCTCCGCCTCGCTCACCTTGCCGTCCACCGCGGCAAACAGCAGCAGCATCAGGGTAAAGGTGTCCACAAACCGGCGGCTCTGGCTGCGGCCCTGCTCCAGATCCGCCTTCACCAGGCGGCGGAAGAAATTGGGCAGCACAAAGCCCTGGTAGCCGTCCACTGTGGCGGCCAGTTCCCAATACAGGGCGGTGGGTACCGGGTTGCCTTTGGAGTAGATGGCATTATAGTATTCCACATGGAGGGGGGACATCCCCTGGTCGGTCTGCCACACCCCGCAGGCGCACTCCCGCAGGAAGCCGTCGGCCTCTCGACCGAAGGCCACCCGGGCGGCGGGATCGGCGATCTGGCGGCGGAAAGCGGTCATAGCCTCATCATACTGTTTGTGGACGGCGGCAGGGGTCATGGGCTGGGACATGGCGAACACGCTCCTATTCTGTATCTGTTTCCCCCCCATTATAATACAGCCCCGCCCGTACCGCAAGTGAAAAACAAAAGGATTGACGAACCGTCAGGGCCGTGATAAGATATCAATATCCGACCAAATTCGCCTTTACCCAACCAAGGAGGAAATCCAATTATGGCTTCAAGGCCTTCTCCCAACAGCTTGATCCACTGCGCCGTCTGCGGCGAGGACTACAGTGCTACCTATAAACGCTGCCCCTTCTGCGGGGCGAAAAACGCGCCCCCCGCCGCCCCGCCCCCGCCCCGCCGCCATCGCCCGGAACCTGAGCCGGAGTACGAGACGGAACCGGAATACGAACCTGAGTACGAACCTGAGTACGAGCCTGAACCCGAACCGGCCTCCCGCCGCCCCGCGCCCGCCGATCCAGACGATACCTACGTATTTGACGGCCAGGAGCTGTTTGACGGGGAGGACGAGGAGGGCGATTATCAGCCCGCCTACCCGAAGGGGGGCAAGCGGCTGGCGGAAAAGCCCTCTTCCAACCCCTTTGCCAGCGCCGAGATCAACTGGCCCCGGGTGATCACCTTTGTGTGCTCCCTGATCATCATCGTCGCCGCGCTGGTGATTGTGTTCACCGGGATTTACCCCAAGCTCCGGGAGAACGGGGGCACGGCCGTCGCCACCCCGACCCCCGCGCCTGCTGCGTCCCAGCCCGCGGTCGATCCCACCCAGCCCGCGGATCCCGCTGTGTCCGATTCTGGGGCCGAGGCCACGGATCCCGGCGTGACAACCACCGATCCGGGGACGCCGGTCACCGCGCCGCCAGTGGGGCCCGCCACCCAGCCCCCCCTGAACGGGCCGGATGACGGAAATTTAACCGCCATGTCCTTCAATAACGCCAACGGAATGAATTACGCTGACTTTACCCTCCAGCCCAACGAATCCCAGACCATCGCCCTGAACTTTACCCCGGCCTCCTGGGCGGGGAGCGTCACATGGGTGTCCTCCAACCCGGCGTACGCCACGGTGGACGCCAACGGCAAGGTCACCAACGTGAACGCCACCGACACCCTGCGTTCCGTTGTCATTACGGTTACCGCCGGCGGCATCAGCCTCCAGAGCAAGGTCTACTGCCGGGGTACGGCCTCCCAGTCCCCGGCGTCCGATCCTCCCGCGACACAGCCTCCCGTGCAGTCCGATCCCCCCGTAGTGGCTACCCAGGCGCCTAACAGCGGCGGCAATGTTGCCGTGGGGCGGCAGGGCACCATTGTGGGCGCGGACAGCGGCCTGCGGGTGCGCTCCGGCCCGGGTACCACCTACGGCGTGGTGGCAACCCTGCTCAATGGCAACACCGTCACTGTGGTGGCTGCGGCGGAGGGCGGCTGGTATCAGATCTCCTTCACCGGCCTGGGCGGTTCCACCGAGACCGGCTACATCCTGGGCGAGTACATCTCCACCAACTGATTACACGGAGCGCCGTCCTTCTGGGCGGCGCTCCCTATGATAAGGAGGGCTTTGCCATGCTGAAGGCGGAACGCGTCAGCGTCATGAACCTGGAAAACGCCATGCGGGGGGCCCGCAACCCGCTGAACAGCTGGGCACGGTCGGACAGCGCCTACGATGAAACCGGAGCCTATGTTCTGGGCGAGAACGATCTCTCCCTGGCCCTGCGTTTGTGCGCGGCAGGCAGCGACCACCGCAAATTCATCCGTCAGATCTTCGTGTCCATGGACATCACCGCGCCCCTGTACTGGTGGAAGGAGTTCGACACCTACAAGGTGGGCACGGTGGCAAACTCCACCTCCACTATGCACAAGCTCCACGCCCGCGCCATCGGGCTGGACGATTTTTCCACCGACCACATGACCCCCGGCTCGCTGGCGGAGTTTGAAAAGTATGTTGCCTATTTGGAAACAGTGCGCCTGCGCTATGCGGCGGACAAGAACAAGACGGACTGGTATGATCTCATCCAGCTTCTCCCGTCCAGCTACAACCAGATGCGCACGGTGAGCCTGAACTATGAGGTGCTGGCCAACATCTATTTCGCCCGCCGGAACCACAAGCTGGACGAGTGGCACACCCTGTGCGGCGCCATTTTGGAGCTGCCCTACGCCAGGCGGATGCTGGAGGCCATGGCGGGGGAACCCATCGGCTGAGCGCCGTCTGCGGAAAAGGCCCTCCGGCTCAGCCGGAGGGCCTTTATTACAGCTTCAGCCATCGTTTCAAATCATCCAGATCGTCCGCGATATGGACGTAGGGGAAGCCCGCAAAGGCCTCCCGCGGGGTGGTGCCGTTGAGTACCGCGCAGAAATCGCAGCCCCCCGCCTGGGCGGTGGCGGCGTCAATCACCGTGTCGCCGCAGAACAGCACCTGCCCCGCCGTCAGCCCCAGCCGGTCCAGGGCAATTTGCAGCCCCTCCGGGTCTGGCTTGTTGCGATGTACTTCGTCCCCGCCGATGATCAGGTCCAGCAGCTCCATCTTCCCCTGGTGGGCAAAGATCTGGCGGATGGTGTCCCCCGGCTTGGTGGACACGATAGCGGTGTGCACCCCCGCCTTCTTCAGCGCCCCCAGCAGCTCCGCCGCGCCGGGCAGCAGCACCGTCCCTTCGATCATCAGCTTCCGGTCCTCCCCCTGGGCGTTCACCCCCACGGAATCGGCAAACAGCAGGTGGAACCGTGCCTGATGGGCGGGGTTGGTGTCCCCGGTGAGGAAGGTGTACCCGTCCTCCAGCTTCATCCCCACGGTGGCGCGCACCTGCTCCACCGTGGGCGCGGCCAGCCCCAGCGCGGCAAAGCCCCGGCGGTAGCCCTCCGCAATGGCGGGGGTGGAATCCCCCAGCGTGTAGTCAAAATCAAAAAATACCGCCTGATAGCTCATGGTATGACCTCGTCCCCCAGTTCCGCCCCACGGGGCATTTAGGGCAGTATACCACAGCGGGGGCAAAAATTCAACTGTTTGCCTGCTCCAGCAGGTTGGCCGCGCCATAGCGCAGGCAGCGGTACAGCCGCTGCCGCCCCCGCTTCAGCGTACGGGACACGGTGGACTTGTTCACCCCCATCTGCTGGGCGATGGCCTCCATGCTCATGTTGTGCCCGTAGTAGAGGATCATGTACTCCCGCTGGCGCTGGGTGATGTCCTGGCGCAGGGCGTGGGTCAGGTTGCGCTTCAGGCGGTTGATCTGATCCCGGTTGTCGTCCGCCATCAGCTCGGTATACACCGCCAAATCCACCATGCCAAAGGTGTTGTCATAAGATACGGTCTGCATCGTTTCAAGACCTCCTTTTGTGTTCCCGCGTGCCCAAGGGCCGGACCGGCCGCAGCGGGGCAAATTTCTCGTAATAGCCGTTTAAATGCCGGGCCACCGCCCGGGTGTCCCGATACATGGAGCGCAGGGGCCGCAGCCGCCGGTCCAGCTGTATCCTGTGCTGGTCGTTTTCCGCCTCCTTCTGCGCCCGCTCCAGTTCGGAGATGCGCACGCGCAGCATCGCCGCCGTCTCCGCGTATTCCAGTGATAGCTCGTAAAGTGTCATTCGCGCTCCTTTTTCCTCCATGCCACCCGCCGCAGCCGGTGGGCAAAATAAATCCGGGCGTACCGGCCCAGACAGTCCTCGCATACCGTCCGCCCGTCCAGCTCAAAATAGGTATCGCCGGGGTACAGCTCCCCCCGGCACAGGCTGCACCGCAGCTCCCGTGCCGCCCCTATGCTCCGTCGCGCCGTATCCGTCCAACTCCCTCCGGGGCCTGGCCCCAATTTTGTGATTTTTTGAAAAAACAGTTGACAAACTTCCCCCCTGCTGTTATAATAATCATCGTTGTGAACGCGGGTGCCGTCTGTGCTGGTGTAGCTCAGCTGGTAGAGCAGCTGATTTGTAATCAGCAGGTCGGGGGTTCGAATCCGTCCACCAGCTCCACCTTCCCCAACTGAATACGGAGGAGTACCCAAGTGGCCAAAGGGGACAGACTGTAAATCTGCTGGCTTCGCCTTCGATGGTTCGAATCCATCCTCCTCCACCAGAAAACGAGTGACCCTGTCAGGGGTTGCTCGTTTTCTATCTGAGGGTGGATTCGAAAGGCGGCTCTTGGCGGGACGCTGGAGGCGCACCGCAACCACCGTGGCTTTTCCGCAGAAAAGCGAATCCATCCTCCTCTCCCTACAAAGCCTGAAGAACGGCTTTGCTGGGCTCCGTTGGGCGCGGCCTCGCAGGGGGCTGCGCGTTGCCCGTTTTCTTTCCCCCCCACCTCCCTGTATTTGGACTCCATGTAAATTCCTCCTTTTGTTCGCGGCTTAAAACGTTCGTTCGATTTCGTTCCTTACTTTACCACCCCCTTCCCCCAAAGTCAAGTCAGTTCGGTCTGTTTTTTTTCGCAAATTTTAAAAAATAGCCCAAAAAAACGGACACCCTATCAAGGCGCGGTTGCACGACCCCACCCCAGGTGCCAAGATTTACAAAGGGTTTACACATTCTGGGTTGACTGCCGCCCTCCGGGGGAGTATATTTGAAAAAACTGATTCAGGAGGCTGCCATGAAGAAGAAAACTACCTTTGGATTGCTGGGCCTGACCGCAACCGGGGCCGGCATCGCGGGCGGCTGGACCGCCTTGGGCAACTATCTTTACAACCGGGTGATGCTCCCCCAGGTGCGGGACCCAGAGGAGGACGTGAACCCCGTCCAGACCGCGGATCGGGATCCGGACGATGAGGGAATCCCCCTCGTCGTCCACGACGTGAATCCCGTCCAGATCGCGGGCCGGGACTGGGCCCGGAAGCGGGAGGGCTTCAAGGAGGCCACTATCCAGGCCATGGACGGGCTGATCCTGTGGGCGGCGGTGGTGCCGGGCCGGGAGGGCTGCCACCGCTGGGCGGTGTGTATGCACGGCTACCACGACAGCTACGAGTCCATGGGCGCCATTGCCAAGCACTACGCCGATTTGGGCTGGCATGTACTCATGCCCGACCAGCGGGGCCACGGCCAGAGCGAGGGCGACTATGTGGGCTGGGGCTTTGACGAGCGGCTGGACATCGTGGGCTGGGTGAACTGGATCACCCGCCGGGATCCGGAGGCGGAAATCCTGCTCCACGGCGTGTCCATGGGGGCGGCGTCCGTGCTGATGGCCACCGGCGGCGCTTTGCCCAAGCAGGTCAAAGCCGCCATCTCCGACTGCTCCTATACCTCCATCGAAGCGGAAATGCGGCATCTGCTGGGCCAGATGAGGGAGGAACTGCCCACGCCCTTCCCCCTGCCGGCGGGGCTGCTGTTCTCCTGCCTGCGCAAGACGGCCCTGCGCCGGGCCTGCTTCGATATCCGCGCCGCCGCCCCAGTCCAGGCGGTAGCAAGCTCCAAGACCCCGACCCTGTTCGTCCATGGTGTAGAGGACGAGTTTGTCCCCGCCTCCATGATGGGTAAGCTGTACCAGGCCGCCCGCTGCCCCAAGAGCTTCCTGTGGATGCCGGACGCGGGCCACGCCGCCTCCGTGGGCACCAACGAGGCGCTGTACTGGACGGCGGTGTCCACCTTCCTCCAGGATTACTTTGTGGACGAACCGGAAAAATAGCAAAAAGCCCCGGATAGGGGCTTTTTGTGTATAAGGTTATTGCGCGCCGTCCTCCCCCAGCTCCCAAAGGGGCTTGCCTCCGGTCAGGTCGTTGGGCTTGGTGCAGTACGCCCCGCTGGCGGTAACCAGCGGCTTGTCCGGCTGTCCGGCGGGGTACACCTCCGCCGAGAGCTGCCCCGACGTGGCCCCGCACCGGATTGTGCGGGTGCGCACCACGACGGCGGCATCCAATGGCACGGGCCGGGCGTAGTTTACCGTCATAGAGACGGTGGGGGCAATTACGCCGCATTGGACGCCGCAGGTGATGCCCATGCAGGTGTCCACCAGGTTGGCGATGACGCCGCCGTGCACCACCCCCCAGATGTTGGCCATCCAGGGCTTGGTATGGTAACCCAGCACCAACGAGCCGGTGGGGCCGTCGCAGTCCAGCAGCGTCAGATCGGCAGAGGGATCGGGGATGCCGCTGGGCGTCCTCCTTGCGCGGTTGTCTAAAAGGCGCTGGACCCTGCGGCGCAGCTCCTGTGTCTCCAGTTGATATGCCATGGCAATCGCTCCTTCCTACTTGGCCCGTCCGGTGCGCAGCTTTTTCACCGCGTCCTCGCTGGGGGTGACGTACACGGTGCGGTAGGTATTGTAGATTACAAAGCCCGGCTTGGCCCCGGCGGGCTTCTTGACCACCTTTACAGGGGTGTAGTCCACCGGCACCTGTCCCGACTCCCGCCCCTGGGAAAACCAGGCCGCCAGCATAGCCGCCTCGGTGAGGGAGGCTTCGTCCGGCTCCGCCCCGCCGGTTTTCAAAATGACGTGGGAGCCGTGGAGCTTTTGGGCGTGGAGCCACAGATCCCGTTTGTCTGAGTCCTTCAGCGTCAGGCGGTCGTTTTGGCTGTTGTTCTTGCCCACCAGGATGGTCAGCCCGGAGGAGGACAGGAACTCCATGGGCTTGGCGTGGACGGTTTTTACCCGCCCCTTGGCGGTCATTTTCCGTTTGTGCTGCTTGAGATAGCCGTTGTCCATCAGCTCCTGGCGGATCTCCTGCAAGTCCTTATCGCCCTCGGACAGGGTGATCATTTGCAGCACGCTGTCCAGGTAGTCCAGCTCCCGGCGGTTTTTTTCCAACTGGATGGTGAGCATTTCCTCCGCTTTTTGGGCCTTTTTGTAGTCCTTGTAATATTTGGCGGCATTCTGCTGGGGGGTGAGCAGGGGATCCAGAGGGATATCCACCTCTTTCGCGTCCGGGTCGTAATAGTTCTGGGCCCGGAGCTTGGTCTGGCCCTTGGACATTTGGTGGAAATTGGTAGTAATAATGTCGCCGTACTGGCGCAGCTTTTCCCGGTCCACAGAACGGGCCAGGTCGCCCTCCTGGTTGGCGATTTTCTTCGCCGTGCGGTTGCGGGCCTGGGTGACGGAACGGATAAAGTCCTGGCCCCGCTGCTTCACCCGCTCCTGGGCCTCCTTCTGCTCGTAAAAGTCGTCCAGCAGCTCGGAGAAAGCGGCGTACCGTTTCAGTTCCACTCCGGGGCCGTATTGCAGCACCGGCATAAAGGTAAAGTCTATGGGCTTGCCGCCGCGGATCAGCACCGTTGGGGTGAAGTCCCCGGCCCGTATCCGATCCATAAGCCGGCGGAAGCGGTCCGCCAGCCCCTCCCGGCTTCCCCCGCCCTGGAACACCAGCTCCCGGGCGATCAGCGGCGACAGGCCGTTGAAGCTGTCCAGCAGCCATTTATCCTGGCCGTCCCCCTCGGGGGCGCTGGCCAGGATGTGGGCGTACAGCTCGTCCGGGGGCATGGCGGAGGGATCCAGCCGCCCGGTAGGCTCGGGAAGCTGGTAGTACAACCCCGGCATGACGGGGCGCTTCACGGACAAATCCCCGTCCGCCCGGCGCATACAGTCGGTGATCCGCCCCGCGCCGTCCAGCATGATGAGGTTGGACTTCCGCCCGATGCACTCCAGCACCAGGCGGCGCTCCACCCGGTCGCCCAGCTCGTCCAGGGTTTCAAATCGGAAGTCCAGCAGCCGTTCCATGGAGGGCTGGGCCAGCTCCAGCAGCCGCGCCCCGGTGAAGTGCTTGCGCAGCAGCATACAGAACATGGGGGGCGTCTCCGGGTTCTCCCGGGGAACCTTGGTGAGCTGCGCCCTGGGGTGGGCGGGGCTGGCGGACATCAACAGGCGCACATTCTCCTTCCCGGCCCGCATATGGAGCACAGCCTCATCCTTTGCGGGCTGGTAGAGCTTATCCACTTTTCCGCCCACCAGCTTTTCCCGCAGCTCTCCGGCCAGGGCAGTCATGAAAATCGCATCAAAGGGCATGGTTTACGGTCCCTCCCAAACAAATATAGGGGCCCCCACAAAGCCAAAGGACGGCTTTGTGGGGAGAGGAGGCGCAAGGGAGCGGCACGAGGAATGGCCGCAAGGCCGTTCCTCGTGAAGCGGACTTTGCGCCGACGAATCAAAGAGCATCGTTGGCCTCCTCCATCATCACTGTAAACAGCTCGTTGAGCCTGTCGGTTTTCCCCTGCAAATACAGCCAGCCAAACAGGGACTCCAGCGCCGTGGCGGCGTGGTACTCCCCCACGCTGGCCCCCTTGGGGACGGCGGCGGTGTGGCTGTTGCGGCCCCGGCGGTACACTCCCTGCTCCTCCTCGGTGAGCAGAGGCAGGATTGTGTGCACCAATTTTGCTTGAGCGGGGGCCGCCACGTATTTCACGGCGGCTTTGTGCAGCCCCGCGTTGGTGGCCTTGCCGTGGAGGCACAGCCAGGAGCGCACCATCAGCTCATACACGCCGTCGCCCAGATGGGCCAGTCCTAACGCGCTGATTTTTTCAATGGTGTCCTGTCCGGCGGACAGGTGAAAGTAATCCATGGGAAGTTCTCCAATCTCGGGAAATGTCCCTGAAATTATACCACAAAGCCGGGGAATTGCAAGGGGAAAGGGCGGCCGCCCCCGGCAGCCGCCCTGACGCCATTACAGGGTCCTGTGAAATTTGAGGTTGGTGTAGGTGCTGCCGTCCCGGTCATCCACCTTCTCCTCCTCGGCGAACTGTGTGAAGCCCAGGGAGGTGATGAGCGCACGAGAGGCCGCGTTCTGTTCCCGGGCGTAGCAGACGAACTCCTCCGCGCCCAGGCTTTTGGCATAGTCCACCAGACACTGGAGGATCTGCCTGCCGTAGCCCCGGCCCACGTAGTCCGGGCCCAGACAGATGCCTGCCTCCTCCCAGAGGGCAGGGCCCATCCGCTCCACCCCCGCAAAGCCGATGGCCTCACCGGACGCCTTGGAGTAAACCACATAGGTGTCATGGATTTTCTGCCATTCGATGGTACGGCGCATCCGGTCCGGCGCGTCGGCCGGATCAGCGGTAACGCGCCACTTCATGTACCGGGCGCTTTGGGGATGCCGCCATACGTTGCGGTACATGGCCTCCCAGTCCTCCAGCTTGGCTTTGTCCAAAATCAGATCCTTGGTTTCCAGCATTTTGCCTCACTCCTTTTCCAGAAAATGATGAAATGAAGCGGGGACAGCCGTCCCCGGAACAATGAATCCTCCCCGCAGCCGCTTTGGCGGACTGCGGAGAGGCTGGATATCATTCGCTTTAGCAGTATTTGCTGATGGCGCCGTTGATCAGCTCCACGCATTTCGCCACATGGGCCTCGTCCTCGGGGACCAGAGCGGCCAGGGGCTTGCGCACGCTGCCCAGATCAACGCCGTACCGGCGGCGGATGATCTCCTTGATCACGGCGTACATATTGCCCTTGGCGGAGCACATCTCATAGATGATCTCATCACAGGCGTACTGGATGGGGCGGGCCTTTTCGTACGCGCCGTTTTTGCACAGCTCAAACAGCTTCAGGTACAGCTCAACCATGGCCCCGTAGGTGCCGCCGATGGCCCCGTCCGCGCCGATGGCCAGGCCGCCCACCAGCTGCTCGTCCGGGCCGTTGAACACCGCGAAGTCCTCGCCGCCATACATCTTGAACATCTGGATGTCCTGGATGGGCATGGAGCTGTTCTTGACGCCGGCCACATTGGGGTTCTTGCGCATTTCCTGGAACAGGGGCATGGTCAGCGCGGTGCCCGCCAGCTGGGGGATGTTATAGATGATGAAGTCGGTGTTGGGCGCGCCGGCGGAGATGTCGTTCCAATACTGGGCGATGGCGTGCTCGGGCAGGTGGAAGTAGATGGGCGGGATGGAGGCGATGGCGTCCACCCCAAGGGACTCGGCGTGGGCGGCCAGCTCCACGCTGTCCGCCGTGTTGTTGCAGGCCACATGGGCGATGATGGTCAGCCTGCCCTCCGCGGCCTCCACAACGGCCTCCAGAGTTTTTTTCCGCTCCTCCTTGTCCAGGTAGATGCACTCGCCGGAGGAGCCGCAGACGTAGACACCCTTGACCCCCAGCTCCACTAATTTCCGGGTCCACTGCTTGGTTTTTTCCACGCTGACGCTGCCATCGGCCTCATAGCAGGCGTAAAAGGCCGGGATAATGCCCTGGTATTTACTGATGTTCCGCATAAAAGTTCCCTCGTTTCTTCCCAGAATTTTATTGTATAACTTAGAACCTGTATTCACAACCTCAATTCACCGTTTGGCCGGGTCTTTTCCCG
>CAJTVM010000072.1 GCA_910579595.1 uncultured Oscillospiraceae bacterium
TCGCTGTTTTGTTGATTTAGCACTCCTTCCTTGATTTTTCAAACAAGCCCTAAGCGCAGAACGTTTTTGGCAAAGAAATTTCTCGCCTATACACACTGTATCGAGCCGCCAGCACCAAAAAGAACCCCCAAATTCGCGGGTTTTCTTCCACAACCTTGCATTTTGGGGTCTTTTTGATTTTTGAAAATCAGAAATCTCTGAACTTGTACACCCATAAACAGTGCCAATAATTTCAATAGTCATTATTATTCGCAATATATACAGCTTTTTCAGCAAGCCCTAATTATACCAAATTAGTGGAGGAAAGTCTGATATATTTGAAGCTCGAAAGTCTTGCTATCACTGGCTTTTTTGAGTTTCGCAATCGGCTAAAATCAAGAAGATTCGGAGGTTGATGAAGAAATATGGGCTGAAATGTCCCATCCGGAAAGCAAATCCTTATCGCCGCATGGCAAAAGCCATCAAGACATCTTATGTGGCTCCCAACCTGTTGAACCGGGAGTTTGAAAGCCACGCTCCCAGGGCCGTCCGACTCACCGACATTACGTATATTTCCAACGGCAAGGATCCCCGCTGCTATCTGTCCGCCATCATTGACGCCTGCACAAAAGAGCTTCTGGCCTGAGTACTGGGCGAATCCCTGGAGGTGGATTTCGTTTTGGAAACTGTGAACCAGTTGATGGAGCGCCATGGCCCATCCCTACAAGCCCAAGTCCTGATCCACAGCGACCAGGGCGCCCATTACACCAGCGTGAAGTTTGTCCAGATGGTGAAGGACAGCCGGCTCCGCCAGTCCATGTCTCGCCGGGCCAACTGCTGGGACAACGCGCCTCAGGAAAGCTTCTTCGGCCATATGTAAGGATGAGATCGGCCTGTCCGGCTGTACCTGCTTTGAGCAGATCCACGAGGCAATCCGCACCTGGGCCGACTATTACAATAACGAGCGCTATCAATGGGATCTCGCCCGCCTGGCTCCGACCGAATATTATCAATATCTCGTGACCGGCGAATATCCTCTCAGCGTCCCGCAGCCTAAAACCAACCGATAACTTTTTCACCCCCCTTTTATCGAAGACAAAAAACTCTCCTTGTCCTTGATTTGGGGTACACTTCAATAAGGGCACACTTTCACAAGCAACCTCCTGTCCAATGGGGCCGCTCCCAAGGACGTGCAGGAACTGCTGGGGCACTCGGACATCAGTACCACAATAAACATCTACGCCCACTCTACGAGGGAAGCGAAACGCAACTCCGCTCAACTGCTGGATAAGGTGGTCAACGGGGAGTAAAAAACTTTCCCTTGTTTCAGCCCGTAAGGGAAAAAACAAGGGAAAGTACATACGGTTTGAGGGTTGGACAAGCGGAAATGCCTGAAATTTCAAGATTTTCCAAGAGGAAGAACAACAAGCCCTGATTTATCAGCTTGCTTTAGGCTTGATGGGCGAAAACGGCAAGCATAGTTATTCAAGGGCTGTGCAGGTTTACCCGTCGTTTTATGACATACCTGTTCGGCGAAAAATTACAAAATTGCACCGGTGTTGACATTGGGGTACAACAATTTTTGGGGCGCATTCATACAATCCAAATCTGCGTGAGAGGCCGCTGGGCCATAAAGGGGGCGTGCAGACGGATGGATCAGGATATCCTGGCAAGTGCATCCTGAACTTCTGGATCGTCCGTGAGGAGCAGGAGAAAGAGAATTGCGGTGGGAATGGCGTCCCCCATATTTATAGAATCCATTACAACCGCCAAGGCAACTGCGGCTGCCACTTTGACAGCCAGAGAGAGGCTCTTTCGCATATTGCCCAGGCTCTTTGCCAGGCAGAGCGGGATGATCCCATATGGATACAGGATTGAACAGACCCACTTGGCCATGCTCTCCGGACAACTACTGTTAAGGATGAGAATGAAATACGCCGCAGTCAGTCCCGTCAGCACCAGCATCCAGATGGGGCGGAGTCCCGGGCAGACGTAGAAAACGATCCCGGCTGCAAGTGCCAGCAGGGCAGGCGGCAGCCATATCTGCGTGGTGGGAATGCCCTGCGTGATGAAAAACAGCAGGAGTCCCAACAACTGGAACAGGAACAGGGAATAGAAGGCGAAGCGGTTTGGTGGGCTGACCAGGATGTTTGGCGTCTCCTTGGATACCTGGATTTCCAGCAGAAGGGAGCCGATCCGAACCCGCATATCCCGATCCAGAACCAGGCGGTTTACCACACGGGTCGATGGCCCATTGCCGTCACCCTCCAGATAACTCCAGTAAATCCCGTTTGTTGAGTTCAGATCCTCCAAATAGAATGTCTTATTGTCAAAATCAAACTGCAGGCGGGCGTGGCGGCGGCCGACGCTGTCATAGTCCTCCCTGTCAATCCCAGAGGGGAGGAGCTGTATTTTCGCCCAAAATGCGCGGCCGATGACCAGGCCATTCCTGCGCTTGAGAATCTGCCTTGCAGTAAATTTACCTGCCCCGCGCGTCCAGGCCAAGCCGGTTCGGAACCGAAAACCTGGCCCCGAGAGAGTCACCTCCTGCGCCAGACCTCTTTCAGCCATCTTTTTTTCCACTATCTCACACTGAATAAGCCTCCACGAATAAAAATACCACCCGACCCCTACAACCAAAATCGAAATTATCAGAATGATCGCGATATTCAGAAATGTCATAATAATCACCATGCTGGGGCGGCACCCAGCACAAATTGAGATGAAAAGAGCTGCCGCAAAATTTGCTCTTTATCTTAAATTTGTGCTATACTCAAATTGATTATTGAGGCATCCCAGCATCGACTTCGAGTGCGTCCACCCGTTTTGTAAGTCGGTGTGCAGGTGCGCCTATTGCGTATATCTGGTGGAAATATTTTGATTTTGGCTCACCTTGTGGGCTTTTTCGTGGTGCTCCGATGCTAAAATCGGGGTATTTTCGCTTTTTCACACTACTCCTCCTTAGCTGTCCATCCGTTTGCATCCATCATACCCCCTGGCAGATATCCTGTCAAGGAAGAACCTTAGCCGGATTGCGCATTTTATTCGCGCTTTGGAAAAGTATCGGGAATTTGGAGGGCAGCTTCCTAAAAAATCCGGCGGCGCACTTGCAATTTGAAATCACCCGTGCTATATTTATGACTGAAAAAGGTCGAAAAATATGGAATAAAGTGAGTGAACAGAAATGCCTTTTGAGGCTCACAAAAAGTTTTTGGAGGAAAGCAAGAAAATCCGGAAAAAGGCCGGGCAAGAGGCGCGCGAGGAATGGCGAAGACACCTACCCGCCCCTTGGGCGAGGACAAAGAAGCGCAGTGAGCCGCCGATCTGTAGCCGGGTTCCGGATGATCCTGATGTCTAGCGTAGGGAGCAAATCCAGCTTGCCCCGGCTGCCCGCACAGGGGGGGCTGACCGGGAGACAGGGACCGGAGGTGAACGTGTCAATGGGCCACAGCAGAGGGAGGGGCCCAGTTTTGGCCCTGAGCATCCTGCTCTGTTTTGCGCTGGCTTTGGAGCTGCCCGTCATGGCAGAGGCGGCCGGGCCAGACGCGCCTAAGGAATTTTCGTCCAGTCTCTCATTCGGTGGGGAATCCCCGGAAGAGCAGATTGCCGAGTATGTTATTGCCCTTGACAGCTCGGCCAGCATGCGCGACACCGTCGCCGCGCGCAACGCGGCGGCGGCGGCGCTAATCCAAAATCTGCCCTATGAGAAAACCCGCGCTGCGGCCTTTTTCTTTTCCAACACTTGCGAGAATCCGCTGGGCATCCTGCCCATGGATCAGGATGAGGCCAGGCAAAGCCTTGCCGCCTCGGTGGAGAGGAACACCGGCGTCGGAGGCGGAACCGATCTGGGACTCATGATGCGCACAGCCATCGGCCTGTTCAGTGACAAAGGGACGGATCCGTCGGTGCGGCATATCCTCTTTGTCATCACAGACGGACAGAGTGACGGCGAAAACGGCTTGGCCGAGAGCCGCGATCAGGAGTTTTTCACGCTGTGCCAGGACTATCAGGACACGGTGCGCACCCATGTTGTTTACGTATCGGATGGCGCGCCGCCAGACAGCCTCTGTGAGGGGCTGCGCACAGAGCCGATCACGCTGGAGGACAGCAACCCGGATACCTTAGCCGCCTGTGCGGAGCGTCTGGTTTCACAGAATGCCGGTGAGCTGGCCAAGGTGCTGTCGATTTCAGACATTGACCTGCTGGAGACCGCGCTGTTGCTGCTATGTTTTTCGACCGGGGACGGCGTTTCCTGCCACGTGGTAGACCAGGACACCATCGTCAGCTTTGAGATACCGCCCTGCGCTCAGACGTTGACAATTGCTCTGGGCGGCGACGTATCCGTGCGGGAGACGCTGGGTGATCTCAAATTGGAGGGCGGGCAGGAGGATCTGCTGGCCGGTGCTGAAATTGGGGCGGACTCCTCCGTTGCCGTGATCCACAGTGATCGGGGCCTGCCGCCGGGCCGCTATTCCATGGCGGTAAAAACCGATACCCCACTCTCCATTGTGCTCTCGTACCAGTACAGTTTCCAGATACAGTATGGACTGTCCGGCTTAGACTGCCCGCAAGCGCCGCCTGCGGGCACACAGGCCGCGCTTCAGATGCGTCTGCTGGCGCCGGACGGTACGCCGCTGGATTCGGACGGCTCACTTGAGCTGTCCATGAATATTTACCGGAGGCTGGGGGATGGCACGTTTGTGTGGCACGCCTCGGTGGAGGATGGTGGTATGTTTTCCGCGGCTGATCTGGGGGAAGCGGAGCAACTGCGGTTTTGCCCGGTGGTCAGCTATTCGGGGAAAAGGATCGAATTGGAGCAGGGCTGGGATGTCCAGCTTTCGGAAGCGATTCTGGAACCGGGCCCGGTTCAGAGTCCGGAGCCCAGCCCAAGCGCGGGCCTGAATCCGGTTCCAGATCCGCCCCCAGACAGCCCGAAGGCAGTGAAGTCGTTCGTGCTCGCCGCCGCTTCTGGGCTGTTCACAGCGGTGGCCGTCCTGTCAGCAGCGGCTGTCCTGTATGTCTGGCTCCAAAGGCGGGTGCGGAAGGATGGGAAAGGCTGGCTTGACGGCGGCGCGACGGAGTCGAAAATCGTCCTTACCGACGATCCGATTCGGGCAGGTATCCGCTGGCAGGCCGAGGGATTGAAAAACGGGAATAAGGTATACCTGCTAGGCGGGGTTGGCCTGACAGATGACAGCGGCAGGCCCCGCAGCGGCTGCGATTTGAGTGGTCTGAGGGTGTGGGGCGTGGACGGCCTCATTAGCTTGACGCCCAAAGAAAACCCGCTGGGATTCTGCCGCTGGAGATACTCACCCCAGAAGAAGTGCACCGAATTGATTCTGCATCAGGATCCTGAGATCAAAGAAGGCGGCGGAGCCAAGATCACGTTCACAGGAAGTCTTTTAACCGAAGAATGCGGCAGCCCTTCCGGGGGCGTCTACCGTTTTTTTGGCGTGGATCAAGCGCACCGGTACGGTGAAGTAACGGTAAATACAGGAGAGTGGACGGTATGCTTTCAATTGGAACACTATATAGATTGGGAGCCATTCATTTTTGAAGGGGGAAGCGCAGATGCCTGAGGCAGATTGTGAGCAGACACGTACCTGCATCTGCTGCGGCAGGGGTTTTTCCCTGGAGGAGGTACAATGGCTGGTCTCGAATCAGACGGAGAAATTTTTCGCCCAGGATTCGGATCTGCGCGATGCACGCGGGCGCTTTGAGAGCGCGATGGACGCGTTTCTCTGCCTGGACACAAGGGGATCGGCGTTCTGTAATTTCATGGGCGGAGGGGGGCCCAACCCGATCCAGACACAGCGGATACGCCTTGTCACGCCGGAGAATGTCGCCCTCAAGGTCGGAGAAGCTGCGGTCTTTTGCCGCTTGGAGCCGGAAGATCCCGCCTATCCGGGCCTGCGTTTTACGGACGAATTTGTGAAGCAGGTTGATCCCAACGGGGATCTCAATGTAAGGGATGCGAAGGACGATATAGAGCACTGCGGCATCCGGCCGGTCTGCCCCCACTGCACCTCGTACCTGCCGGATCTGCTGCTGGCCCGGGATGACGCGAGCCGTGTGATCCGGTTGGGGCTGGTGGGACCCGCCCGCAGCGGGAAAACCACGCTCAACGCCGTCAATATCCTATGCGGCTGCCTGAACTGCGGCGGCTGGGTTGTAAGCGCGGTCGGGATCAAAGCGTCCTCTCACTATTTGCTGGACAGCTACTATAAACCTTTGCTGGACGGCGGAGAAATCCCCCTGTCAATGCCTGACAGCGACTACATCCCCCCGCTGCTGATCCAGATGGAGCATGGGGCCAGACGGGTCCTGCTGGAGCTGCTGGACATTCCGGCAAAGGTGCTCCAGGCGATCCGGGGGGCCGTCCAGGAAAACGCACGCACCCCGCGGACTGCCCGCTATTTAAGCCTCCTGCGCCAGTTGGACGGGTGCCTCCTTTTTCTGGACGCCTGTCAGGAGATCATGCCCGTCCTTGAACCGAACATTGAGCCTGTCGACGGGGAGGGGGAGCGTCCAATGAATCTGGAATCCCTGGTACAAGTATTCTCCGGGATTCGGGGATGGAGCCGGAAGCCGGCGGCTCTGCTGATCTCCAAGTGCGATTGGCTGTTCGGACCCAATGGCAAGACAGGGACAGACAAACTGGACAAGCTGTTCAACACCTTCAGCGACGTGGACAAACTCCTGTGGCAGCGGTCCAGGGAAGCGGATTCCTATTCCGCAGACCACCATGAGGCAGTTCAGTACGCCTTCAAGCCCCTGATCCGGGAGCGTTTCCCAACGCTCTGGGCATATTTGGAGCGGTATTTCAGCCGCGTTGATGTTTTCACCCAATCCAATTGGGATGTTGGCCTAGAATCAAACGGCTCGGACGGGGATCGGGCTCCCGACAGCCTTGAGCCGTTTCACAATGCGGATCCGATCATCTGGCTGTTAAATATGATGAGATAGGGATATGGACGGCGGCGTTTCGCCGCCGCGATCATTGAGGAGGCGGCAGTATGAAGGACCCGTACCAGTACCACTTGAAATATGGGGACATTGAGGCACCAAAGTATCTGGACGTGTATCGCGTATTCTATGGGCCGCCAGGGTCGCCCGCAGAGCACCGGTATTTTTATGGCGTGCGGGATGGGATACGCGTTTGCTTTATCAAGCGGTGCGGGAGAGATCAGGTACGCCATAAGATTGAGGTGAAGGCCGCCCGGATCAACTCCCCGTACATAGCCGCGTGCTATAGGAACCCGCTGCTGCGCGATGGGAAGCTGGAGTACTATGACGGTGATGTCTGGCGGGAACTGGGCGGAGAGATGCGGATTTACGAATATCTTCCCTGCAACCTGGAAATATTCCGGCAGAGATACTTGGATAAACACACCGACATCCCGGATCCCTATCGCAGGCAGATCCTGCTCAAGCTGGTACAGGGCATAGCCCATGGACACCAGGCGCAAATCATCCATCGGGATATCAAGCCGGGCAACATCCTGATCAATTGCTTTGAGTTATGCGAGGAGGCCCCATGGGAGCACAGGGAGGAACTGGACGTCAAGTTGATCGATTTTGATGCCTCTCACGATGGGCGTTATACCACACCGGAGGTTGATACCGTATCCGAACCCTTTCAGCCGTGGCGTTCGCCCACATCCACCGTATGGCTGGATCTGTACTCGCTGTGCATGGTGATCCTGTGGCTGTATGACAGCATAGACGGGCATTTGTTTGCAATCAGCGACAAATTGCCGCACACCGTAGCGGAGGTGGAGGAGATCCTGGAGAAGTACGGCGCACAACTTCCCTGCGACCTAAGCCAGGTTCTGATCCCCTTCCTGGTGAAGATCATCCGAAAAATGGATGTCTGTGAGCCCTATGAAAACGAGTGGAGTGAGAGCGCGGAGTGGTTGTCCAGGCTGTACCGGGATCTGGCCGGCATTTTTCAGGAATACCCGGAGTGGAGTCCGATGGAGCTTCTGGGTCCGGAGGGAGAATCTCAGACCTGGAGCGCTGTTGTCCAGATTGACAAGGAATTCTGGCCGGTGCTGGGGCAGGGCATGGAATATCACATACTCTCCGTGATCGACCGGCAGCCGGCAGGCGGCCTTGGAAGTCAGCAGGTTGAAATGCAGTACAACGGAAGAGCGCTGATCCCTTATTATTCTGGAAAGGTGCCGGGGGCATCCGCTGGCCAGGGACCTGTCGAGACATACTTTGCCCCGCCTGAGATATTTCTGGCCGGAGAGCAGGAGGACAGCGGGTGGTCGCTAAGGGCAGGTATTTTCGGTTCCCAAATGGAGAGACAGGAGGGCAGCTATGAGAGACGATGCCTGGCCCAAGCGGATCAAATCCGGGAGGGCGCGGATGTGAAGCTGTTCAACGGCCCGCCCGTGCGTATCCGCCAAAACGAAACAATATTTTTCCAGGATGTCCATATACGCTTCGTCCAATTTTTTAAGGATCGGGAAGGGCCCGAACCCCTTCCCGCTTTCCCTGAGCAGACGCGGAGCGGGGACGCCAACATTAACCTGGTATTTGTCATGCCCCGTCCCAGGGAAAACGAACAGAGCGACTGCCTCGGCTGCCGCCTGATCCGGCAGGTGGTGGAGTCGATTTCCCGGCTGGAGCAATGCCGCCCCTGCTATTACGGCGTGAACATGGTAAATAAATCCCCGTACGGGTGGTCTTTCTGCGGTGGAAGGCTAAACCTGTCCCCGGAGACGCTGTCGGAGGGGTACCGTACCTCCATGGGTCCTCAATCCAGGGAGGACAGGGTGTGGTCGCATCAGGAGCGTCCAGGAAAGCGGTCAGAAGCCCGATACTCCTTCGACCCCGGGCTTCCGACGATTGTGATTGGGCTTTGGGATCGACCGCTGGACTGGACAACAGACCCTGTGCGGAACTTCAAAACAGCAGCCGAAATGCTGAGTCCCGATTTCAGGTACGCTGTGGAATATTTGCAGCTGTTCACAACGGATCAGGCGGAGGGTGTTGAAAGGCTGGCCCCTTGGCTTGCTGCGGCAGTCAGGGCGGATGGAGCCTGCGTCCTGACGCCGGTGTCGGAGGATAGGGAAGAGCCGGATCCGGACGGCCGGTGGCTGACTGCGGCGCTCCGCTGGTGCCAGCGGGGACAAATTTGACAGATCGGGGGCCTGCGAATGAATTGCATTGAATTGGACGGACATGAAGGAACCCTCCGCTGCGTTTTACAGCCGAATAAGACGAACTGGCGGGTGGAATGTGCCCCGGTAAGCATGGAGCGCATGGCGGAATGGAGTGGTGACCTGGTTTTGAAGGGTCTGCTGATGGCCCTGAGGGGAATTCCAAACATTTTGGTGCCTCAGCGCCCGCCGAAAGCGGATGCGGAGTACTACCTTGCCCGTCTGCCCGCAGGGGTTGGCGCGTGGTTTGGTGCCAATGAGTTGAACGATCTCCAATCGCTGGAAGCGCACGGCGGTATGACGGTAATGGAACTGTGGAACAGCGCGGCGGATCTGTGTCAAACGCTGGCGCGGCTGTACAGCCTGGGCATATGGGGCTATGCCGGCCGGGATCGCGTCCTCCTGCGGAAGGGGCGGGAGGAGGGGACGCCGGAGAAAGAGAGGGCGGACTACTGCCTTACGGATATAACCGACTGTCAGATATACCAATACCCGCAGGCGTTTTCGGTGCCGCCCCACCCGGAGACAGGGGAGGATCCCGTGACACTGGCAATGCGCCTGCTGATCGGCGGCGTAGCGCTGTGCGCGGACGGCGGGCAGCTTTTGGGCGGCCAGGAGACCACTCTGGAGCTGCAGTTGGGCGTAAGGTGTGCCGGGAGGCTTAGCGGCCTGTTCCGCACGCCGTCCAGCCTGCCCCCACAGGGTTTTCTGGCGTGCGCTCAGGATGGGCTCCGGCGGGCCGCCAAGGCGATACAACGGGGCAAGCCCCAAAAGCTCCGCCTGTACCTAGTCCTGCTGGGGCCGGACTGCCGCCGGGCGGCAGTGCCCGCCTTGAGCTGCGTGGCGAGGAGCTTTTACCACTGTGCGTGGGATCTGACTGCCGGAAAAGGGGTTCAGGCCGATATCACCTGCGTATATCCCTGGGATCGCGTGCAAGTCTGCCAGTTTAAGAAAAACTGCGTGTATGGTCTGAGCGCCTTGAAGCAGGAGCTGTCCGGGAAGCGCCCTGTCCCGCTGGGCGGGTTGCTGGATTGCCTGAATAGGGAATTGGAGCGGGAGCTGCCCCGGGGTACCGCCCCGCTGGTCTGTTATATCACGCTTACCAACCCCGGGGACATCCATGCCCCGGCGCAGACCTGCATGGACTATGTTCTGGTTGAGGAGCTGGCGCGAAAGCGCGAATTGGGTATATTCGATGCCTTTTTGTGCGACGCAGACCTGCGGCAGCAGGTAGACAGCCCATACGAACGGTTGGTTGGAAAGGATGGGTACACCAGCCTGGAGGGGTTGGACGATCTGATGTATCGTACCTTGGCGGGGTTACTGGAAAAGCGGCGCTATTTCCGTTCGGCGGTATCCCCGGTCGCATAGGCCGATCTCGCTGTGGCCGGTTTTTCCATCACAGCAGCAGGATGGCAATGCAGACAGCCCATATCCCGAGTATGCAGGCAGGGACAAGGCGGAGGCTTCCGCAGGGGTTCCGGCGATTGCGCCATATACCCCATATGAGAATCAGCAGACTGAAGCCGGCACCGACCACGCTCAGCAGGGAGCGGGAAAAACCGGTCGCGCCGCCCGGGAGGAAAGCCATCGCCGCGAGGGCGGCCGGCAGCAGGGCCGCGCTTAGAAGGAAAATCCAGGGATTGGCCCGTTTCTGCCGGAGTATGCGGGCGGCCGCCCGCCTTCTCGGCTCATTCAGCGCATGCGCGCCAAATCCGGTGTAATAGGCAAGCGCCTCGGACCAGTGCGCGGAACCCCGCTGATAGCAGAAGTCCCCCAGTTCTGCGGCGGCGTCTGCGTCTCCTGCCTCCGCCGCCTCCCGCAGCAGCGCAATGGCAGTGTCCGTGTCCCCAGCCCACCCCTCCTGCCGGGCGGTGTGGAGCAGGTAATATGCTTTATAAAATTTTGCTTTGGGCAGGCCGGTGGCCACAAGGGCGTCAAGCCCGGTGCAGTCCAGGGAGGGAAGGCATCCCGATGCGACGGCCTGCTCAAACCGCTGCCTGAAGTCGCTGAGCTCCCGTTCATAGACGCTGAGGGGGATGATAAATGCCTGCTCTTGCACCGCAGGCCGGGCAGTGCGGTATGTGGAGCTGTAATTGAACGCAACTCCTGCCGAGACGGCGATCAGTCCGGTCAGTTCCAGAACAGTCATCCGGCTCAGGCCGGTTTTCTGCACGGCGTTTTGTACGTACCGATCCAAATCCCGTTGCCCTGCGCCTCCGTCCGCCTGGAAAAGTTGGTCAAGGCCCGGTACCCCCGCCATCAGGCAGATTCTCCATATGTCGTCATCGCTGACGTTCATCTCGCGCAGCCGCTCCTGAAGCCGCTCAGGGTCGGAATAGGCTTCCATAGGGGTCTCGCTTTCCGCCGCCAGCGTGTACAACGCCCCGCTCAGGTCAAAGGTGGAGGTTCCTGCCCAGGCCCCGTCCAAATATGCCTGCTCATCCTGCCTTGCACAGTCCGCTAAGTTCATATGACAGTCTCCAATCAAACTGGTTTATTCGGGCTCAGGGATACCATCCCAGCTGACCCAGGGTCCGCAGCCATGTGCGCGGCGTTGGGCAGCAGATGCCATGGGGGTTTTTTATGCGTTCCTGCCCCAGCGCCATCAGAAACGCCTCCTTCAAGGGTTGCGGAAGCTGCTCCCACAACTCCACAATCAGCTTTTCCTCCTGAAATACGCCAATGTGGTTGGAGGAGTCATCCGGGTCGAAAATGAAAATCGACATTTTGTGGTACTCACGGAACTTGATCAAATACTCTTGAGCGGTTTTGTCCGAGGAACCGGTCAACAGCCTTCCCTCATAGGGAAGGCGCCCCAGGAAGAGAAAGAACAGCAGCGCGCACAGGCTGTAGTTTTGGGAGCGGATATCCAGTCGTTTTTTTCTGCCCTGGACAAAGGCTGGATCCGCGAATTCCAGCGGGATCTCCTTGGCGGAGGGGGCGCGAGTCCCTTTGGAGGCATACCCCCCGCCCTCTCGTTCAAGGGGGAAAATCAAGTTGGAAAAATCAAGGAGAACGCGCCCGTCGGCCCCGAAGAAAAACCGGGAGAGGCGAAAGTCCTGATAAACATAGCCGGCGGTGTTTAGCCGATCGAAGATCTCGATGGTGCGCCCCGCTATCCTTCGCAGGACGGGATCTTTCCAACTGTACGGGCCCGCCGGATACTGCCGCCCGGACGCACCCGCCGCGCCCGCGCAGGGAAATAGCAGCACCGCCGTTTCCCCAACCCTCTTTGCGAGCGCCTGCCCGAAACCGTTTTGCGCCAGGGGGGGCCCGAACCGCTCCGCCCCGGTGTCTGGTATACGGAACATGTCGCTGGGCCAGAGAATGTCTAGGCACCGGGGCGGGGTGAGGATCAGCTTTTGATAATAGCGGCGCGTCTCCCCATCGGCGTCCACTCGCCTTGTGTAGTATCCCTCCCCCGTAACAGCATGGATCAACAACGGGCTGTCTCCGCTGCGGCCGAAGGGATCGCGGACAAATTGCCCCCCCCATTGATAAAGCCCGCTGCCGAAAATCTCGCTGAAAAACAGCCCGCCGAAAGCATCCTTTGGCTTCATCGTGCGCCCTCCTTTCCTGCGGCGGAGTCCGCTGCACCTAGGGGTGTTTTGGCCCCCAGAAAGTCAATTTTCTTCAGTTTACCACAAACGCCGCCCTTTTTCCACAATTGCCCGAAAAAATTACGGCACATTTCCGCCCCGCTGCTTTTTGCCTGCTAAAAGAGAGGACAAACGGACAAAACGTGGTATACTGTTCTCAGCAGGAAGAAATAACAGTTCAAAGTGCATAGTTTTTTATAGAAATTGCAAGATGGGAATCGTGAATATGGGTATGCGCCTCGTGGACAGCAGGTGTTTGGACAGATCAGTGGCCGCAAGTATAAACACTGTGGTAATGTTGCCGCTAAAATGAGGGATAAAATTCTGGCGCCGCCGTAGTACAGGGAACAATGAGTAGCGGCCTGTTTGAGTTTTGGGTTTCCAACCAGCTTCTTCCATCACTTGATAAAGACATCGAGATTGTAATGGGTAACGCCTCTTTCCATTCCAAAAAGTGGTTGCTTTGTGCTACCCCAAAAGGCTGGATACAGACTTGTGATACCCCTGTCTGCTTCCGAAAAAATTTGTCCTTTAAGTGCAGCCCTGTTTTTTCGCCCCCTCCCGTAGACCCCGTTTCAGGGCCGTTTTTTTGTGGAAAAAGAATAAGGACAAACCGCCAACCCGTTGCACTGCATGGGTTTTCCGATTTGTCCTTATTATGCCATAAGGGCACACGTTCTGTACCCGCATGGCAAACGCCGGTATGAACCCCAAAGCGTTGCAGTACATCATGGGCCACGCCAA
>CAJTVM010000073.1 GCA_910579595.1 uncultured Oscillospiraceae bacterium
CCAGCACGATGGTCTTGTCCTTCACCGCGCAGATGGTGCCTACGATGCCGCCGATGGTGGTGATCTCATCCCCCACCTTCAGGCTGTTGCGCATTTCATCGGCGGCCTTCTTCTTTTTCTTCTCCGGGCGGATCAGCAGGAAATACATGACGGCAATCATGACAACGATCATCAGGATGGACGGGAACATCGATACGTTGCCGCCCCCGGCGGCTGAGGCTGCGAGATTAAACATGATTTTTCCTCCAATGTAAAAAGTTAACGGTCACTCGTTGGCAGACAATAGGACCATTATAGCGGAAAGCGCGGGCAAAGACAAGCCCTTTTGAAAATATATTTCAGGGTATCCCTCAGAACCTGTATTCATAACCTCGATTCACCGTCTGGCCGGGTCTTTTCCCGCCATGCCGCGTTAAATTTTCTTAAAATAAACGCAATGATTCCTGCGAAAATTTGCCTTACCTGACGGGAAAATCCCTCGGTCATCCAGCGGTTTCGGCTGTGAATACAGGTTCTTACTCCGCCCGTCCCGCCAGCCTCTCCGAATATTCCGCCCGGAAGGCGGCGAACTGCCCCGCGTCCAGGGCGTCCCGGATGCAATGGGTCAGGCTGTTGTAGAAATACAGGTTGTGCATCACCGCCAGGCGCATGGCCAGCATCTCCCCCGCCACGAACAGGTGGCGCAGGTAGGCCCTGGAGAAGTTCTGGCACACCGGGCAGCCACAGGCGGGATCGATGGGCCGCTGGTCCAGCTTGAAGCGCTCGTTTTTGATGTTCAGCGCCCCGTCCCAAGTGAACAGTTTGCCGTGGCGGGCGTTCCGGGCGGGCATGACGCAGTCGAAGAAATCCACGCCCCGGGCCACCGCCTCGATGATGTTGGACGGCGTGCCCACTCCCATGAGGTACCGGGGCTTGTCCACAGGCATATGGGGCTCCACCGCCTCGATGATCTGGTACATCACCTCGGTGGGCTCCCCCACCGCCAGACCGCCGATGGCGTAGCCGCCGCAGGGAATTTTCGCCGTCTCCTTCATGTGCCACACCCGCAAATCCTCATAGGTGGCCCCCTGATTGATGCCGAACAGCACCTGTCCCGGGTTCACACAGTCGGGCTGGGCGTTCAGCCGCTCATGCTCTACTGCGCACCGCTCCAGCCAGCGCAGGGTGCGTTCGCAGGACGCCTTGGCGTAGTCGTAGGGCGCGGGGTTTTCCACACACTCGTCAAATGCCATGGCTACATCGCTGCCCAGATTGGACTGGATGCGCATGGACTCCTCGGGACCCATGAAAATGCGCTTGCCGTCGATGTGGGAGGAAAACGTGACCCCCTCTTCGGTGATTTTCCGCAGCCCCGCCAGGGAAAACACCTGGAACCCGCCGGAATCGGTGAGCATGGGGCCGTCCCAGCGCATGAATCTGTGCAGCCCCCCCATCTGCCGCACCACGCCGTCTCCGGGACGCAGGTGCAGATGGTAGGTATTGGACAGCTCGATCTGACAGCCGATCTCCTTCAAATCGAAGGCGGACAGCCCTCCTTTGATGGCTCCCTGGGTGCCCACATTCATAAACACCGGGGTCTGCACCGTGCCGTGGGGACAGGTGAATTCCCCCCGCCGGGCCGCGCCCTCGTTTTTTTTCACTTGAAACATAGTGCCCTCCTAAACAATTTCCGGCTCTGCCCGGTTATTCATCCCACGGATCGAACTCATAGGTCCCAGGCTGTGTGGGCAGCTCCAGCTCCTGCCCTGGCAGGGACATGGGCGTAAACTGGGGCTGGGGCGCGGGGTGGAACAGTGCCCCGACGGCCCTGCGGTTGAACAGCGGGGCGGCGATCCCCACCACCAGCAACGTGCCCAGGACAATCAGAAGCTCCGTCCCCTCCTCCGTCTCAGGGACAAAAGTGACGATCTGTCCGATGGCATTGAAGGCCACATGGCCCAGGATGGACGGCCAGATGGAACCCGTCCGCAGATCGATGAAACCGAAAAACGCCCCCAGCGCAAAGGCGTAGGCAAACCACACCGGGTGCCCGTGGCACACCCCGAAAACAGCGGCGGACAGCACCACCGCCAGCCACCCCGGCATGACCCGGCTCAGCCGGTTCATGATCAGTCCCCGGAAGATGAATTCCTCCACAATGGGGGCCACAACCGCCACAGAGATTATCCCAATCAGGGAACCGCTGTCGATGCCTGCGGACGCCTCAATGTAACTCTGGGACCACTCCTGAGGCAGCAGCATCAGGAATATGGTGACCAGCAGGTACAGCGCCGGCACCAGCGACGCGGCCGTCAGCAGAGTGGGCACGGGCACAGGGCGCAGCATCAGCGCCTCGCTGAGCTTTTTCCGCCGGATCAGATAAATTGCCAGCACCACAACGATGGTGAGCAGCCCGGAAATCAGCGTGAGGGTCATCGCGTCGGCATTCATCATGGCGGTGAGGGCATCCTCGTCCATCACAGAGCCCCCTCTCAGCTCCTCCGCGGCAACGGCGACCATCACGGGGATCATCACCGCCACCTGCATCCCCAAAAACAGGCTCAGGTAGCACACGGATTTTCCCAGGGCGGCGAGCACCTGCTCTACTCTGCTGGCTCTGTATTGATTCATGCCTCGATCCCTCCCAGCACTTTCCCGATGGAATCGTGTATGACCAGATTTGCATGGGCGTCATAGGGGGTGGCATCCCGGTTGATAAGTACCAGTTTATTTCCCCGGTAATAGTTGATCAGCCCCGCCGCCGGGTACACCACCAGCGACGTGCCGCCGACGATGAGCACATCCGCCCGGGAGATGGCGCGCACGGCTCCCTCGACGGTGTCCTGATCCAGCCCCTCCTCGTAGAGCACCACGTCGGGCTTCACCAGGCCGCCGCACACCGGGCATTTAGGCGCCCCCGTCCCCTCCGCGATGAAGTCCACGCCGTAAAAGGCGCGGCACTTGGTGCAGTAATTGCGGTGCACCGAGCCATGAAGCTCGTACACCGTCCGGCTGCCCGCCAGCTGGTGGAGTCCGTCGATATTCTGGGTCACCACCGCCTTCAGCTTCCCCGCCCGTTCCAGCTCCGCCAGCTTCAAATGGGCGGCGTTGGGCTTGGCGTCCAGGCACAGCATTTTGTCCCGGTAAAAGCGGTAGAAGTCCTCCGTCCGGCGGGTAAAATAGGTATGGCTGAGAATCGTCTCCGGCGGCTCGCTGTATTTCTGGTTGTACAGGCCGTCCACGCTGCGGAAATCCGGGATTCCGCTCTCGGTGGACACCCCCGCCCCGCCGAAAAAGACAATGCTGCCGCTCTGTGTGATCCACTGCTGTAGCTGTTCCTGAGGAGTCATTGTCCTCCCCTCCTTTGGGGCAATTATATCACACCGCAGGTAAAAAGAAAAGCCCCCTCCCTTTGGGAGAGGGCCTCTGCTCTGTTTAATCCCTCATCAGCAGGTACAGCACGGCCTTCTGGGCGTGGAGGCGGTTCTCCGACTCCTCGAAGATCTCATCGGCGTGGGCCTCGAACACCCCGGCGCTGATCTCCTCCCCCTTGTGGGCAGGGAGGCAGTGCTGTACCATGCAGCCGGGATGGGCCAGCTCCATGAGCTTTCCGTCCACGCAGTAGCCGGCGAATGCCTTGGCTCGGACGGCCCGCTCCTCCTCCTGGCCCATGGACGCCCACACGTCGGTGATCACTACGTCGGCGTCTTTCACAGCATCGGCGGGGGTACGCACCAGCTCGAACTTGCAGTCCGTCACGGTTTTGGCGAAGTCCAGCACCGATGGATCGGGATCATACCCCTCCGGGCAGGCCACGGACACATCCATGCCGCACTTCAGCCCGCCCACGATCAGGGAATTGGCCATATTGTTGCCGTCCCCGATGAAGGCCAGCTTCAGTCCCTCCAGCCGGGTCATTTTCTCCCGTACAGTCATGAGATCCGCCAGCACCTGGCAGGGATGGGCAAAGTCGGTGAGGCCGTTTACCACCGGGATGGAGGCGTACTTGGCCAGTTCCTCCACCTCCGTCTGGGCAAAGGTGCGGATCATGATGCCATCGCAGTACCGGGCCAGCACCCGGGCGGTGTCCTCCACCGGCTCCCCCCGGCCGATCTGGCTCTCCTTGCCGGACAGGAACAGGGCATGGCCGCCCAGCTGGTACATCCCCACCTCAAAGGACACCCGGGTGCGGGTGGAGTTCTTCTCGAAGATCATGGCCAGGGTCTTGCCCCGGAGGTGGTCGTGGGGGATGCCGTGCTTCTGGCTGTACTTCATCTGATCCGCCGTGTCCAGGATTTCAATGATCTCCTCTTTGGATAGATCCAGCAGCTTGAGTAAGTCCTTTCTCATGTTGACGCCTCCTGTTTTCGAGCGAGCACACAGTACCAATCGGCCTCCTCCGGCCTCACGGTATCCCAAAACGCGGGCAGGCACAGGAGCTCCGGCTCCTCATAGCCCAGCCGCCCCAGAGCGTTTAGCAGCGTATGCCGCCTCAGCGGGAAGTAGTGCTCCTCAAAACTCTCTTTTTGAAAAATCTGATTGTCCCGCTCAAAGGTGTAGAGCAGGTTGAAGGTCATGGAACCGTCCTCGTGATGATCCCAGACCTGAACCAGGTTCATCCGCACATCGTCAAGAAACGTGGGGTTATACAGGTAAAAACGCTGTTTTGTCTCCAATATTTTGTCCCAGTTCCGGATGTCAACGTACAGGTATCCCCCCGGCCTGACCAGCCGGTCCATCTGGGCAAGTACATCCGGGATCTCATCGTTAGCCACATAGGGCAGGGAGTTTCCCGTGCTGGCCACGCAGTCGAAGGCCCTGTCAAAGGCTTCATCCAGCCGCCGGAAGTCGCTGACGCGCAGATCGATAGGAATACCCCGTTTCCCGGCCTTTTCCCGGCACCGCTCCAGCATGGCCCCGCTCAAATCGGAGCCGTACAGCTCCACTCCCAGCTCCCCCAGAGGCAGGGTCAGATTGCCGGATCCGACGCTTACATCCAGCAGCGTCCCGATCTGTTTCCCCGCCAGCACCGTTTCCCAGTGCCGCTTGGTGATCTGATATCGCTTTTCCGTCTCCAGCAGGTCGTAGATATCCGCCCTGTCATAAAGGCTTGCCATCACGTTCCCTCCGTTTCAGGACAGCGCCGCTTTCAAAACGGCCAGCCCCTTGTCCATCTCGTCCTTGGTGATGGTCAGCGGCGGCAGGAACCGCAGCACCGGCCCGGCGGTGAGACTCAGCAGCCCCGCCTCGTTGAGATGGGCGCACAGTTCCTTATTGGAAAGGCCGTCCTGCACCTCCACGCCGATCATCAGCCCCAGGCCCCGGGTCTTGCCCAGGCAGGACACCCCCAGCGCCTCGATGCCGTCCCGGAGGTATTGTCCCTTTTCATTCACCTGCCGGATGGCCCCATCGTCCAGGATGTCCAGCACCGCGCAGGCCGCGGCGGCAGAGATGGGGTTGCCGCCAAAGGTGGAGGCGTGATCGCCGGGGGCAAACACATGGCGGCACTTCTCGTTCACCAGGAACCCGCCCATGGGCAGGCCCCCGGCGATCCCCTTGGCGAAGGAGACGGCATCGGGCTGGACGCCGTACTGCTGGAAGCAGAACAGGGCGCCGGTGCGGCCCACGCCGGTCTGCACCTCGTCCACCAGCAGCAGCCAGTCCCGATCCGCGCACAGCTGGGCCAGCGCCTGGACAAACCCCTTGTCCAGGGGGAACACGCCGCCCTCTCCCTGCACCAGCTCCACCAGCACGGCGCATACGTCGTGGCCCGCCGCCTGCTTCACGGAGTCGATGGTGGGATCGGCGTGGCGGAAGCCCTCGGTAAAAGGGAAAAAATATTTGTGGAACACGTCCTGCCCGGTGGCCGCCAGGGTGGTGACGGTGCGGCCATGGAAAGAGCGGTTCAAGGTGATCACCGTACCCCGTCCCTCGCCGTACTTCTCCCAGGAGTATTTCCGGGCCAGTTTAATAACGCCCTCGTTGCCCTCCGCGCCGGAGTTGCCGAAAAATGCCGCCGCCATGCCGGAGCGGGTGCACAGCCGCTCCGCCAGCCTGATGTACGGCTCGGAGTAGTACAGGTTGGAGACATGGGCCAGCCTGCCCGCCTGCTTCTCCACCGCCGCAGTCCACTTCGGGTGGGCGGTGCCCACCGACAGCACGCCGATGCCGGAGGCAAAGTCGATGTATTCCCTGCCGTCCACGCCGTACAGGGTGGCGCCCTGCCCGTGGTCGATGGCAATGGGGTTGCGGCCATAGCTCCGCACCACATAGCTGTGGTCTAACTCTCTCAGTTCTTCATAGGTCATAACCATTAGCTCCCCTTCATGATATCACGCTCCGCCCGCTCGCAGCGGCCCGGACGCTAAACCGTCAGCAAGGTGCCCGCGCCCTCGTCGCTGAGCAGCTCAATCAGGATGGAGTGGGGAATCCGCCCGTCCAGAATGACGGTGGAGCGCACGCCGGAACGCACCGCCTCCACGGCGCAGTCGATCTTGGGAATCATGCCGCCCTTGATCACGCCGTCCTTGATCAGCCCCGGGATCTCCGACGCCCGAACCTGCTGGATCAGGGTGCCCTCGTCCGCCGGATCGGTAAGCAGTCCCCGCACATCGGTGAGCAGCAGCAGCTTTTCCGCGTTCAGCGCCACCGCCAGCTTTGCCGCGGCAGTATCCGCGTTGATGTTGTAGGCGGTGGGGCCGTCGGTGCCCCGGGCCACGGTGGACACCACGGGGATATAGCCGTTGTGGATGGCATCCTGCACCACCGCCGGCTCCACCTTGGTGATGGAGCCTACCAGGCCATAGCGCTCGTCCAGCCGCACCGCCTGGAACAGATCGGCGTCCATGCCGCACAGGCCGATGGCCCGGCCCCCGTGGCCGTTCACCATAGCCACCAGATCCTTGTTTACCTTGCCGCACAGCACCTGCTGCACTATATCCATCGCCGCCTCGTCGGTGTAGCGCAGGCCGTCCACGAACCTGGACTCGTGGCCCAGGCGTTTCAGCATCTCGCTGATCTCCGGCCCGCCGCCGTGGACCACCACCACATGGACGCCCACCAGGGACAGGAGAATCAGATCGGATATGACCGCCTCCCGCAGCTCCTCCGAGATCATGGCGTTGCCGCCGTACTTCACCACAATGGTGGTGCCGCTGTATTTTTGGATGTAGGGCATCGCCTCCGCCAGCACCTGGGCGCGATCAATCAGGGATGACATGGGAAAAACCACCTTTTTCTGAATTAGGTTCTGTAATCGCCGTTTATTTTAACATAATCATAGGTCAGATCGCAACCCCAGCAGGTGGCGGAATGCTCGCCCTCGTTCAGGGATACGTCGATGACAACCTCGTTCTGGCCCAGGATCTTCTTGGCCAGCTCCTCGTCGAAGTCCAGGCCGGTCCCTTTTTCGCACACGGCCACCTCCCCAAAAATGGAGGAGAACTTGATGTCTACATACTCTGGGCGGAAGGGGGCCTTGGAGTAGCCCATAGCGCACAGCACCCGGCCCCAGTTGGCGTCGGATCCGTACATGGCCGCCTTCACCAGAGAGGAGCCCACCACCGCCTTGGCCAGCCGCTCGGCGCTGTCCTCACTGCGGGCGGATCGGACGGTGCAGGTGATCAGGCGGGACGCGCCCTCGCCGTCGGCGGCGATGGCCCGGGCCATCCGCCGGCACACCTCGTGGAGGGCCTTGCAGAACAGGGCGTAATCATCGTCCCGCCACTCGATCTGCTCGTTGCCCGCCATGCCGTTGGCCAGCACCACACACATATCGTTAGTGGAGGTGTCCCCGTCCACCGTCACCCGGTTGAAGGTGCGGGGAACGATCTCGTGGAGGGCGTCCTGGAGCAGCTCGTGGGTGATGGCGCAGTCGGTGGTGATAAAGCACAGCATGGTGCCCATGTTGGGGTGGATCATGCCGGAGCCCTTGGCGATGGCCCCGATGGTGACGGCCTTGCCGCCGATGTTCACGGAAACCGCCGTCTCCTTTTTCACCGTGTCGGTGGTCATGACGGCGTTGGCAGCGGCATCCGATCCATCGCTGCTCAGGCTTTTCACCAAAGCGGGCACGCCCCGCTCGATGGCGGCAATGTTCAGCTCCTGGCCGATGACGCCGGTGGAGGCCACCACAAAGTCGGTGGGCTTCAGCCCGGTGGCGCTGGCGGCCAGGGAGCACATCCGCTCCGCGTGCTCATGGCTCAGGGGGGCGCAGGCATTGGCGTTGCCGCTGTTGGCGATGATGCCCCGGCACACCCCGTCCTCCAGGTTGCCCATGGTGACGTAGATGGGGGCGGCCTTCACCCGGTTCATGGTATACACCGCCGCCGCCGCGCAGTCGCACTCGGACAGGATCATGGCCAGATCCTTCTTGCCGGTAAGGTAGTCCTTCATGGAGGACACCACGGGCTGGTTGCCGTCCCCCTCCGCAAGTTTGGACTTGACGCCGCAGCGGATCCCCGCCGCCTGGAAGCCCCTGGCGGCACACACGCCGCCGGAAATCTCTTTCAACATAATTCCACTCCCTATTCGTTATGCTCTGAGCCGTCACAGGTTCAGGCCACGGGTTTCCTCGAAGCCCAGCATCAGGTTCATGTTCTGCACCGCCGCGCCGGACGCGCCCTTGCCCAGGTTGTCCAGCCGCGCGGTGAGCATCAGCTGCTCCCTGTTTCCATTGACGAAAATTTGCAGGATATCCTTCCCCGCCAGGTTATTGGAGCCGATGAAGCCGCAGGCGGGGGCATCGGCGGGGCGGAGCGCCACCACCAGGCTGTTCCCGTAATAATCCGCATACAGCGCCCGCAGAGCCTCGATGGACGCCGCGCCCTTCAACTGCTCCGCAAACAGGGGGACGGTCACCGTCATGCCCTGAGGGAAGCCACAGATCATGGGCATAAAGATGGGCCTGCGGGCAAGGCCGCTCACCACCGTCATTTCGGGGATATGCTTATGGGCCAGCGCCACGGCATAATGCCGGGGGGAATCCAGCTCCACATCCCGCCCAGGGTCGGAATACTGGGCGATGGCCTTCTTCCCCGCCCCGGTGTAGCCGGACAGGGCGTGGCAGGCCACATACGCGTCTTGGGGCAGCGCCCCTGTCTCCACCAGGGGCCGCACCAGCGACAGGAATCCGGTGGCATAGCACCCCGGATTGGCCACCCGCTTGGCGGTCTTGATCCGCTCCCGCTGTCCGTGAAGCTCCGGGAAGCCGTACACCCATCCATCCGCCGTGCGGTGGGCGGTGGAGCAGTCGATCACCCTTGTGCTGCCATTTTCAATGAGGGACACCGCCTCCACGGCGGCAGCGTCCGGCAGGCACAGGAACACCAGATCCGCCGCGTTGAGCAGCTTGGCCCGCTCATGGGCGTCCTTGCGCTTGTCCCCGTCAATGAGCAGCAGCTCAATGTCATCCCGACCCCCCAGCCTGTCGTAGATTTGCAGGCCGGTGGTGCCCTCCTTGCCGTCAATGTAGATTTTCGGCTTCATACTCACGCCCCCTCCCGGGCGGAGACGAACTCCTCGATCAGCGTGATCTGCTTCTTCACGCTGTCCTCCGACGGCCCGCCGTACACTGTGCGCCCGTTGACGCAGGTTTTCAGCTGGAGGGCCTCGTACACGTCCTCGTCAAACAGCCCGGAAATGGCCCGGAAGTCCTTCAGCGGCAGGGTGTCCAGGCTCTCGCCGGTGCGGATGCACATATGCACCAGACGGCCCACGATCATGTACGCCTCCCGGAAGGGCAGGCCCTTTTTTACCAGGTAGTCGGCGCAGTCGGTGGCGTTGATAAAGCCCACGGACGCCGCCCGTGCCATATTCTTGTCCTTCACCGTCAGGCTGTCCAGCATGGCGGCGAACACAGGGACGCACAGCTCCACGGTGTCGATGGCGTCGAACACCGGTTCCTTGTCCTCCTGCATATCCTTGTTGTAGGCCAGGGGCAGACCCTTCATCACGGTGAGCAGGGTGACCAGCGAGCCGTACACCCGCCCCGTCTTGCCCCGGACCAGCTCGGCCACGTCCGGGTTCTTTTTCTGGGGCATGATGGACGATCCGGTGGAGTAGGCGTCATCCAGCTCCACATACCGGAACTCCCAGGAACACCACAAAATGATCTCCTCGGAGAACCGGGACAGGTGCATCATCAAAATAGACAGGGCGGACAGTAGCTCAATGGCATAGTCCCGATCGGACACCGAATCCATGGAGTTGTCAGTGGGCTTGGCAAAGCCCAGGGCCTGGGCGGTGGCAAACCGGTCCACGGGATAAGTGGAGGTGGCCAGCGCGCCGGAGCCCAGGGGGCACTCGTCCATCCGCTCCAAGCAGTCCTCCAGCCGGGTGATATCCCGCTTGAGCATATTGGCGTAGGCCATCATATAGTGGCCGAAGGTGGTGGGCTGGGCCCGCTGCATATGGGTGTAGCCGGGCATGACGGTGCCCAGATGAGCCTTGGCCTTTTTTACCAGCACCTTTTCCAGCCCCAGCACCTGCCGGATGATCCCGGGGATCTCCTCCTTCACGTACAGCCGGAAGTCGGTGGCCACCTGGTCGTTGCGGGAGCGGGCGGTGTGCAGCCGCTTACCCGTCTGGCCAATGCGCTGGGTGAGCAGGGCCTCAATGTTCATGTGGATGTCCTCGTTGTCCAGGGAGAACTCCACCTTGTCGTCCTCGATGTCCGAAAGGATGGCCGTCAGGCCCTCCACGATCTTTTCCGCCTCGTGCTGTTCAATGATCCCGGCGCTGCCCAGCATGGTGGCGTGGGCGATGGAGCCCCGGATATCCTGCTCATACAGCCGTGCGTCGAAGCCGATGGAGGAATTGAAGTCGTTGACTAAGGTATCGGTCTCCTTTTGGAACCGCCCTGCCCAGAGTTTCATAAAAATCGCTCCCTTAATTTGCTGTGCTGACACGCCGGGGCCGCAGCCGCCAAAAACGGCTGCGGCCCCAGGGTATTCAGCTCTCTTTAAAACTGTCCCGGAATACGTTCTGCACCAGTCCGCTTTTCTCGCAGACAATCAGCGCCACGTACCGCCCCTCCCGGATGATCACCGCTTTTTCGGTGAGGGGAAGCTGCTCCGGGTCGTACTCCCGGAAGGTGCCCTGCCGCGCCTCAATGTGCTTGTGGAGGGAATCCATGGCGGCGGCCGCCTTGCCGGCGTCCTTCAGCTTCATCACCGCGATCTCCTCCGCGGTGCCCGCCGAAGCACAGGCATAGAAATATTCGTCAATCAATTTATAGTCCAAATCGGATAGATAGGTGAAATCGCTGGCCGCCTGATCCCCATCGCTGGTCACGCGGGTCAGATCCGGCAGGGTGGGGTCCGCCGCGATCATGGCGTCCATCAGGGCGGCCATGTCTACGTCCTTCCCCTCATCCCCGGTGCTGGAGCCGCAGCCCCAAGCGCCGCCCAGCAGCAGTACCGCCAGGGTGAGGCAGGCAATCCGTTTTATGTTCCGTCTCATGCCGCGTCCCCCCTCAGTTGACAGTGACGCTTCCGCCGTTTTTTGTTCTGACTACCTCGCTGGATCCGCCGCCGATCACGTCCTCCACAGGTTCATCCTCAACGGGGTCGTCGACGTATTGGCCGCCCAGCATCGCCGGATCCATACCGAAGGCTTCCGCGATGGCGTTGATAACGGCCCTGCCCTCCGGGCTGTTAGTATCAAAAATGGGGTTCTCCTCACCGGGCTCCTCGTCCCTCTCCATCATCAGGCCCAGGATATTTTCATCGTTTTCGCCGGGATACCAGAGGGCCCGGAAATAGTAGTAATTGCCATCCGGGATAGAGGTCACCGCAGTATCCAGCAGCTGCGCCAGAAAGTCCGCCGCCGTCATATCCTCCTCGGTGAGGGGCGTCTTGAAGCGGTAAAACACCGCGCACTTGCCCTCGTCCATATCCTTTTTCAGCTGCGCGGGTACGTCCAGCAGGCCGTCCAGCTCCACGCTGTTGCAAACCGCGGGGGAATACTTCACACTGTCCGCCACCGGCAGGGCCGAGCCATCCCAGTTGTGGCCCATGAGGCACACATCATCGGTCATGTTGAAGTTGCCGTACAGCGCGCCGTGGGCGTCGCTGTAGATGTCCACATGGTACCACTGGCCGTCCTCAATTTCCACCAGATCCCAGGAGTGGTAGTCGTTGTGCACAATATGGACGTCCATCCCCAGCATATTCATCAGCAGCCGGAAGGTGGTGGCATAGCCCACGCATACCGCGTCTTTGCTGATCAGCACGTCGTGGGGTGTGAAAGCGCTGCTGCTCCCGCCGGGGCGGCTGATGACGCTGCCGGAGCCGCTGACGCCGATATTCTCCACCATCCAGGTGTACACGGCCAGCTCCTTTTCATAGTTGCTCATGCCGTCCTCGACCACCTCGTCCAGCACAGCCTTGGCCATGTCCAGCGTCTCCTTGTCCGCCTCGCTGAGCCCGCTGTCATCTCCGCTCTTGTAGGCGTCGGAAATGTGGGTGGTGGAGCGGATCTCGTAATCGTCGCCCACCACAAAGCCGTCCTCGATGTAGGAATTTTCCTGCTCCTCCTCCTTGGCCTGCCGCTCCAGCTGGCCGTCGATGAAGCTGTTCACCTTCTGATTTTGGACAGACGCCTGATAGATGTTCAGCCCCAGGCTTGCCACCAGGCAGCCCGCCAGGACGATGGCGCCCACCGCCTTAACGGCCCTGGTCCCCTTCCCCTGGCCCTTGTTTTCCACTGTCTCGTTCATGTTTTTCCTCCTTAAAATGACTTGAGGAAATCATTTGGATTCCTCCGGCCCTCCCCCTTCCAGAGGAGGGCCGGAACCAGTATACTACAGGCCGGGGCCGTTTTCCATTAAATTGTGGTTAAGATGTGGTAACAGTGCAGTAACACCGCTGTTACGAAGCTGCAACGATTACAGTTTCCCCTGCTCCCGCAGCGCCTGCACCTTGTCGGGCAGGCCCCACAGATTGATGAAGCCCTGGGAGTCCTTCTGATCGTAATCGCTCTCCTCGAAGGTCACCAGGTTCTCGGAGTACAGCGTGTCCGGGGAGGTGACGGCGGCGGTGATGATGTTGCCCTTGTACAGCTTCAGCTTCACCTGGCCGTTGACGTGCTTCTGGGTATCCACGGCAAAGGCCTGCAGCGCCTCCCTCAGAGGGGTGAACCACTTGCCGTTATACACCAGGTCGGCAAAGTCCACCGCCAGCTTGGACTTCATGTGCTTGGTGTCCTTGTCCACGGTGATCATCTCCAGCACCTCGTGGGCGCGGTAGAGAATGGTGCCGCCCGGGGTTTCGTACACGCCCCGGTCCTTCATGCCCACCAGACGGTTTTCCACGATGTCCAGCAGGCCGATGCCGTT
>CAJTVM010000074.1 GCA_910579595.1 uncultured Oscillospiraceae bacterium
CCACCCCCGCGCCCGTTGAGCCTTCTCAGCCTGTTGAGCCTTCTCAGCCCGTTGAACCCTCTCAGCCTGTTGAGCCCTCTCAGCCTGTTGAGCCCTCTCAGCCTGTTGAGCCTTCTCAGCCCGTTGAGCCCTCTCAGCCCGTTGAGCCTTCTCAGCCTGTTGAGCCTTCTCAGCCTGTTGAGCCTTCTCAGCCCGTTGAGCCCTCTCAGCCCGTTGAGATCGAGGATCCCGAGACCCCGCTTGGCCCCCTGCCTGAGGAGCCCGAGGAGCCCGTAGAGGTTGAGGAGCCTGAGACCCCGCTTGGCCCCCTGCCTGAGCTGCCCGAGGATCCCGAGGTGCCTGTAGAGGTCGAGGAGCCTGAGACCCCGCTGGGCCCCCTGCCCGAGCTGCCTGAGCAGCCCGCAGAGATCGAGGTGGAGGATCCCGACGTGCCCCTGGCGGCTGTGCCCCAGACCGGTGACAACACCGCGATGTGGGTCACGACCGCCGTTGCCTCTGGCGCTGGCCTGATTTGGCTGGCCGTGGACGGCAAGAAGCGCCGGGAGGACGCCGAATAACCGGTAACGGTTAGGAGGCTATCCTGCGAACAAGCGCGGCCCGGGTAACCGGGCCGCGCTTTTTTGTCCCATTATCCCAACACAGGGGGGAGAATCTCATGGATAATTCGGAGAAAAAACCGTCCAAGCGCCGGGTAAAATCGGCGCTGGCGATCCTTTTGGCTGTGGTATTCGTAATCAGCTGCGGCGTTGCCATCCGGCGGTACATCCAGTTTCAGGAGGCGGAACGGGCGGCTCAGGAGGCATTGGAGCTGGCGGGCCGGAACACCCCCGCGCCCACCCCCGGCCCGGTCCCTACGCCGGATCCGGAGCCGGAGGACACCGTTCCGCCCGATCCCACCGCCGAGGACCTGGCGGGGCTGGACATTGGGGCGCTCCAGGCAGAAAACGGGGATGTGCTGGGTTGGATCGAGATCCCGGGGACGGAGCTGTCCTATCCGCTGCTCCAAGCTGAGGACAATGAATTTTACCTGACCCACAACTGGAAAAAGGAACCCAACAGCGCCGGTTCGATTTTCCTGGAGTGCACCAACGCACCGGATCTGTCGGGGTACCATACCATTGTCTACGGCCACCGTATGACCACCGACGCCATGTTCGGCACCTTGAAATACTACAGCGGCCCGGCCTACCGGGAGGAGCACCCCAGCGTATATATTGCCATGCCGGACGGCGTATACCGCTACGATATTTTTGCCGCGTTTACGGCCCATGTGCGGAGCATGGTGTACCGCCTGGATCTGCCGGGGAAGGAGGCGGAATTTGTGGAATTCTGCCTGGAAAGCTCGGAGATTGACACGGGGATCGTCCCCGCGCCGGAGGATCGAATCCTGACCATGTCCACTTGCGTTGACATGGGGCAGTCTGATTACCGCTGGGTGGTGCAGGGCCGTCTGGCCCAGGTCTACGGCGCAAAGCCCACAGCCGAGGAATAGGGGCGGATAATCTTGTAATCTATACTTATGTTATGTCTGGACCCGTCCGCAAGGGGTTTGGCGCTCCAACGTCCGCATTTTTTACTCTAGCCTACCACAGTGCCCTTCTCTGTATCAAAAAATAGCAGGGGATGCAGCACAAGTGCTGCATCCCTTTTCGTCCGTTCAAGCGATCTGCCCGGAGTTTTCCGAAGCCGGGGCGGCGGCCTTTTTCTGAGACAGCCACAGGCCCAGCAGGATCAGGGCGATGGCGCCCATGCTGGAGGGAAGGATGGGTTCCTCCAGCACCACCGCCGATGCGATCACCGTCACCACCGGCGTGAGATAGATGTAGACATTGGTGGCCACGGAGCCGATGTAGGCGGTGGCCTTATTCCAGAACACGAAGCACAGCGCCGATGACCCCAGCCCCAGGTAGAGGACGTTGAACAGCATCTCCGGCGCGGCAAACCGGGCCAGGGAGAGATCCAAATGGTGGGTAAACACAAAGGGCAGGGTGAAAATCAGCCCCCAGAAAAAGATTTTGCGGGTCGCCTGCAAATCGGTATAGCCCTGGGGCTGGACAACTTCCACAAGAACCCCGTACACGCCCCAGCAGAACGCCGCGCCCAAAGTCAGCAGATCGCCCAGGGGACCGAATCCCACAGCCTCCCCCCCGGCCAGGGTGATAAGGACAATGCCCGCCATGGCAATCACAAATCCGGCGAAAAAGGTCCATCGGGGCTGGGCGGACCGGCGGCAGGCCCACATCAGCAGCGCGGTAAACATGGGGGCCGCGGCGATGATGATGCCCACGTTGGAGGCAAAGGTGTAGGAGAGGGCAAAGTTCTCCAGCATAAAGTAGAGGGTCAGCCCCGCAAGCCCCGCCCCCATAAAGGGCAGCTCGCTTTTCCAGCTCTTGGGCAGCAACGGCTTCGGCGAACAGAGAAAGAGGACAATCCACGCGATCAAAAAGCGGAAAATAATGATCTCAATGGGATGGAAGGCCCGCAGCAGCACCTTTGTCGAAACAAAGGCGCTCCCCCATACGATGGTGACAAAGAGGGCCAGCAGATGGCCTGTAACAATTTTGTTTTTCATATCGGCATCCCCTTTCCCCGGGCAGACAGCGGCTCGGCGCAATTTCCGGTTGTGCACACAGGCGCAAGATGGTAAAATGATGGTAGTAAGCGGCCGGATGGGACCGGCCGCACAAAAAGCACTGCCATGATCCAAACGGCAGCGAAAGGCGGGAATGATTGTGAAACTTTACATTGCAGATGCGTTTACCACCGTCCGCTTTTCCGGCAACCAGGCGGGCGTTGCCCTGCTGGGCGATCAGCCCTTCCCGGAGGACAGCTTCATGCGCGCCCTGGCCGGGGAGCTGAAGCACTCGGAGACCGCCTTTGTGCGGCAGACGGGGGACAATTCCTTCCACATCCGCTACTTCACCCCAGCGGAGGAGGTGGATCTATGCGGCCACGCCACCATCGCCGCCTTTACCACGCTGCGGGAAACAGGGGCCGCCGGCCCGGGACTGTGCGCCCTGCACACCCGGTCCGGGGATCTGGAGGTGGAGGTGGGCGCTCAGTCCGTCTGGATGGACATGGCCCCGCCCCAGGAGGGGCGGAGTTTTTCCGAACAGGAGCAGGCGGAGCTATACGCCGCCTATGGGCTGGATCGGTCGGATCAGCCCGACGGCTTGGAACCCCAGGTGGTGAGCACTGGGCTTCAGGACATCCTGCTCCCCGTCAAAAATCCCCTGACTCTGGCGCGCGCCGCGCAGAACGAGGCAGAGGCCACCCGCCTGTCCAGCCGTTGCAACGTGGTGGGGGTGCATATGTTCTGCCTGGACCCGGACGGGATCGCCACCGCCCGGTGCCGCAATTTCGCCCCGCTGTACGCCATCCCGGAGGAAGCCGCCACCGGCACCTCCAACGGGGCGCTGACCTATTACCTGTACCGCCGGGGGATCGTGCGCCCCAATGAGGAAAACCGCTTCATCCAAGGGGAAGCCATGGGTAAGCCATCCGAAATCCTGAGCCGTCTGACCGAAACGGACGCTGGGGCCGCGGTCAAGGTGGGGGGGCGGGCGGTGCTCACCCTCCGGTGCGAGCTGCTGTAACCCCGCCGTTAGAACTCGATGTCGGGCCGGGCCATGATCCCCTGATCATAGGGGTGCTTCTCCTTTGCCACATGGGAGATGTAGTCGGCCCGGTCCGCCAGCTCCTGGGGGAGATAATGGCCGGTGACGACCACCTCCAGCCCCTCCGGCTTGGTGTCCAGGAAGCCGGTAAGCTCCTCCATGGGGAGGAAGGCGGGGCAGGCATCGATAACCTCGTCCAGCACCAGGATGCGCACATCCTCCTCCCGGGCCAGGGCGGCCGCCTTTTGGAAATGGGCGGTGCAGTCCCTGGCCGTCTGCGCTTTCTCCGCATCGTTCATCTGGAAGGTGAACTTGCGCACCTCGCCGCCGTGCACCAGGGTGATCTCGGGGAAACGCTCCGCGGCCGTAACCTCGCCGCTATCTCCCGACTTTAGGAATTGGGCAATCACAACCCGCTTCCCCCGCCCGGCGCAGCGGAAGGCCAAGCCGAAAGCCGCGGTGGTTTTTCCCTTCCCGTCGCCGTAGTATACATGGACCAGACCAGTCTGCTTTTTCATGTGGGCACCAGCTTTCTATTTTTGATGTCAGATCAGGCTTAGAACCAGTATTCACAACCTCAATTCACCGTTTGGCCAGGTCTTTTCCCGCCTGCGTCTTTTTGCGCAGGAAGGAGAATTTCGTCTCCGAGCAGATCACTGCCGCCAGGATCAGCGCAAAGCCCAGGAACATGGCGGGGGTGGGCCGCTCCTCCGCGAAGATAATGGAGAAAATGACGCCGAAGGGGGCTTCCAGGCACAGCAGGACGGCGGCGGTGGCTGGGGGCATATACTTCTGCCCGATGTTCTGGAACAGGAACGCCCCGCAGGTAGCCAGCAGGGACAGGTAGGCCAGCGAGGTAATCAGCCCCGGCGTAAAGGCGCCCTCCGGGATGGGCGGACGGGTGACCAGGACGGACAGCCAGGAGAAAACCGCCGCAGACGCGAACTGGATCACGGTCAGCAGGAAGATATCATGTTCCTGGGCATACCGGTTGACGGACACGATGTGGGCGGAGAAGAAAAATCCTCCGATCAGCGTGAGCACGTCCCCCAGGTTGACGGAAAAATCCCCGTTCAGCGAGACAAGGCCGATGCCCACGATACACAGCGCCGCCGCCAGGATGTTGTAGCGGTCGGGCCGGATGCGGGAAATGGCCCAATAGAGGAAGGGCACCACGACGCAGTAAATGGCGGTGAGGAAAGCGTTTTTCCCCGCGGTGGTGCGCTCCACGCCAAAGGTCTGGAACACATAGGCCAGAAACAGGAACAGGCCCATGACGGAACCGCCGATCAGGCACCTGCGGTTCAGGTATTTCCAGCGCTTGATGAAGATCAGGGCCAGCACCACAGCGGACACGCTGAAGCGGATGGCAAGAAGCCAGAAGGTGGGGAGCACATCCACGCTGTTTTTCATTACAACGAAAGAACTGCCCCAGATGATAGTGGTCAAAATAATCAATACAGTTGATATTCTGGCCAGAAAGTCGGGCTTTTTCTTGTTCTCCATGGGATACTCCTTTCCTTCGGGCAAAATTAAAAAGTTTGTTACGGATGTAACGATTATCACATCTGCGCAGAACTTTGTCAATCTGTTTGGAGCCATTCCAACATGAAATTTTGGAAGATTTGACCAGGCGGGTTTCGCATAGATAAGCTGAAAGTGTCGAATATTCTGGGAGATTTCAAACATAGCTATACTTATTCCAGAAATTGTACATACGAGCAACTTTGACATTAAGTTGACAAAGTGCCGGAGACGCGATACAATAACCTTGGCAAAGCTGCTTGTGGGTTGTGGAGTTCCATAAAATTACATTTTAGGAGTGATTCCCAATGGAAGAGAAGAAGTATACTTCCCTGATCCGTCTGCGTATGTCCGCTAAGGATGCCCACTACGGCGGCAACCTGGTGGACGGCGCCCACATGGTGCACCTGTTTGGCGATGTGGCCACTGAGCTGCTCATCAAGACCGACGGCGACGAGGGCCTGTTCTGCGCCTATAACAATGTGGAATTCAAGGCCCCCGTGTATGCCGGTGATTACATTGAGGTGTACGGCGAGGTGACCCACATCGGCAACACCTCCCGCAAAATGCGTTTCGAAGCCCGCAAGGTCATCGTCTCCCGGCCCGACGTCAGCCCCTCCGCCGCCGATTTCCTGGAGGAGCCTATCATCGTCGCCATCGCCGAGGGCACCTGCGTAGTGCCCAAGGAGTGCCGCCGCAAGGAACCCTGAGGCAGTACAAGTCCGAATACTTAACCAATAACAGGTCCAGCGCCCATGCGCCGGACCTGTTCCGGTTTACAAAATCATCTGAAAAAACTGCCAGAGCAGCTTCCCGCCGTAGAGGATGATAATCCCTCCGCACACGACGTTGATGATGCGCAGCAGTTTGTCATTGAACCGCGCGGAAAAGCAGGAGATCAAAATGGTGACGCCGAAGAACCAGAGGAAAGACGCGGTGGCGGAGCCGAGGATAAGCTGGGTGCCGGCCATGCCGGGGTTGTTGATGCGGAAGCTGCCAAAGAGCATGGTTCCGTCAATGAGGGCCTGCGGGTTGATCCAGGTGACCACAAACGCCTTGGCGGCAATTTTAGGTAAGGGGATGCCCATATCCACCGTGCGGTCCAGGCTGGGCTTCTCCCGCAGCAGGCCGGTGCCGATCCAGATCACAATGCCGCCCCCTGCCAGCAGCACCACCCGCTGGAGCCACACAAAGCGTTCCACCAGCGCGCCGATGCCAAAATAGCAGGCAAAGGCCAGGGAGATGTCGAACAGCGTCACAATGGCGGCGGTGAGAAGGGCCCGCCGCCGGGGCTGGGCCAGGGCGGAATTGATGACAAAAAGATTCTGCATCCCAATGGGGGCCACGTAGGCCAGGCCGATCACCAACCCCCGGAAATAAGCGATCATAGCGGTTCCTCCTTGCGGTTTTGATGGTGGGTCACATTATAAGGCAGATCCACGCGCCGCGCAAGAACGCAGAATTTTCATACCAGGTAAGGAGGAGCTTACCGTGCCGTCCCACCATGAGAATTGTCCCTGCATGGAGTCCTGCCCCCTCAACCGGGCCATGCGGCTGATTGGCGGGAAGTGGAAGATGCAGATCCTCTGCTCCCTCTACAACAACGGGCCCACCCGGCACAACAGCTTGAAGCGCAGTCTGGACGGGATCTCCAACACCGTCCTGTCCAGCGCCCTGCGGGAGTTGGAGGCGGATGGGCTTGTGGCCCGGCGGGAATACTTGGAGGTTCCGGTGCGGGTAGAGTACCGGGTAACCCGGCGCGGCGAAACGCTGATTCCCATTTTGGACGCGTTGGGCCAATGGAGCGAGGAACAGCCGCCAGACGGGCAGGCGGATTTGATTTCAGAAGCAGGGAACCCTGCAAAACGGAGGCTGAGTTTGTGAAAAAGCTGCTGGCCCCCCTGGTGGGGGACGCGTCCCCGGTCACGGTTATCGGGCTGTGCAAGAACGCGGGCAAAACCACCGCCATGCGCCGCCTGATGGCGGAGCTGGAGGAGGAATGCCTGGGCCTGACGTCGGTGGGCCGGGACGGCGAGGCCACCGATCTGGTCACCGGCACGGAAAAGCCGGATCTGTACATCAAAAAAGGCGACCTGTTCGCCACAGGCCGGGGCATGATGCGCCTGTGCGACGGCACCCTTGAAGTGGCGGCGCTCACCGGCGTCATGACCCCGGTGGGCGAGGTGGTGGTGTTCCGCGCCCTCTCCGATGGTTACGTCCAGCTGGCGGGGCCGTCCGCCGCCGGGCAGCTTCCCCCGCTGTGTGACTGCTTCCAATCCCTGGGGGCGGACCGGGTCATCATCGACGGGGCCGCGGGGCGCAAATCCCTGGCGGGAACCGGCGCGGCGGGGACAGCCCTGCTGTGCACCGGGGCCTCCCTGGATCGGGATATGGGGCAGGTGGTGGCGGAAACCGCCCACATCTGCCGCCTGTTCTCCGCCAGGCGCCCGGACAGCGCCCCCCTTTGCGCCGCGCTGGACGCCTGTGAGGGGCGGTTTGCCCTGTTCCGCCCCGACGGAGAGCCCATGGAGCTGCCGCTGGACGAGGGCGGACAGCCCCGCTGGGGCAAGCTGCCCCGGGAGCGCTGTGTGCTCTGGGTGGCGGGGGGCGTCACCGATCCGCTGTTGAAAACCCTGGCCCGCCGGGGGGCGCCGCTGACCTTGGCGGCGGCGGACGCTACCCATATCCTGGCCGGACGGGCCGCGATGGACCTTTTTCTGCGCTCGGGCAGCCGCCTGGTGGTTCGCCGGGAGCTGACCATCGCCGCCGTGGGGGCCAACCCATGGTCCGCCTACGGCTGGCATTTTGATCCGGGCCGGTTTGCGGCGGAGCTGCGCGCCGCCATAGACCTGCCGGTGGTAAACGTGAAGGAGGGATAGCAATGGAGCTTACGCGGGAATTACAGGAGCATTCCGGGTTCCGCTGGGTACTGGACCAGCTGACGCCCATGTCGCCCTTTGGGCGGACCGCCGCCCGGACGCTGCGCTGGTACGGGCCGGGGCAGGAGGCCGAGCTGGAGCGGGAGCTGGACAACGTGGCCCTGGCGCTGGACCTGTGGAACACCGACGGGGGATCCCCGCTGCGGGGCGTCACCCGCTGCCTGCCCCTGTTCCACGACATCCGGGGCTCCTTTGACCGGGATCCGGGCAGCCCCTTCGACATCGTTGAGTTGTTTGAAATCAAGCATTTTCTGGTGCTACTGGAGCAGCTGATCCAGGCATATGAAACCCTTACCCCCTTCGCGGGGCTGTCCTTCTCCCCCGTGGGGGAGGCGCTGGCGCTGGTGGATCCCGATGGACGCCGTCTGCCCGCCTTCGCCATCGGCAACTCCTATCATGAGGGGCTGGCCCCCCTGCGCTCGGAAAAATCCGCGCTGGAGAAGGCCATCCGCGCCGCAGGCGGGGAAGAAAAACCCGCCCTGCTGGAGCGCCGCCGGGAATTGGCGGTGCAGGAGGATCAGCTGGAGCTGGAGGTACGCCGGGATCTGACCCGGAAGCTGATGGCATTCCGGGAGGGCTTTTTGTCCAATATGGACGCGCTGGGCCACCTGGATCTGCTGCTGGCCAAGGCCAAGCTGGCCCGCCAGTACAGCTGCGTCCGTCCCGCCCTCTCCGCGAACGGTTCGATCTCCCTCTCCGGCCTGCGCCACCCCCAGGTGGCCAAGGAGCTGGCGGAGCGGGACGAGGCGTTCACCGAACTGGATTTGGAGCTGGCCGGAGGCTGCACCGTCATCACTGGGGCCAACATGGGGGGCAAAACCGTCTCCCTGCGCTCGGTGGTGTTGAGCCTGCTGCTGTTCCAGTGCGGATATTTTGTCTTTGCCAAATCCGCCCGTCTGCCCATCTTCCACCAGGTTTCCCTGATCCTGGCCGACAGCGGCCCGGGCGCGGGCGGGCTGTCCTCCTTTGGACGGGAGGTCCATCTGCTGGACAAACTGCTCCGGCAGGCGGGGGATGGGCGGTTCTTCCTGGCGCTGGACGAGTTTGCCCGGGGTACCAACCCCCAGGAGGGTGCCGCGCTGGCCCGCGCTTTGGTGCGCTATCTGGGCGGGCTGGACTGCGTGGCATTGATGACCACCCACTACGACGGCGTCTCCGACGCGGCGGGCGCCCAGTACCAGGTGGCCGGCCTGGTGCGGGAGATCGACGGGGATCAAAACGATGACCCACGCCGCCGCATTGCCCGCCGGATGGACTACCGTCTTATCAGCACGCCGCCGGGGGCCCCTTGCCCCAGGGATGCCATGCGGGTGTGCCGGCTGCTGAACCTGGCCCCGGAGCTGATCGAATTGCTCCAGACGGATTTGTAACGCCCTGCTGAATCGCTGCAATGCGTCTTTGTAATGTATCCGCCATTCATCTATGAGGAATAATAAATATTTTGTCAAACTCTTGACAAAATGTGCCTGGAATATTATACTAAAATCACACAAGCCGCAACGCCAAAATTGAACAATATACATAACAATAGAGGCGCGAGATGTAAGGTAGCAAACCGATGCTAAGGGCTGTCGGGTCCGACGAGGGTTGTGAATATGCATTTCGCCGAAAGGGGCGTGAACCGTACAAGCTCACCCCTTGAGCCATACGCCCAGTGCGGATGGATTGTCATGGAAACATGAGGCGCTATTTTATGTCTGACGGGTATTGTCCATGCCCGGAGACATGAGTAGCACTTTTTTGTTTTTGCAACAGGGCGTCCGTCCAGCCCATAGACAGGACGGCGCCCACATTTTGAGAGGAGGAGCCCTATGGAAAAACTGATCATCACAGCGGCCATCTGCGGTGCGGAGGTTACCAAGGAGCACAACAGCGCGGTCCCCTACACGGTGGACGAGATGGTACGGGAGGCCAAGAGCGCTTTCGAGGCCGGGGCCGCCGTCATCCACGTCCACGTCCGCGAGGATGACGGAACCCCCACCCAGGACCGGGAGCGCTTCCGCGTTGTGCTGGACTCCATCAAGGAGGCCTGCCCCGGCGTCATCCTGATCCCCTCCACCGGCGGCGCCACCGGCATGACCCCCGAGGAACGGCTTCAGCCCACCGAGCTGTTCCCGGAGATGGCCACCCTGGACTGCGGCACCTGCAATTTCGGCGACGACATCTTTGTCAACGATATGCCCACCATGCGGGCCTTCGGCAAGCGGATGATGGAAAACAACATCAAGCCGGAGTATGAGTGCTTTGAGATCGGCCATCTGGACACCGTCCTGAATATGGCGAAAAAGGGCCTGGTCCCCGGCGACCCCATGCAGATCAACTTCGTGCTGGGCGTCAACGGCTGCACCCCCGCCACCGTGGGCCATCTGGATTACATGGTCAAGCTGCTCCCTCCGGGCGCTACTTGGACCGTCACCGGCGTGGGCCGGGGCGCATGGCCCATGGTAGCCGCCGGCATCGTCATGGGCGGCAACGTCCGGGTGGGCTTTGAGGACAATATCTATCTGGAGCGGGGGCACAAGGCCGCCTCCAACGGCGAGCTGGTGGAGAAAGTTGTCACCCTGGCCAAGCTGCTGGGCCGGGAGATCGCCAACCCCGACGAGGCCCGGGCCATTCTGTCCCTCAAAAAGTAAGCGTCTTTCCCAATTCAGCTGGTAATGGGCTGCGCGACAAACAGCCCTCATGAAAACCAATTTTTAAAGGAGGACTTTTCCATGCAGAAAAAAGGCAACAGGTACGGAACTCACCGCGTCATCGAGCCCAAGGGCCTGATGACCCAGGCGGCCAAGAAAATCGACAACACCATGGAGTGCTGCTCCAACGAGATCCTCTGCGACGTGTCCGCCCTGAACATCGACTCCGCCTCCTTCACCCAGATCTACGAGGCCTGCGAGAAGGATCTGGCCAAGACCGAGCAGATGATTCTGGACATCGTGGGCGAGCGCGGCAAGATGCAGAACCCCGTTACCGGCTCCGGCGGCATGTTCATCGGCACCGTCAAGCAGATCGGCGAGGACCTGGAGGGCAAGATCGACCTGAAGGTGGGCGACAAGATCGCCTCCCTGGTGTCCCTCTCCCTGACCCCCCTGAAGATTGAGAAGATTCTCGCCATCCACCCCGAGATTGACCGTGTGGACGTGCAGGCTCAGGCCATTCTCTTCGAGTCCGGCCTGTACGCCAAGCTGCCCAACGACATGAGCGAGGAGCTGGCCCTGGCCGCTCTGGACGTGGCGGGCGCTCCCGCCCAGACCGCCAAGCTGGTCAAGCCTGGCGACAGTGTGCTCATTCTCGGCGGCGCCGGCAAGGGCGGCATGATGTGCTGCTACGAGGCCATGAAGCGGGTCGGCCCCACCGGCAAGGTGGTGGCTCTGGTCATCTGCGAAGAGGACGCCAACCTGCTCAAGAGCATGAACCTGTGCCACGAGGCCATTGTGGGCTCCGCCACCAACCCCATCGAGGTGCTGGAGAAGTCCCTGGCCGTCAACAACGGCAAGGAGTACGACGTGTCCATCCTGATCGTCAACGTCCCCGCCTGCGAGATGAGCGCCATCCTCCCCGTCCGGGACAATGGCACCGTGTACTTCTTCTCCATGGCCACCGATTTCGCCAAGGCCGCCCTGGGCGCCGAGGGCTGCGGCAAGGACGTCACCATGATCGTGGGCAACGGCTACACCAAGGACCATGCCGAGATTACCCTGTCCGAGCTGCGTGAGAACGCCGGGCTGAAGGCTTATTTCGAGAAGAAATACCTGTAACACAGAAAAATCGCCCGCCTCGCGGGACGGGGCGGGCCTTCCCCCAAAAATATTAGGAGGTAAACCCACAATGAATGTATCTCGCCGTGCTGAACTGTTCCCCAACGTCACCGATGAGCAGTGGAACGACTGGAGATGGCAGGTTGAAAACCGCATCCAGACCCTGGAGGACCTGAAAAAATACATCGAGCTGACCCCCGAAGAGGAAGAGGGCGTCAAGGCCTGCCTGGGCACCCTGCGTATGGCCATCACCCCCTATTACCTGTCCCTGATTAAGCCCGGCGACCCCCGGGACCCCGTGCGGCTTCAGGCTATCCCCACCTCCAAGGAGCTCCATCAGTCCTGCGCGGACCTGCTGGACCCCCTGCATGAGGACGAGGACTCCCCCGCCCCCGGTCTGACCCACCGCTATCCCGACCGCTGCCTGCTGCTGATTACCGACGAGTGCTCCATGTACTGCCGCCACTGCACCCGCCGCCGCTTTGCCGGTCAGAGCGACGCCGGTATGCCCGTGGACCAGGTGGACCAGGCCATTGAGTACATCCGCAAGACGCCCCAGGTCCGCGACGTGCTGCTCTCCGGCGGCGACGCCCTGCTCTGCTCCGACGAGCGCCTGGAGTACATCATTGCCAAGCTCCGCGAGATTCCCCATGTGGAAATCGTCCGCATCGGCTCCCGTACGCCCGTGGTGCTGCCCCAGCGCATTACGCCCGAGCTGTGCAGCATGCTGAAGAAGTATCACCCCATCTGGCTGAACACCCACTTCAACCACCCCAACGAGATTACCGAGGAGGCCGCCGCGGCCTGCGCCCGTCTGGCCGACGCCGGTGTGCCTCTGGGCAACCAGAGCGTGCTGCTGGCCGGCATCAACGACTGCGTCCACACCATGAAGAAGCTGGTCAATGAGCTGGCCAAGATTCGCGTGCGCCCCTACTACATCTATCAGTGCGACCTGTCCATGGGCCTGGAGCACTTCCGTACTCCCGTCAGCAAGGGTATCGAGATTATCGAGGCCCTGCGCGGCCACACCTCTGGCTACTGCGTGCCCACCTTCGTGGTGGACGCCCCCGGCGGCGGCGGAAAGA
>CAJTVM010000075.1 GCA_910579595.1 uncultured Oscillospiraceae bacterium
CTATTTTTCAATCTTTTTGGAGGTGACTTTTCATTTTATATCTCTTTTCATTATCCTTGTTATGGAAAGCTTTCCATAAGAAAGACAGTACGTGCTCTTTGCTCTTGATGCTGGAAAAAGATATGCCCATTGACTGCGTTCTCTATGCCGATACAGGCATGGAGTTCCCGGAAATGTACGACCACCTGGCAAAACTGGATGATCTTTTGTTCCGGGAGCGGGGCATCCACATCACCACCCTGCGCCACCCCCATGGGTTTGAGTGGCTGATGTTCGATGAGCCGAAGCAGAAACCGAGCTGTCTGGAACGCCGTGCCCGGTTGGGAGTGCCCCCCTATGGCAACGGCTGGCCGGGGATGAAGGTACGCTGGTGTACGGGCCAGCTCAAAACGCACCTGATGGCTAAAGAGGTCAACCGGCTCAAACAGGGGAAAAATGCCCTGCACTACATCGGCATCGCCGCTGACGAGGCCCATCGCTGCAAGGCCGGTCCACAAAACCGCTATCCCCTGGTGGAATGGGGAGTCACCGAGGCCCAGGCCCTCCAAATCTGCTATGACCGGGGCTTTGATTGGGGCGGACTGTATGAAATTTACCATCGTGCCTCCTGCTGGTGCTGCCCCCTCCAACGGATTGACGAGCTGCGCAAGCTGCGCCGCCACCACCCGGAGCTGTGGGCGCGGCTGCGGGAGATGGACGATAGGGCGCGGGCCATGTTCGGTCCAGGCCCCTTGGGGCAGTTCAAGCAAAATTGGAGCGTAGCGCGGCTGGAGGAACGCTTTGCCGGAGAGGAGGCGCAGGGCGCATGAGGCTCATTCTTCGCCACCTGGTCGAGCCGCCTTAGATTGGGCAGGTCCACTCAAGAAAAAAACTGTGCAGAACATCAAACTCAATGAAAGGAGTATTTTTTCATGAAAAAACGAGTAGCCGCGCTGCTGTGTGCGCTGTCCACACTGCTGTGCACCACACTCCCGGCGCTGGCGGCGACGAAACAGTATTACCCCATTTCGGTGGAGGAATACACCTACGGCCCCTTGGAGGAGCCGCGCGTCAGCAAGGTATACCAGCTTGCCCTCTCAGACGATCCCAGCGGCATCCCCACCGAAGATTTTGAGCGGGACGGGCGGCACTTCTATCTGCTGGACATGACCCGGAAGGATGAGGTGGGGGTGGACACCCAACCGTACACCGAAACCGTCACAATGGACAGCGACACCGGGGACATGGCCCAGGTATTGAAGCGGCTGGATGGCCAGATGGAAGTGACCACCGAGGACGGCCACACCGGCACCCTGATTCTGGATCACACCTCTGTCAAGGTGGCGGTCAAGGGCTATCAGACCAGTACCCGGAACCTGTCCGCCAACCGCACCTACCCCAGCCTGTCCGACGCTGACCTGGATCTGATCCCCAAGACCATCACGGAAGGCGGCAGGACCCTGACCCTGGCCGATGTCCAATGGGCCAATGACGGCACCTTTTATACCGCCACCGCCAGCTATACCGGCACCGCCAGCAGCCGCTATGCCACCGGGTACACGGTCACCGCCAACTACACCGGCGAGGTGGCCAAGACGAATTGCGAGGTCGTGACCTACACCGCCGTGTTCGGCAGCACCGAGATCCCCATCGAGGAGCCGGCGGAGCAGCCCGAACCGGTGGAAACGGACACCCCCGCCGAGGCAAACGGTGTAACGGACCTTCTCCCCCTGCTGGGCTGTGTGGGCGGCGTTGCCGCGCTCGTGGCTGCGGCCTGCTGGGGGTGCCAAAAAATTAAGGAGAGGAAGATGCGTACTTGAAAAAATTTTGGAAGCCCATGATTGTGGCGGCAGCGCTTACCGCCCTGTGTATTGCCCCTGCTTACGCCTTGGAGTACACCATCGACAGCCCGAGCGACTACCTGTTTGGACAGGCCACCAGCGATGATACCATCTATGAGTGGGAGAATCCTAATGTGGATCGCTCCAAAAACACCGCCTTGATCCCGCCTGGGTTCGGCACCCCCACCTCGTCGGCGCAAGCTGCATATCTCTCGCTTCCGGCTATCGCCGAAAGCTCGCTCATTCCGCTGCGCCTCCTCTCCCCACAAAGCCTGGAGGGCGGCTTTGCGGGGGCCCCATGGGACACCACGGGGATCGGCTACCCCGCCCCCAGCACCAGCCTGGACAGCTCCGGCTATCCAACGGTGGGTGACGGCAGCTCCACAGGCGGGCAGACCGTGGCGTTTACTGAAGTCAACAGCGCCATGTACTACTCCAACGGGAGCCTGGGCACCCTCAAAATCCCCTCCATCGGCCTGACGGTGGGCGTGTACGAGGGCACCGGAAGCGCTCCGCTGCTGAAAGGCGCGGGCCATTTCGAGGGCACCAGCATTTGGCTCGGAAATGTTTGCGTGGCGGGGCATAACCGGGGGGTACGCAATGATTTTGGCAAGATCCACACGCTGAAATCCGGTGATACCATCACCTTTACCACCGTGCTGGGCACCATGAACTACTCCGTGTCCAGCGTCACCAAAGTGGCGGTGACCGATACCTCCGGCCTGTCCGCCACATCCCACAATCAGATCACCCTTTACACCTGCGTGGAAAACCAGCCCGCCTACCGCTGGTGCGTGAAGGCAGCAGGAATCTAAAAGATATGTGCCAAGAGAAAGAAATTTGTCGAAAGCTGTTGACAGGACTGGAAATATATGGTATTCTATAATTGGAATAAAATACCATCTACGTTGAGGAGGGCAATCTCATGAAGCGGTTTCAGTTTTTGACAGGCTTTCTCTGCGGCGCACTTCTGTTTGGCGCGCTGACATCTGTGGCAACTGCGGCGTCCGGCATCATGGCAACAATATCCAATCAGGCCATTTATGTGGACGGCAAACAAGTCCGGCTGGAAGCGTACTCCATCCACGGCAACAATTTTGTCAAGCTGCGGGACGTGGGGGAAGCGGTGGGCTTCAATGTGTATTGGGACGGCAGCGCGGCCCAGGTGGAGAGCGGACAGCCCTACACCGGCGTAAAACCGGGCAATCAGACCACCCCTCCCACACAGCAGAACCCCTCCTCCCTCACGGAAGAAAATGTGAGGGCCACCATTCGGGCGCTCCGGGACACCTACCCCAGCGGGACGCTTTATGGCGCACCATACATCCCGAACAATCCCTTTGACAGGCCGTTCAGCAACTGTGACGCCTGTGCGGGCTGGGCCATGAAATGCTCCGACGCCGCCTTTGGCAATCTCCCCTACCGGCAGATCACCAATCCAAGCTGGGATGAGATCCGGGCGGGGGATCTGATCGATTGGCGGACCGGCACATCCGGTCATGCGGTGGTGGTGCTGGAAAAGACGGGCGAATATATCAAAGTCACAGAAAGCGGCATCAAAAATGAAGCCCTTTGGGGTGGGCAGTACTTCCGCTATTGGCTGGAGGAGCAGCGCGGATACCGGCTGTTCACCCGCTACCCGCAGTAAACAATCTCTCAAAACCATTCAACATTGGCAGGGCCGGACTGGCTAACAGTCCGGCCCTGCCCCACTTTAAGGAGGCTAAAGTTTGAAGCATAACATCATGAAACGAGCGATTTCCCTTCTGCTGGCACTGATTTGTGTCATGGGCGTTTTGCCCCTGTCGGCGTTCGCGGACAGCGGGCGGGCCAGCGCCCCCAGTTACATCACGCAGAAATCCGCCGTGGGCCTGCGGACCAATGGTCACGCCGTCCGCTACCCCACCGCCAATGCCACCGTCAATCACAGCGGGCTGGCCTATGTGTTCGACGCCCAGGTTGAGGTTGAGGGCATGAGCGCCCCCATCCGCGCCCTGTGCTCCTACCATGACGGCTTTTTAAATTCCGCGTTCAACGGCCAGAAATGGAACTATTCCAAGGAGCTGACCAATCCCTCCCTGAAGGCCCTGCTCACCTGGGTTTACTCCAGCACCTACGGTAATTTCACCGACGCGGGCAACGCCCGTGGGCTGGAAACCTGGCCGGAAATGTGGTCCTACCTGTGGTTCGTGGTGGCCCAGGGCATCACCTGGTACGATGAATATGGCGTCCTGATCGACTGCACCACCGATAGGGAGGGCTTCATCCGGCAGGTCGCGGAGGAAATGGTGGCAACCTTTAAGATGTTCCATGACACCTGGAACTCCAGCGCCTGGATCACTGACTGGGACAGCGTAGACATCAACACCATCATAGACAGCAACGACAACGGCGTAACAGGCAATTCCGCCTACGACTACGCCTCCACGGCAATCAATTTGGTGTTGGATCATCCTGAGTATTTCCATGATTACCATATCTGGGACTACGAATGGGATTCCAGCCAGCCCTGGCTCATGGGCGGATCCCCCAATATGCAGCGGCTTTTGATCGCTGTGCCGGATGAACAAACAGCGGATCTGCCCGTACAGCTCACTGTGAAAAAGCTGGAAGCGGGCACCAACACTCCCATCCCCGGCGTGACGTTCAAAATCGAGAGTGCGGATGGGTCAGGGGATTTCTCCGTCACCCGCACAACTGGGGTAGACGGCACGATTACGCTCACCCAAGAGGCTGATAAAATTGTTGCTGGTCAATACAAAATCACTGAGGAGGCCGCGCCGGAGGGCTATACCGCCCAGACCGAATCCCAGGTGGTAACGGTGATGCCCGGTGGCTCCGCCAACAGCACGTTCACTTTTTATAACGTTCCCGAAGGTTCTGGCGGCGGGGACGGTTCCATCCGCAAAGTGAACGCGGACAACCCCACCGAGGGCATCCCCGGCGCGGTGATCCGCATTACTTCCGTCAAGCTGGACGACGGCGGCAGCTTTATCAGCGAGTACACCACCGGCGATGGCGGTTATATTTCCAAAGCGGATCTGGATTTTGCCAAGCTCCCCACTGGCAGCTACGTGGCGGAAGAAATTACCCCGCCGGAGGGCTTTATCCTCAGCTCCGATGTTTCCAAGGTGAAGCAGGCTTTCGTCTGGGACGGCGAGCATGACATCTCCCTGATCTTTGAAAATTCCAGCAAAGTCAAAGTTCAGCTCAAAAAGGTAGATGAGAGCGGCAGCCCTCTGGCTGGCGCGATTTTTGTCATCCTGCGGGATGGACAGATCATCGGCACCGAGGAAACCAAGTCGGACGGCACCATCACTGTCAGCAACGTGGTGGAGGGGTACTACGAGTTCTGTGAAGTTTCCGCCCCTGTTGGTTTCGACTGCGATAGATCTCCGGTGGGCGTCCACGTTAACGCCGAGGATCTCCAGGGGGAGCAGACCATTGTGGTAGAAAAAATGAACCACCACAAGCGCAGCTTGACCATCACCAAGCGGAACACCGAGACCGGCGAACCCGTCCCCAACACCAGCTTCCACGTTCGCGGCGTGAACCTGGGCTATGAGAACGATGTGGTGACGGGGGCGGACGGCAAGGCCACCCTGTCCGATATGCCCAGCGGGTGCTACGAGATCATTGAGACAGATGTGCCCGCCCCCTACCTGCTGGACACCAACAACCGCAAGACCGTCTGGATCGACGCCACCAAGGATCAGGACGTGGTGGTGGACTTCGTGAACAGCACCCGCCCCGGTCTGCGCCTGCTGAAAATCGACCAGCAGACCGGCGAACCTCTCTCCGGCGTTCTGTTCCGCATTGCCGAGGTCAACGGCGGCTATGACGAGCAGCACTTCACCAACGCCGAGGGCCTGATCGTGCTGGAGGGGCTGAACCCCGGCGCATATACCGTCCAGGAGGTCAAGCCCAAGAATGGCTGGGTGGCCGATGATACCGTCCACACCATCTATTTGGAGGAAAACAAGACCACCACCCTGGAATTGAGCAACCTGCGAAAGCCCGATCTGTTTATTAAAAAGGTGGATTCCATCACCGGCAGTCCCATTGAGGGCGTGAAGTTCCAGGTCTGGCGCGGGTCTGACGATACCAAGACCGGCGAATACAACGACCTAGGCACCTTCTACACTGACGCCCAGGGGGAAATTCACCTGGAGCGGCAGGAAACGGGCTGGTACAAAATCAAAGAGCTGGAACCCGCCCCCGGCTTCACCATCAAGCAGCCGGACACCCAGGAGATCTATCTGGCGGCGGGCAAGGATCACACCGTCACCTTCGAGAACACCCCGAAAAACGCGATAATCGTTGAAAAGTATGATTCCGTCACCCATGAAGCCCTGCCCGGATGCACCTTCCAGCTCCGCTATCTGGCGGGCACCAGCGGCACGGGCGGCACCATCATTGGACAGAAGGTGACGGGCAAGAACGGCGTCGCCATGTGGACCGGCCTGGAGCCGGGATCGTATGTCGTGGAGGAAGTCGATCCTGGGGATGGCTATTCCATCATCAATTCTTCTGAGACGGTCTATTTGGCGGACAACGGCGAACAGAGCGTAATTACCGTTCGTTTCGACAATGCCCCGGACGGCAATCTGCTGATCCGAAAGGTCTGCGCCACAAATCCCTCTATTACGCTCCAAAATGCTGAGTTTAAGATCATGTATTCGGACGGTACTCTCATCGGCGATTCAAACGGCATTTACCGCACCGATGAGGCGGGCGAGATCCGCATTGAGGGGCTGAAACCTGGCAAGAGCGTGGTAGTGACCGAGGTTCGCGCCCCCGCTGGATTCATCTTGGATACCCAAAGCCAAACGATCCAGATCAAGGAAGGCCGCACCGTGTCCCTTACCTTCAAAAACCAGCCGAAAGGCAAGCTGATCATCCAGAAGCGGGACAGTCAGACCAATGAGGTTTTGCCCGGTGCCGAGTTCCGCGTGACCACGGCGGCGGGCTGCGAGGTGGGGCTGGACGGTGTGATCGGCACGTCCTCCCTCACCTCCAACGGCATTTTCACCACCGACGCCCAGGGCGAGATCCGTATCTCCAACCTCGCCCCCGGCGCTTACGTCATCAACGAGATCAAAGCGCCGGACGGCGGGTACGTCATCGACACCCCCTCCACCAATGTGGTAATCGGGCAGGGCGGTGACACCCAGACGGTTGTAATCAAAAACACCCGCAAGGGGGGTCTTATCGTTGAAAAATACGATAAAGTGACCAAGCAGCCCCTGGCTGGCGCTCGGTTCAAAATCGTGACCGCCAGCGGCGAGCTGGTGCCGGATAATGAGGGGCTGACTTCCTCCAACGGCCTCTACACCACCGATCAGAACGGCCAGATCGTGTTGTCCAAGCTGCTCCCCGGCACCTACATCGTGTCCGAGGAACGCGCCCCGGACAACTACCGCAAGGACCCCACCCCGCAGACGGTGGTGGTGAACGCTGGGGACACGCAGACAATCAGGTTCTACGATGATCCCCTCTGCACTCTCACCATTCTCAAGCGGGATGCTGTGACCAAGAAGCCCCTGAAGGGCGCAGAATTTATCGTTCGGGACAGCGAGGGCAAGGCCATCGGCCCCAGCAATGGCCACTACATCACCGGCACCGATGGCACCGTGACCGTTACCGGGCTGGAACCCAACGCCACTATCGTGGTGTCCGAGAGCAAAGCCCCCACCGGATATATTTTGGATGAAACCCCGAAGAATATCGTGGTGCGCTCCGGCGTGGCCAACAGCCTGATTTTTGATGATGAACCGGGCACCACCCTGATTATCCGCAAGTTCATTGAGGGCACCGAAAACGAGCCGTTGTCTGGCGTAGCTTTCAAGGTTGTGGACGGCGCTGGGGCGGCGGTTGGCCCGGACGATGGCACCTACTACACCGACAAGGCGGGCGAGATCGTGCTGGAGGGCATCGAACCCGGCACCACCGTCATTGCCCGCGAGATCAAGACCGTGGAAGGCTTTGTGCTAGACGGCACCCCCCAGGACATCAAGATCGTGGGCGGACGTGTGCAGCAGCTCACGTTTTGGAACAAGCGCGCTGGCACCCTGGTCATTCAGAAAAAGGATTCTGTATCCGGCGCACCCATCTCCGGCGCTCAGTTCCAGCTCACCTACGCCAACGGTGGCTACGTGGACAATGACAACGGCCACCTGTCCAGCAATGGCCTCTATACCACCGACGATAAGGGCGAGATCCGCATTTCCGGCGTGGTGGGCACCATCGTGGCAAAGGAGGTCAAGGCGGCCCCCGGCTATGTCATTGACAGCGGCACACAGACGCAGACCGTCACTGTCAATCCCCTGGACACGCAGACGTTGACCTTCCTCAACGAGCCTCTTTGTTCCCTCACCATCACCAAGCTGGATTCTGTGACGGGTAAGCCCGTGCCCAATACCTCTTTTGCGGTGAAGGACGGCAATGGGAACGTGCTGGCGACCTGCACCACCGGGAAGGACGGCACCGCCACCGTCACCGGGCTCGTGCCCAACAGCACCGTGGTGGTGGTGGAGACCCGTGTGCCGGATGGCTATGTACTGAACACCACGCCCCAGGTGATCACCGTGAAAAATGGGGCCAACACCCTCACCGGCAGCTCCGGCACCACGACCCCCAACCCTGGCGGCAGCACCACCAATCCGGGCGGCAATACCGGCAATGGAAACGATATCACGTTTGAGAATGAGCCGAAGCAGGCCCTGACCATTCACAAGTATATCGAGGGCACCGCCAATGAGCCTTTGGCTGGGGTGTGCTTCAAAGTGGTGGATGGGAGCGGCGCTCCTGTCGGCCCCGGCGACGGCACGTTCTACACCGATTCCAAGGGCGAGATCGTCATTGAAGGACTGGAACCCGGCACCACCATCACCGCGCAGGAGGTCAAGACCGTTGATGGATTCGTCCTCGATGGCACCCCCAAGAGCGTGAAGATCAAGGCGGACCAGGGTGCGCCCTCGCTCACTTTCTGGAACAAGCGGGCTGGTGAGCTTATCATCCGCAAGCTGGATTCCGTGACCAAGCAGCCCCTGGCCGGCGTGGAATTTGAGCTGACTTACGCGGGTGGCGGCTATGTGGACAATGCCAATGGGCACCTGTCCTCCAACGGTCTGTACACCACCGACGCCCATGGGGAGATCCATATTTCCGGCGTCACCGGCACCATTGTGGTGAAGGAAACCCGGACCATCGACGGCTACACCATCGACCCGGCCACCCAGACCCAGACGGTAAAGGTCAATCCCCAGGACACGCAGACCTTGACCTTCTACAACGCCCCCAAGCAGACGCTGACCATCCAGAAGTATGTGGACGGCACCGCCAACCCCATCCAGGGCGTGACCTTCCTGGTGACAGACAGCTCCGGTCAGACTGTGGGGCCGGATAACGGCGAGTATGTTACCGACAAAAATGGCCGTATCGTGCTCACCGATCTCATCCCCGGCACCACCATTACCGCCAAGGAAACCAAGGCGGCTAATGGTTATGTGCTGGACACGACGCCCCAGTCCATCCTCATCAAGCAGGGTGTAAGCCAGACGATGACCTTCTTCAACAAGCGCCATGGCGGCGTGGAGCTGATTAAAGTCAGCGCCGCCGACAGCACCCAGCGCATTGCCGATGTCACCTTTGAGATCCGCCGCATGGACGGCGGGCTGGTGGATACCATCAATACCGGCAGCACCGGGCGGGTGTACCTGGCCCTGGACGCCGGTGATTACTACGCGGTGGAAACCAAGTGCCCCAAGGAGTTCAAGCTGGACGATACCCCGCACTATTTCACCGTGAAGGACGGGGAAACCACCATTCTGACGGTGGAAAATAAGCCTTTTGCGGGGATTTTGATTCATAAGACCGACAGCACCACCGGCAAGGGGATCTACGGCGTATCGTTCCTGCTCTATGACAGCAAAAACGCCCCCGTCGGGCAGTACACCTCGGACAATTCCGGGTATGTCTACATCGAGGGCCTCACCGAGGGTGGCCGCTACTACCTGCGGGAGCTGGAAAATGAGGGCTATGTGCCTGATACCCAGATGAAAACAGTGTATGTCAAGGCGGGCGAAACCACGCTGGTGGAGTGGAAAAACATCCCCATCACCGCGCAGATCCAGATTACGAAAAAGTCTGCCGACTACAATCCCACCAACGGCCTGCCTGCCGGGACGCTGCTGGAGGGCGCTGTGTTCGAGATCCGGGATAAGGCCGGAAACCTGGTAGACACCATCCGATCCGACAGCAGGGGCGTGGCCACCTCCAAGCCCCTCCCGTTGGGCCGCTATATGATTAAGGAGGTAAAGGCCCCCGCCAATTACGGCGTAAGCAGCCAGGAGCTGACCGCCTATCTGGAACACGCGGGCGAGATCGTCCGCTTTGAGGTGAGCAACAAGGCCCTCACAACTGGGGTATCTATCACCAAGACCGGACCCAAGCAGGCCATGGCGGGCCAACCGGTGAACTACACCTTCTCCGACATCGGCAATAATTCCAACGTCATGCTCACGTCTTTTTATTGGCGCGACACCCTGCCTGCCGAGGTACGGCTGAACACCGTGGTGACGGGAACCTACAATTTCCCCGGCACCTACAAAATCACCTACCGGGTGAACGGCGGCGAGTACCGCACTTTGGCGGACAATCTGAGCACCAGCAAAAATTATACGCTGGCGGCGTCCCCCGCTGCGCTGGGGCTGGCCTCCAATGAGCGCGTCACTGAGATCATGTTCGTGTTCGGTCAGGCTCCTGCTGGTTTTGCCCAAGTGGAGAAGCCCATGCTGAAATGCACCGCTGTGTCCTACATCGCCGCCACCGCCTTCACCAACGTCGCGGATGTGGGCGGCGTATACAACGGCATTTGGGTGCAGGCTGTGTCCCGGTGGGTGACCACCGTCTACAGACGGCCCGTGGTGCCCACCCTGCCCAAGACCGGGTATTAAAATCCATCTTTGCGCCGAGCCGCCTGTATCACAGGCGGCTCGGCCCCTTGAAAGGAGGTAAACCCTTTGCAGGATGAAGTACGGGACAAATCCGTGGCGCTGGTTATCAACGTCGGCAAAACCGGCGGCAGGCTTACCGCCGATATGCTGAAATGGGCCATGCGCCGGTATTTGGAGCAGTCCCGGAACCCCAAGGTGCATCATGGGAAACAAACGGTAAAGCAGCTGGTGAAACAGGACGCGGGGGTTCAAAACATTGAGATCACCGACAAAAATATCAAGTCCTTTGAGCGGGTGGCCCGAAAATATGGCGTGGACTTCGCGTTAAAAAAGGATGCTGCCCATGGGAAATACCTGGTCTTTTTCAAGGGCAGGGATGCCGACGCCCTCAACGCCGCCTTTGCCGAATACACCGCCAAAAGCCTTCACCGGGGCCAGCAGGAGCGACCATCTGTCCGGGAACGATTGTCCCATTTTAAGGAGGTAGCCAAGCAAATGCTCCAGGACAGGGAAAAGCACCGGGAGAAAGGGGGAATGGAGCGGTGAAATTGGATGTGAAAAAGCTCCTGCTGTCCAACTTCCCCTATGTGTTCCTGTTTTGGCTTTTCAACCGCGTAGGCGAGGGCTACCGGCTGGCCGCCGGCACCGATATGGTGGCTAAAGCGATGGGGGCGGTTTCCGGGCTGGGGGATCTCATTGCCCGACACCCATTCCCCAGCCTCCACCCCAGCGATCTGCTTGTAGGGCTGGTGGGCGCGGCGTGTATCCGGGCGGCGGTCTACATCAAGGCGAAGAACGCCAAGAAATACCGCCCCGGTGTGGAGTATGGCAGCGCCCGATGGGGGGCGGCGGAGGATATCAAGCCTTTTATCGACCCCAAATTCGATCAGAATATTTTGCTCACCCAGACCGAGCGCATTATGATAGGCAGGAACAAGAATCCTAAGTACAATATCAACAAAAATGTGCTTATAATTGGCGGTTCTGGGTCAGGCAAGACACGATTTCATGTAAAACCAAACCTCATGCAGATGAATGCCAGCTACATTGTCACGGACCCGAAAGGCACCGTTTTGATCGAGACTGGAAAGATGCTTCAGCGTGGCGGATATGAGATCAAAATTCTCAACACCATCGACTTCAAGCAGTCCATGCGCTATAACCCATTTAAGTACATTTACTGTGAAAATGACATCTTAAAACTGGTAAATTGCATTATGGAGAACACAAAAGGCGAGGATAGCAAGGGCGGCGAAGATTTTTGGTCCAAGGCCGAAGCCCTTTATTATCAGGCCCTGATTTCCTACATTTGGTACGAGGCCCCGGAGGAGGAAATGAACATGACCACGCTGCTGGATATGCTCAATGCCTCCGAGGTTCGGGAGGAGGATGAAAACTACAAAAACGCCGTCGATCTCATGTTTGAGCAGCTTGAGCGGCGTGAACCGGATCACTTTGCCGTCCGTCAGTACCGAAAATACAAGCTGGCGGCGGGAAAAACCGCAAAATCGATCCTGATAAGTTGCGCTGCACGGTTGGCCCCCTTTGACATCAAGGAGGTGCGGGAGCTGATGGAGGGAGACGAATTGGAGCTGGACAAGATTGGCGATAGAAAGACGGCGCTATTCTGTGTCGTTTCCGACACGGACATGACGTTCAATTTTATCTCGGCCATGGTGTATACGTGCGCCCATAAGCCCGGGCGCGTCAAACAATAAATCCGGGCGCGGTTTC
>CAJTVM010000076.1 GCA_910579595.1 uncultured Oscillospiraceae bacterium
AGGCCGCTGTCAGCCAGCCAAGCCACCGAAGCCACTGTGCTTTGGAAAACCGCCGCACCGCAGCAACAACCATGCTCCAATGAAGGTCCAGGTGCAGGCTCATCAGCGGAAAGCCCCAATAGGAGCAGAGCATCGGTTACAGCTTTTTCACATATCGAAGATCGACGCAGATGGTGCTGGGTGGAAAGGGGATTTCGGCGTGGGTGCCGTCCCAGACAAAGCCGTGGGCGGCGTAAAACCGCCGGGCCTTTTCGTTTTCCCGTAGGACGAACACGAAGGCGTTTTCAAACCCTTCGGCCTTCATCCGGCGGCAGGCTTCCTCAAACAACAGCCCGCCGTAGCCGTGCCCGCGTTCAGAGGGGAGGGTGTAGAAGGAGGCGATCTCTCCCCAGCCGGCATAAGCGGTATTGTCGAAGGTGCAGATGTCACCCACATTGTAATTGGTCACCCGGGCGCGGCAGTAGTTGAGGCAGGACACTGGCTCGTTCTCCCGGTAGAGGAGCAGGCCGCGGACGCCGTTCTGTGTTTCGTAGTTGGTGCGGAACACCTCTACCCAGCGGTCGTTGGTGATCTCCCGTGCCATATAGTCGGCGGGCACCGCGTCCACATAGGTGTCCCGCCAGCCTAATGCGTGTATGAGGGACATAGCATGGAAGTGCTCGCCGGTGCAAGCGTCTACAAATCGCAATTTGTCCATAAAACCTCCTCTAAATGCAAAACCGCCTGGATCAGGTGGTTTTTGTATGTTGGCGGCAGTTCCCCAAGCCCGCCCTCGCTTCCGGTCAACGCATAGGTAGTACAGTGTTAATTGGGGCCTAAGCCCTGTAACGGTGCGTTTGTACGCGATCTGGGCGTGACGATGACGTGGGGGACTCGAACCTCTCTACGCCTGCCCATGGCGCGATCCATGTCCGGCTCATTCTCAGCCGGGGGAGATGCGTTCGCCCCGGAAGCTACCGACTGCCGTGTTCCTTTTTTCTTGTGCACAGTGTCCGCTGTGTGGGCACTGCGGCCTAAGCCGCGTAGGAGGCCCCGGGAAAAAAAGGAATCAAAAAAGAACTCTAAGAACCTGTATTCACAGCCGAAACCGCCGGATGACCGAGGGATTTTCCCGTCAGGCAAGGCAAATTTTCGCAGGAATCATTGCGTTTATTTCAAGAAAATTTAACGCGGCATGGCGGGAAAAGACCCGGCCTGACGGTGAATCGAGGTTGTGAATACAGGTTCTAAGCTCGCTGACGGTTCGCAGCAGAAATTTAGCCTGCTTCCAACCTGGCGACGGTCTGCGGAGGAAATCAAGATAGATCGGTACTCCAGTTGGCCGCTTGGATGGAGTTGTCCAGCAGGCGCAGCTCACGGGCCAGTACATCCACGTTCTTTTGCAGCTCCCGGACATTGACTGTGCTGAGCAGCTTGATTTCGCTGCGTGTCCCCCGGCGGCCAAGCTGGCTTGCGCTGTAAGCCAAGTCGCGGTAGGCGCTTAGCCGCAGCTTCAGCGCGTCCCGTCGGGCCAGCAGGGCGGTGAGGTTTTCCCCATCCACCGCGGTGCGGCAGTTGGTCAGGTTGATCCGGGTGATGAGCTGCTCCAGATTGGCGGCGCAGTTGTCCAGCTCAATGAGCAGCTCCTGGGGATCCTCGGCGGGCTGCTCCCCCTCCTGCACGACAGCATTGTTATTTAACCTTTGCTGGAGCTGCTGGATGCGGCGGTTCAGATCCGCCCGCTCCTGTAGAGCTTCGGCTAATTTCATGGAATTGCCTCCTTTTATACGCCCGCGCCCACGGGCTGCTTTCCCTGCTTGGCCAGGGCCTTGGCGTTGGCAAGCATCAGCTTGATGCGGTTTTCCTGGTTGATTTTCGTGGCGCCGGGGTCATAGTCGATGGCCACGATGTTGGAGTTGGGGTAGTCGTCCTTGAGGCGGCGGATCATGCCCTTGCCCACGATGTGGTTGGGTAGGCAGCCGAAGGGCTGGGTGCACACGATGTTGGGCACCCCGGAATGAATCAGCTCCAGCATTTCGCCGGTGAGCAGCCAGCCCTCGCCCATCTTGTTGCCGTCCCCCAGATAGCCCTGCACCAGGTTATGCATATTCTCAAAGGTGCCGGGGGCGCGGAAGCGGCTTTTTTTCAGCGACGCGATCATGTCCCTCTGGCAGTGCTCAATGTAGCCCTTGAACACCTGGCACAGTTTCTTTTTTGCCCACAGGCCGCCGTAGATGTTCACATCCACCTCGCGGTTGAAGATCTTGAAGATCATGAAGTCGGTGAGGCCGGGCACCACGGGCTCCGCCCCTTCGGACAGCAGGAAGTCCTCCAAATTGTTGTTGCCCAGAGGGGAGAACTTCACGTAGATTTCCCCCACCACACCCACCTTCACCTTTTCCTCGTGGGAGACGGGGATGGTGTCGAAATCCGTGATGATTTTGTCGAAATTGTCCCGCATCTGCTTGCGGCTCATGCCTTTACCCGCCTGGAAGCCGTCAATGAGCTTCCCCTGCCACTCGTCCACCATTCTGTCGGTCTGGCCGTGGTTCAGCTCGTAGGGCCGCACCTGGTTGGCCACGTTGACAATCAGATCGCCATACATCATGGCGTAGATCATCTTGCGGATCAGGGGAAGGGTGAGGGAGAAACCGGGGTTTTTCTCCAACCCCGACAGATTCACTGAAATTACAGGGACAAACTCCAGCCCCGCCTTTTCCAGCGCCTTGCGCAGCAGGTGGATGTAGTTGGACGCCCGGCACCCGCCGCCGGTCTGGGTGATGAACAGGGCGATTTTGTGGGGGTCGTAGCTGCCGTGCTTAATGGCGTCAATCAGCTGTCCGATGACCAGCAGGGCGGGGTAGCAGGTGTCGTTGTGGACATATTTCAAGCCCTCGTCCACGATGCCCCGGTGGTTGGTGGTGAGCATATCCACCTTATAACCCTCCAGCACCAGAAGCTGGCGGAACATCCCAAAGTGGACGGGGAGCATTTGGGGCATGAGGATGGTGTACTCCTGCTTCATCTCCTTGGTGAACAGGAGCCGCCCGTCCTTGTCGTAAACCAATTCAGCCATAAGATTCCGTTCCTTTCGTCAGGGGAAAATCAAGTGCGGGAAAGCCAGTAAAGCGTTCCGTCCGAGAGCGTCATGCCCAAGGAGCGCTGGAGGGCCAGGGAGGGGGCGTTGTCCGTCAAAACCTGCCCAAAGGGGATGTGGCCCAGGACCAGCTCCTGGTTGATCATGTACCGTTCCAGCACGGTGGCAAAGCCCTGGCGGCGGTATGGGGGGAATATCTCCAAAAGGCCGATGGAGCCCTCCGCGTGACGGCCCGCAAAGCCAGCCATAGCATCGTCCAGGAAGCCGCCAAAGAGCTGGCCGCGCTCCAAAAGGGAGCGGAGGTAGTCCTCTCCCTCCAGCTTGTAGTTGTCGGCCACTTGGGGGAGGTCGCCCACCGTTAATTGCCGCACAGTCAGGGGGCTTTCGGGAATGGAACAGGGGCCGCCGCCAAGGTATGCCGCCTGATAGCTGGCACCCTCCAGGAAAAAGTCCAGGCCGAAGCGCTCTTGCAGAAGGGGAAGATAAAAATCCTCGTGGGCGGCGATCAGGGAATCGCCGCCGTCAGGGAGCAGATCGCAGAGGAGCTGGGCGGCGTCCATATCGGCGCAGGACATGAGATAGCTGTCAAAGACCTCGGGACAGGTCGGGGACACGATGCCCACCAGGGCGGCGGCGGGGGAGGCGTACAGGACGGTTCCGATCCCCCGGCGGATGGCCTCGGTCATGTCCAGGTAGAGCACCGGATCCCGGTTCAGCGTGTCCTGGCAGATGGATAAATCATGCATTAGAAGCACTCCTTCAACGTCTTCACGCTCCGATTGGGCACATGGCCGGGTTGCTTTCGCTCCGTCTCGGGCAAAACTCACCGCCGTTGCTCGGCGGCTGGACTTTTGCCCTCGCTCCGTTCCAAGCTCCCCTATGTGCCTATCGTCGCGCTCGTTCCTCCATCGCGGCCATCAGGGAGCGGACGCGGATCTTCACCGCGCCCAGGTTGCTGATGTCGTCGATTTTCAGCTGGGTATACAGCTTGCCGCCGTTTTCCAGGATGGAGCGCACCTCGTCGCCGGTGATGGCGTCGGTGCCGCAGCCGAAGCTCACCAGCTGCACCAGCTGCATATCCGGCTGTTCACAAACGTACCGGGCGGCGTTGTACATCCGTGCCTGGAAGGTCCACTGGTTGAGCACCTTCCGGGGGGCGTAGCCCTCGTGGAAAGCCACCGCGTCCTCGCTGACCAGCACGAAGCCGAAGGAGGTGATCAGGTCGTTGATGCCGTGGTTAATCTCCGGGTCGATATGGTAGGGACGGCCTGCCAGCACGATAATGGGCAGGCCCTTGGCCCTCGCCTCATCAATGTACTGCTGGCCCGTGCGGTGAATGTCCTCCTTATAGCGGTCATAGGCCTGGTATGCCGCCCGGATGGCGTGAGCGGCCTCCCTCCGGGGCACGCCGAAGGTGTCGGCAAACCACTGGGAGCCGATGCGCTCGTAGTCCTTGGGACGGTGCAGGCCGGCATAGGGGTTGAGGAACCGGGTTTTCTTCAGGTCGGGCATATTCGCCGCCAGCAGCTCGGGGTAATAGGCCACCACCGGGCAGTTGTAGTTGTTGTCCGACGATTTTTCGTCAAAATTGTAGGACATGCAGGGGTAGAAAATGGCGTCCACCCCCGCCTCCACCAAGGCTTCCACATGGCCGTGAAGCAGCTTGGCGGGGTAGCACACCGTGTCGGAGGGGATGGTGCGCTGGCCCTTGATGTACAGCTTCCGGGAGGACTCGGGGGAGAGCACCACCTCGAAATTCAGCCGGGTGAACAGTTCAAACCAGAAGGGGAGGTTTTCGTACATATTCAGCCCGAAGGGGAGGCCGATGCGTCCCCGGGAGCCATCCCCAAAGCCCTTGCCCTCCATGGCGCGGAGTTTTTCGTATTTATAGCGGTACAGGTCGGGCAGCGCTGCTTTCTCCTTGCCCAGGGGCCGGGAGCAGCGGTTGCCGGAGATAAATTTCCGCCCGCCGTCGAAGGTATTCACCGTGAGGGAGCAGTGGTTGGTGCACAAATTGCAGGTGACGGGCTTGGCGGTGTGGGAGAAGTCCACCAGCGCCTTTTCGTCCAGCAGGGCGGATTGTTCCAGCCCCAGGTCCCGTGCAGCCAGCGCCGCGCCGAACGCACCCATAATACCCGCGATGGTGGGGCGGGTGACGTCCCGGCCCAGCTCCTGCTCGAAGGCGCGGAGCACCGCGTCATTGTGGAAGGTGCCGCCCTGCACCACGATGTGTTTGCCCAGGTCGTCGGCGCTGGCGGCGCGGATGACCTTATAGATGGCATTTTTTACGATGGAAATGCTCAGCCCCGCACTGATGTCCTCCACGCTGGCCCCGTCCTTCTGGGCCTGCTTCACAGAGGAGTTCATGAATACCGTGCACCGGGAACCCAAATTCACCGGCTTCTGGGTAAACAGGCCCAGTTTGGCGAAGTCCGCGATGTTGTAGCCCAGCGCCTTGGCAAAGGTCTCAATAAAGGAGCCGCAGCCGGAGGAGCAGGCCTCGTTGAGCATGATGGAATCCACCGCGCCGTTGCGGATTTTGAAGCACTTCATGTCCTGCCCGCCGATGTCGATGATGAAGTCCACGTCGGAGTTGAAGTGGGCGGCGGCGCGGTAGTGGGCCACCGTCTCCACCAGCCCCAGGTCGCAGGAGAAGGCGTTTTTGATGAGGTCCTCGCCGTAGCCGGTGACAGCGGAGCCTTTTATCCTGATGCGGTTCCCGCACAGCCTGTAAATCTCCTTGAGCTGCTCCAGTACAATGGCCACCGGGTTGCCCAGGTTGGAGTGGTAATAGGTGTACAGCAACCCGCCGTCCGGGGCGATGAGGGCGATCTTGGTGGTGGTGGAGCCGGCGTCCACCCCTAAGTACGCGTTGCCCTCGTAGGTTCTGATGTCCAGCTGGGGCGGGGTAGAGGCGTTGTGGCGGGCGGCGAAGGCATCGTAGTCCGCCTGGCTCTCAAACAGGGGCGGCATGGTGTCCACCACCGAGGTGGCGGCCTTGCTCTCCTCCAGCAGCCGCAGCAGATCGTCAAAGGGCTTGGCTTCGTAGTCCGACGCGCACAGCGCCGCCCCCATGGCGGCGAAGCAGTCGCCGTCCTCGGGGAAGACGGCATGGCCGCTATCTAACTGGAGCGTGTCCACAAACCGCTCCCGCAGGCCCATGAGGAAGTGGAGCGGCCCGCCCAAAAAGACGATTTTGCCCTTCAGCTCCCGGCCCTGGGTGAGGCCCGCCACCGTCTGATCCACCACCGCCTGGAAGATGGACGCGGCCACGTCCTCTTTCCGCCCGCCCTGGTTCAGGATGGGCTGGATATCGCTTTTGGCGAATACGCCGCAGCGGCTGGCGATGGGGTAAATCTTTTCGTGCTTCAGGCTCAATGCGTCCAGCTCGTTCACCGTCACGTTCATCAGCGTGGCCATCTGGTCGATAAACGCCCCGGTGCCCCCGGCGCAGGAGCCGTTCATCCGCTCCTCCAGGGCCCCGCCGAAGAAGATGATCTTGGCGTCCTCGCCGCCCAGCTCGATCACCGCGTCGGTGTCCGGGATGTAGGCGTTCACCGCCGCGGCGGTGGCATACACCTCCTGCACGAAGTCCAGCCCCGCGGCCTTGGCCACGCCCAGGCCCGCCGATCCGGTGATCACCAGGCGCACGTCCTTCCCCTTCAGCATATCCTCAATGGAGCGCAGGGTTTCGCAGGCCCGCTCCCGGGCCTTGGAATAGTGCCGCTCGTAGGAACGGAACAGCAGCTTATTTTCCTCGTCCAGCACTACCACTTTCACGGTGGTGGAGCCGATGTCGATGCCAACACGCAGAATCATAGTTGTCCTCCTATGTTGTCCGTAGACGTACAAACGATATTATATCAAAATGATATGTTTTTTCAATAGTAAATTGAAACGGTTTTTCCGCATTTCGACATCATCGGGGCAAAGTCCGCTCAATTGCGTTTCCGCCTACGGCGAAAACTGTGTTCACTCCCTTGCCCCTCCTCTCCCCACAAAGCCTGGAGACCGGCTTTGCGGGGGCCCAATAAAAATCCCGCCGCAAACTCTACGGCGGGATTTTTTATCATTTGTTGGGGGTGAACGGCTCCGCGCCGCATTTTTCGGGGAAATAGACCTGGTACCAGATGAGGAAGGACAGCACCGTGTACAGCTTGCGGTGGGTTTTCTCCTGGCCGGAATAGTGCCGCTCCAACAGATCCAACAGGTATTTTTGATCGAAGAACTCCGCCACATACCTCTGGTTGATCAAAGCCTTGGCCCAGTTGTAATACTTTGCCTCCCTCAGCCAGGCGATGAAGGGGACGGGGAAGCCCTTCTTGTCCCGGTGGATCCAGTCGTCGGGCAGCATAGGCACCGCCGCCAGCCGCAAAGGCCATTTGGTCATGGTCTTACCCCGCATTTTCTGGCTGCTGGGGATGGCCCGGGCCACCGCCCACACCTCCCGGTCCAGATAGGGCACCCGCAGCTCCAGGGAGTGAGCCATGGTCATGCGGTCGGCCTTGCGCAGGATGTCCAGCGGCTGCCACAGGTGCAGATCCAGATACTGCATTTTGGTCAGGTCGTCGGCGTCCTCCACCGCCTCAAAATATGGCTCCGTCACGTCGTGCCATGTCAGCCCAGAGCGGTAGGCGGGGGTGAGCACCTGTTCCGCCTCATCATTGTCGAAGATAAATGCCTGTCCCACAAAATATTCGTCCACCCCTTTGGCGGCCTTGGTAAGGAAGCCCTGCCCATGGAACCGGGGCAGCTTGGACACGCCCTTTGCCACCGCCTTGCGCAATGCCAGCGGGGTCTTGCGGTAGGCCCGGAAGGGCTTTGTGGTGTGATAGGTGATATAGCCGCCGAACAGCTCGTCCGCTCCCTCGCCGGACAGCACCACCTTTACGTCCTTTGCAGCCAGCTGGGACAGGAAGTACAGCGGTACGGTGGACAGGTTGGCGTTGGGCTCGTCGGCATAGTATTGGATGGCGGGCAGGGCGCTGAAAAACTCCTCAGCGGAGATGGTTTTGGAGATGTTGCGCAGCCCCAGTTCCTCGCAAAGAGCCTTGGCCTCCCCTGTCTCGTCAAAATCCTTGTTGGCGAAGCCCACGGAATAGGTCTTGTCAGGCCGGGACAAAGCGGCAATCACGCTGGAGTCGATGCCGCCGGATAGGAAGGACCCAACCTCCACGTCGCTGATCTCATGGGCCTTGACGGACTCGGTGACCACCTCCCGGATCTGCGCCGCCCTTTTTTCCAAGGGCATGGGCTGGGGATCGAAGGAGAAGGAATGGTAGGAGGCAAACTCGGTGTGCCCCTCCCGGTGGATCAGGTAGTGGCCGGGGAGCAGGCGGTACACATTTTTAAAAAAGGACTCATTCAGCGCGGAATACTGGAAGGTCAGGTACAGCTTCAGCGCGGCGGGGTTCAGCTCCTTTTTGAAGCCGGGGTGGGGGAGGAAGCTTTTGCACTCCGAACCGAAAAAGAACAGATCTCCCATCTGGGCGTAGTAAAAGGGCTTGATGCCGAAGGGGTCCCGGGCGCCGAACAGCTCCCGTTTTTCCTTGTCCCAAATGACAAAAGCGAACATCCCCCGCATCTTTTTGAGCACCTCCGGGCCCCACTCCATATAGCCATGGAGCACCGCTTCGGTGTCGCAGGTGGTTTGGAAGCTGTGGCCCAGGGCAGACAGCTCCTCCCGCAGGTCCTGGAAATTGTAGGTTTCGCCATTGTAGGCGATGACATACCGCCCGTCGGGGCTGTACATGGGCTGGTTGCCATTGGCCAGGTCGATGATGGACAGGCGGCGGTGGGCGACGGCGCAGTGTCCGTCGATATAGTGGCCCTCACCGTCGGGGCCGCGGTGGCGGATGGTGTTCCCCATGGCCCGCAGCGCCTTCTCGTCAGGAGGGGCGGAGCGGGAGACAAAGCCGGTAAAACCGCACATAGATGAAATCCTCCAGTTCTGTCGGATACATTAATCCTAAAAAAGCAAAAATAGATGCTCTCTTTAGAATAAGGCCTGATTGGGGAAATGTCAACCGTTCTGCGGAAAAATGTTCCGTCAGGGAGGGGCGGGGCTGGACAAGACAGGGGAGTTGTAGTAGAATAATAGGCAGATTTTTGGATCCGGGAGGGCCGACACATGGAGAAACCATGGAAAAAATATATCCCCGGCCTGTGCGGTGCGCTGGGCGCGCTGCTGCTGGCGGGAATGGTAAGGGTCTGCTTCGGCTTGGAGCGGGGCGGAACGGCGGATCACGCGGCTGTAGCGGCAGTGCTGCTGGTTTTGGCGGCGCTGGCGCTGCTGCTGCTCCGGCTGGAGGGCTGCGGACGGGATACGCTGCTGGTTCTGCTGCTGCCTGTGGGAGCGGCCATGCTGGCGCGGGCGATGTGCATGGACTACGCCGGTTCGGACTACAATAACTTCCTGAGCCATTGGTACCGGTTTTTCCAGGAAAACGGCGGTTTTCAGGCGGTGGCGAAAGCGGTAGGGGACTACAATGTGCCTTATCTCTATTTCATGGCCTTTATCTCCTACCTCTCCACTCCCGACCTATATCTGATAAAATTATTTTCCCTTGTGTTTGACGTGGCGCTGGCGTGGGGCAGCCTGCGGCTGGTGCGCGTCCTGACTAAAGATCGCCAGGGGAGCCGCGCACCCCTGATCGCTTTTGCGGCGGCGCTGCTTTTGCCCACGGTGGTGCTCAACGGCGCGTTCTGGGGCCAGTGCGACAGCATCTACGGCGCGCTGGCCATACACGCCGCCGCCCTGCTGCTGGAGGGGAAGAACAAGATGTCGGTGGCCCTGATGGCAATCGCCTTTTCTTTCAAGCTCCAGGCCATTTTTGTGCTGCCCCTGTGGGGGGTGCTGTGGCTGGCGGGGAAAGTGAGGTTCCGGGAGCTGTGGACGTTTCCGCTGACCTACCTGGTTACCATTGTGCCCGCCGTCCTGCTGGGGAAACCCATCGGGGAAATTTTGGGCATTTACTTTAACCAGATGGGGGAGTATCCCCGGCTGGTACTCAACGCGCCGTCCATTTACCAGCTCGTCCCTTACGGGACAGAGGTGAACGACGCCCTGCTGTCTGCCCTGGGGATTGCCGCCGCCGGGGTGCTGGTGCTGGCCCTGCTGGCGCTGGGCTTTTTGCTGCGGGACAGGCTGGACCGGGATCTGGCCATGGGCATGGCGGTGGTGCTGTGCATCGGGGTGCCTTTCCTGCTGCCCCGGATGCATGAGCGCTACTTCTTCCTGGCCGACGTATTTACCCTGTGCTGGGCCTGTTCCAACGTGCGGCGCGTCCCGGCGGCGGTGCTGGCGGGGGGATCGTCCCTGATGTGCTATATTGTGTATTTGCGGCTGAAATTCATCCATGTTGTCCGTATAGGGGGCGGCACTTTCGTGATGCTGATTGAGATGCTGCTTATGCTGGCGGCGCTGGTTTTTTCCGCCGTGGTGCTGGCGCGGCAGCTCCAGGAAAAAAGAAAGCGGGTGGAACCCATATGAAATTTGTATCGTGGAATGTAAACGGCCTGCGGGCCTGCCTGAAAAAGGGGTTTGTGGATTCTGTACTGGCGCTGGACGCCGACTTCATCTGCCTCCAGGAGACGAAAATGGAGCGGAGCCAGGGGCCGGTGGATCTGCCGGGCTACCACCAATTTTGGAATTCGGCGGAAAAGAAGGGCTATTCCGGCACCGCCGTTTTTGCCCGGCAGGAGCCGCTGTCCGTCTCTTACGGCATGGGTATTGACAAGCATGATCACGAAGGGCGGCTCATCACCTTGGAGTACCCGGAGTTCTGGCTGGTGGACTGCTATACCCCCAACGCCCAGAACGAGCTGGCCCGCATCGGCTACCGCATGGAGTGGGAGGACGACCTGCTGGAGTACCTCAAAAGCCTGGACCGCACCAAACCGGTGGTCTACTGCGGCGATTTGAACGTGGCCCACCAGGAGATTGACCTGAAAAACCCCAAGACCAACCGGGGCAGCGCGGGCTTTTCCGATGAGGAGCGGGGGGCTATGACCCGGCTGCTGGGCTCAGGATTTACCGATACCTTCCGCCTGCTTTACCCGGACAAGGCGGGGGCCTATTCCTGGTGGAGCTACCGCTTCCACGCCAGGGAGAAGAACGCGGGATGGCGCATCGACTACTTCATCGTGTCCGGCCGGCTGGGTGGGCGGGTGGCGGAATCCGCTATCCACCCTGAGGTCCAGGGCAGCGACCACTGCCCGGTTTCGCTGGTGTTGAATTGAAATATATTCCAATGTAAAATCCCGCCTCGCTTTTGCCGAAAACGGGGCAAGCTAACAGCGCGAAGGAGGGATTGACATGAAAATGGATAAAAAAGTGGTTCTGCCCATTGCTGGAGCCACCATGGCGGTGGGCGCTGCCGCGGGGCTGATGATGATGCCCAAGAAGAAAAAGCAGTCCGCCCAGAAGGCGGCGGGCAGGGCCATCAAAGCGGTGGGAGAGGTCGTGGAGCACCTGGACCGCTCGCTGAAGATGTAAAAAGTGCGTCTGAGCCGGCGTGAGCGGCGGGCTTAGAACCGCGCCGCGAACAGGCGAAGCGCAGCCGCGCGGAGGGGGCGTTTCCGTGGGGGAGCGCCCCTTTTCCGCAGGGATTTGCCCTGCGTGGACTTTTTTTCAAAAACGAGTTGATTATTTGGTCCGGACATGATAAAATAACCGTCAGCTTGTTGGGCGCCTCAGCGCACAGCAAGGCCGCGATAGTCGGGGAGATAGCGGTGCCCTGTACCTGCAACCCGCTACAGCAGGGATGAATCCCGGCCCCCGGAGGCAGGATGTGCCGTCTGCCCCATATAAGCAGCGATGATGGATCGGTCCCGCGCAACGC
>CAJTVM010000077.1 GCA_910579595.1 uncultured Oscillospiraceae bacterium
CCGCCTCATCCGCCAATGTCAAGCACGGAACAAAAATAAATTGTAAATAAACTGTGAACAATGTCGAATATGAGAAATTGGCTCGATTTCACGGCAAGCGAGTTGATTTTGCGAGGGGATTCTCCATCCAAGTCCCCGGACGGAGAATCCCCTTTGTGTTATGTTCAATTTGCTCCGCTTGCTTTCATCAGCTTATGCAGTATCTCGGTGGCCGTCTGCGGGACCGTGCCATCGGCACAAACCACTTCGACAAACCGATCTTCCAGCCAGCGCAGATAAGCGTCCGCCTTTACCACGTCCCGTCCCAAGCGGGAGAGGTCCGTTACCAGCAGAAGGTCAACTTCCCCAGCGTCTACCGCATTAGAAACCTCGGCCAGCCCCCGGCGGGAAAAGTCCAGCCCGTTGGCCTGTTCTGCGGTAGTGCCTACGATCTCAAAGTACTGCTTTTCGGCAAATGTCTCCAATGCTGTCTGCTGAATTGCCAGTGCACGGGCGTCAGGGTACGCAACCCTGCAATAAATCCAGGCTCTTTTATGCTCCATTCTGATGATCCCCTTGTAAATCAAGTATCAGCTTTTGCAGTTCATCCCGGTAATTCCAGACGATTTCAAACCGGTTATCAGGAAAAACGAGGACTTCCTTCAAAACCTCTGTGGTAATTTCGCTGGTGATTTCCTTCACATCCAGATACTTTCCGAATGTGGAAACAAACCCGTTCCGCAAACTGCCATCCGCGTCCATGTTTTCCAGCGCGGCCTCCAATTCCCTGATCCGTGCGGCGGCATCGTCCCGCTGTTTGGCCGCGGAGGCTTTTGCCGCGAGATATTCCGGCTTGCTAATCTCTCCCAGTGCGAAGGATTCATAGAGACCGTTGATCTGCTGGGAAAGCCTCTGGTGTGTCTCACGCAGTCGAGCAAGAGCTTTTCGTTGGGCAGAAGCGTCTTTTTTCTGTTCACGGTGCTGTTCCTCCCACAGCCGGCCCAACTCCACTGCCATTTGCGCCTGCACATGAAGCCCCTCGGAAATAACATCCAGAATTTCGGTTTCCGTGATTCGCTTCACGCAAGTAAAGGCATCGTTAAAATGGGGTGTAAAGCAGTAAAAATACATCTGCTTACCCAGCTTGTAACTCATTGCGTGGCCGCAGACGCCGCACCGGATCTTACCGCGCAGCGGCCAATCATGTTTTTTCATCTCGCCACGTTCCACATACTTCCGTATGGTGGCCTGGGCACAATCAAATTCTTCCCGCGTTACAATGCCTTCATGGGTGTTCTCCACGGCGATCCAGTCCTCACGGCTGACCTTGACGGTATGCGTGTGGCCTACCCTGTCCCGTATCCGTTTGCCGAAGATGTTTTTACCAAGGTAGCGTTCGTCCCGGAGAATCTTTACAACTGCGGTATCGGTCCAGAAGTTGTTTTCCTCAATGCTGGGCCAGTGTGTACGGGAGCAACCCGCCGCCCGCTTATAAAGCATGGGCGTTGGCACAGTTTCCCGGTTCAGAGTCATAGCAATTTGGTCTGCGCTGTGACCATCCGCCGTCAGTTGAAAAATACGCCGCACTGTCTCCGCCGCCTCTGGATCAATGGCCAGCCGGGTTTTGTCCTTGGGATCCTTGACGTAGCCGTAAGGGGCAAAAGGCGCGAGGAAGTCCCCCCGCTGGGCACGGAATTTCTTGGCGCTCCGTACCTTCCGGGACAGGTCCCGGCTGTAGAGGTCATACAAAAGGGTCTTGAAGGAGGTTTCCAGGCTGTCCACATCGGCGGGCCGGATGCTGTCAAAGCCATCGTTGACGGCGATAAAGCGTACCCCCAGGAAGGGGAACACGCAGGAAATGTAGTTGCCGACCGTCAGATAATCACGGCCAAAACGGGATAAATCCTTGACAACAATACACTGGATTTTCCCGGCCCTGGCCTGGGCGATCATCTCCTGGACGGCGGGGCGCTCAAAGTTTTTGCCGCTCCATCCATCATCACAGAACTCGATCACGCTGGTGTCCGCCAACTCTGGGGTACGGCTGATAAAAGTGTCCAGCAAATTTCTCTGGTTCGTGACGCTGTTGGATTCGATCTTGCCGCTTTTGCCTAAATCATCATCCTCCGAGGACAGACGGATATATTTGGCGGTAATGACGCTCATGCGGGCACCGCCTCTCCCTCTGCCGCCAGCAGCCGGAGCAGGGCATTGTATTTGTCCCGGTAGCGCAGGGCGATGGAAACATGATCCGCGCCATCAATCTCCACCCGCTCAATCAGAGCGTGGGCCATAGCCCCCGTCAGCGCGGTTTCTTCCTTGAATTGACCGCAGGCGGTAAGCCAGGGGTTTTCCGTGGTCTGCTGCCGTTCGTCCCTCTGCCGCTGTTCCAGTTCCTCCAACCGGGTCTGCGCCCGTTCCATATCAGAGCGGTACTGCCGTTTCATCTCCGTGTATTCCTGCTCGGTCATCAGCTTGTCGGCGTAATTCTGGTATAAGCTGTCATAGAGCATTTCCGCACGCCTGAAAGCCTGTTTCGCGGCGGCGATCTCCCGCTTGGTTTCCGCTTCCCAGCTGATCGCCTTTGCGGATTTACTATACTGGCGCACCAGCTTGTCCAGATTTTCAGCCAGGGCGATCTCACGCCGCAAGGTGTCCCAAAGAATTTCAATCAGCTTTGTCTCATGGAAATACTTCTTGGGGCAGGAGGTCAAATCATTGGAATGGGTCGGGCAGATATAGACGTAGTAGAGATTTTTCCCCTTGTTGGTCACGGATTTATACCGCACCAGAGGCCGCTTGCAGTCCGCGCAGTAAATCAGGCCCCGGAGGATATTCGGGATCTTCCCCAAGCTGTCATGCCGCCCCAGCCGCTCCTTATAGGCGCTGCTGGCCTCCGCCGCCATCCTCTGAACCGTGCGGAAGGTTTCTTCATCCACCAGCGGCTCATGAGTGTTGCGAACAATCACCCACTCGGATTCCGGCACTTTATAGTGCTTTCGCCCTTCGGAAAAGCCGGAACGCTTGCGCCCTTGAACCATGTGGCCCAGGTAGACCTCATCAGTACAGATTTTCTTGACAGCAGTAATACTCCACACCGTATTGGCGTATCGCTCGGACTTTGCGTCACCTTTCAGATAGTGATACCGGGCAGGAGAGGGGATTCCCCGTTCATTCAGCTTCCGGGCTATGTTCTGATAGCTTAAACCGGAAAGCCGCCACTGAAATATGTCCCATACTACCGGGGCGGTTTCCTCGTCCGGTTCGATCCGGTGGTGGTCGTCCGCGCATTTCTGATAGCCGTATGCCGCCCAGGAGCCGATGAACTCCCCGTTCTGCTGCTTGGTTGCCAGGGCCGGAAGAATCTTCCGGGAGATATCCTTGCTGTAAACGGCGTTCATGATATTTTTCAGCGGCACAATATAGCCGTCCTGGGTTCGCTCGGCGGTCAGCGTGTCAAAGTTGTCATTGACGGCGATAAAGCGTACATCCAGGAGAGGAAAAATCCGCTCCAGATAGTTGCCGGTTTCCCGGTAGTTGCGGCCAAACCGGGATAAATCCTTGACCACAATGCAGTCTACCTTGCCGGAGCGGACATCCTCCATCATCCGCTCAAACTCCGGGCGGTCAAAGTTCGTCCCCGTCCGTCCGTTGTCGCAGTAAAGGTCATAGAGCCGCATATCCGGCTGGCCGTCAATGTAGCTTTGAATCAATTCCCGCTGGGTGCTGATCGTGTCCGCTCCGGGTTTTCCGCTGTCCTCTACCGATAAGCGGGCATAGCCGCCCACCTGATAAACCCGGCGGGGCTGTTCCGTTTGGACAGCTGCCGGCAGAATGGGATTGACCTTGCGTTTCGTCCGCGCCATTTCAGACCGCCTCCCTTCCGGGAAGGATCCCCTGGGCCTGCCGCAGCAAATCCATCTGCCACTGAAATTCATCGTGCCAGCGGTAGACGATCTCCACCCGGCGGTCACGGAACATCAGGATACGCTCAATCAGCGATACAATGATGGTGCGGTCCAGCGCGTCAATGTTCTGGTGCTTGCGAAACTGTTCCATCCAGCCCCGGCCATCCGAGAAGTTGCCCATTTCCCGGCTCATTTCCTCTTGAATGGCCTCGGCCTGTTCCTCCGCCTGGTTGCGGCGGCGGGAGTAGGTCTTTTTCAAATCCTGGTATTCGTCCCGGTCGATCACGCCGTCAGCGAGGCTTTCATAGAGGGAGCGCAAAAGGGCCTGATTGCGGTCGATTTCCTCCCGCTTCTGCTCCAAGCGGCCTTGCAGCTTCCGCATACCTGCCTGCTGAAGCTGGGCCGTGTCGGTCAGCTCCAGCAAATCAGAAAGGTCGATCACGTCCTGGATGTATTTTTTCAGCGCGTCCAGCACGATTTCATCCAGCGTTTCCACCCGCATGGAGTGGGAGAAGCAGCGCTTTTCATTCTTGTGCGCGGCACAGACATAGTAAACATACCGCTTTTTGCCATAAGAAACAGTTTTTCGGATCATGGCCCCGCCGCACTCGCCGCAGCAGACCATGCCAGAGAACAGTTCCACCGCCTTCCCGCTGACGCTGGTGCGGGTGTCCAGGGCAAGCACCTTCTGGACGCTTTCAAAGTCGTATCGGTCGATGATCGGCTCATGGCAGTTCTCCACTACCGCCCATTCCTCGCGGGGCTTCACCACCAGCCGTTTCACCCGGTAGCTGGGGGTGGTCACGCGCCCCTGCTCCAATACGCCGGTGTAGACCGGATTTTTCAGAATCCGCAGCACCATCCCGGCGTCCCACACGGACTTTTCCTTCAGCCGGAAGGACGTGGAGTAGCGCATCCCCTGGGAGCGTTTGTAGTCCATGGGAGTGGGAATACCCGCCTGCGTCAAGCGATCCGCAATGTCAATGGTGCTGATTCCTCCCAGCTTCCACTTGAACACATCCCGCACCACACCGGCGGCGTATTCATCTACCAGCAGACGGTGACGGTTCTCCGGATCCTTCCGGTAGCCAAAAACAGCAAAAGAGCCAATGAAATCTCCGCGCTGGCGTTTGATTTCAAGCTGGCTCCGTGTTTTCACCGAGGTATCCCGGCAATATGCCTCGTTGATGAGGTTTTTGAACGGGATGACCAGCTCGTCAGATTCCGCGTTGCTGTGCAGGCTGTCATAGTTGTCGTTGATTGCGATAAAACGCACACCGAGGAAGGGAAATAACTGTTCCAGATACTCCCCCACGCCCAGGTGATCCCTGCCGAAGCGGGACAAATCCTTGACCACGATGCAGTTGATCTTGCCAGCCTTGACCTCGGCCATCAGCTCCTGAAAGGCCGGACGGTCAAAATTGGATCCTGTGTAGCCGTCATCCACTTTCATGCCGCACTCCCGCAGCTCCGGGTGGCGCGTCATGTAGTCACGGATCAGATCTTTCTGGTCCGTGACGCTGTTGCTCTCCTCCTTGTCGCCGTCCTCCCGGGACAGGCGCACATAGCCACAGGTATTCCATACCTGTTCAGCGGAAATGTTCATATTCTTCTCTCCTAATTGTTAAAGTTAAATCAGCAAAACACTTTAACAACCAGGGGAGCGCCGGGCTGTCCTATTGCCGCTATGTTAACATAACTTTTTGGCAATGTCCAGAGTGTTTTGCAAAAATTTTCTTGTCAGCATTTTAAGCGTATGTAGGAGAGCATCCGATCCTCCAAAGTCACGTCTGTGTCGGTGAAGCTGACCTTCACCACATATTTCCCGTGGCGGTAGCAGTAGGGGTTGCCGATTTGACGGATGAAGTCCAGAATCCGCTCCCGCTTGGGCAGAGCGGTATTGACCTTCACGTCCCGAATGTCCCGCAGCATATCCGGGTCTACGGTGCGGAGATCCACATTCTGCATAGCCTCAACTTCCTCCCTGGTATAAGTGTGTTGTTCCATATTTTGGCTCCCTTCTATTCCAGACCGGAAATGAAATAACCGCCGCAAACCGTTTCAGCAAGCGGCGGTATTATGTAGTGGTTCAGCCCTTGAAGCGGTAGGTGAGCTTCCGGCCCCCGCGCTGCTGGCTGTTGTATTTGTTGAGAATGACCCGGGCGAATCGCAGGGCCGCTTTATTGGTGGAAAAGTCCGATTTTCCCCGCCGGATGATTTCCTCCGGGGCCACGGCGGACAGCCGTTTGATGAAAATCTCATCCTCCAGCTCCGTCTCGTAGGTTTTCAAAAACAGCGCCATGCCGGACAGAATGGAAGCGTTGAGGGAGGCGGGGGTGCCGCGCCACGTTTTGGCAATCAGCCCCAGCATCCGGGAGAACGACGCTCCGCCCAGCAGGTGATAGGCGCTGATCACGGCGCGGGTGGCCTCGATTTCAAACGGCTCCCCGGTGGGCTTGTCCAGCGCCCACACAAAGCCCGCGCCCTCCAGCAGACGTTTGATCTCAATGATCTCCGCGTCTGCGCCGGACTCCACCAGGGCTTTGGTGGCATGAGCCAGCCGAAGATGGCCTTTGGCCCGATCCAACTTGTAGTACAGCTCCGCCTCCTGCTCATAAGTCAGGCCATGGTACACCCGACAGAGGGCAGTCACGTCCTTGCCGCCGTTCTTCTTGCGCATGGCGCAGACCCGGTGTTGCCCGTCCACCAGATAGTAGTGTCCATCCCGGAAGCTGACCACCAGCGGCGTCAACAGGCGCGGATCCCACTCCCGCACCAGCTTGTCTACGTCACGATCCAGAACCGGGCGCTGATAGGGCTGGCCGGAATACAAATCGTCGGTAGGGAGCAGCATTTCTTCGCTTTGGGTGTCGGCGTTCATGCCTCTGAGTGTCATTTGCCGCGAATCCTCCCGGAGCTGGCCGCCGGGGGTGTGCTTTTTCCTGCGATAGCTCATTTTTGCACCTTCCTTTCTATTTTATCGAATAACTCATCTAAAGCATTGTGGACAAGTTGGATTTTCTGTTCAATCAAATCCAAATGCTCTTGGGTCAGGACTGGCAAGACTTCATCGTACTCCGGGCCGGTGTAGCTATCCATGCTTTGACAGAATCGCTGCAAAAAATAGGAAAATGTCATGAGAAAGCTGTCCGGTGTACGCCGCCGCTCCTTGTTCGGGTTTTTCAGGTCAGCCACAGAATCCCTGATGGTGGGGTAGTAGCCCTCTGTTGCAGGGGGCGCGGGGAATGGGGCCGGACTTTCCGTCTGCGTTGGAGTGGGATGGTACTCGTCCACTGAACGAATCTCGCCCGCCACAAGTTGCGCTGCGGCTTCTTTTTGCTGATCTGGAGCCAACCGGGAAATTCTCAGAGCGGATTGTTTCGTAACTTTTTCATCCGCGCCTCGAATAATTTCCTTTGCCTCTGGGGTCAGGTTTTTTGCGGTCTGAATTTCCCGTCTGACGGTAGCGGGATGGATATTTAGTTTCTCAGCGGTGTCCTCAATAAATGAAGGAGCGGAATCAAGTGCGCATTTTGCGCGTTTGATTTTTTCGCTTTTTCGATCACCACCGTGCTTTGTTTCTGGATGCAGACTTTCATAAAGCTCTTTCCGCCGCAACAGCAGTTCACGAAATTCATTGTCAGATAGATTTTTGCGCACGAAATTTTCGTCCAGCTCCGCCAGTTCTGCCTGTAACCCTTCTAATCCGCTAACCGTACACTCAATTGACCTCCAACCCAGTTGTTTCGCCGCCTCCAGCCGATGCAGTCCGGCGATCAGTGTGTAGTCCTGGTCTACGGTGATGGGGTTAATTAGCCCCAGTTCGGCAATGCTGTCTGCCAGATCCTGCACAGCACCCTGGTCTGCCTCACGCCGTCCGTCGTTGACATTGATTTGAAAAATCGGAATTTGCGTTTTAACCACCTCCTGGCCATTGGCCGTATTGTCGTTCATCCCTGCTGGATGGAACACCCAACACCGCCGGAATATCCGATGGTGCCGGGTCTTGCATCCCGCAAGCTGGGCGGGGGGGCCGCGCCGATCCTGTTTGCGCTCCCATTCTGTGAGAGAAATTGACCGACACGGGTGTCCCTCCCATACCCTATATCTAAAATGTGTGCCGTATTATCAGGCGGCATGACCGCCCTGCTGCTCGCCCCCGGCACGGGAATATGTAAGCCCGCCTTTGGCGTGGCGGCGCGATACTGGCAGACGGTGGCGGCAGTTGACTAAGCTGCCCAGGCCGTTCCCCCAGTACCCCCCTTTTATCCTGCGGTACGGATTGTTGCGGTGCTCCCACATCTGGCGGCAATGCCAGCGCCGTCTGGCCATCCAGATGTCGCTCGTGCCTTTGATGCTATCGTTTTGACGGGCAGGGAGCGGAAGGGATCACCTCCTTTCCTCCGGCCCTGGCCCGCAGGCAGTCTTGGCGATTGGGTAGCATGTGTGGGACGCACACTTACATATTGACTATGAACGGGAACTTGTCCCGTTATTTTTCAAGGTGCAGGATTTGGGTCAGGGAGCAAGCTGGAAAATGATACTGCTCATCGTAGCCAGATCATCGCCGTGAAGCGTGGCGCTTATTTTAATAAGCAGCTTGATCTGCTTCTTTTTGAGGGCCTTGCGGTAGGGCCAGTAATCAGCCCTGACCCGGACTCCTCCACCGTATCGGCCACGAACAGTTTCAATAGGGTAAGAACATGTGAGCGCCGCAATGTCCCGACGGATTGTCATCTTGGAAACTTTGAACTCACTTGCCAAATTGTCGTATGTATCATGCCGTCTAAGGCATAACACTTCCATCAAACGTTGGCGGCGTTCAAATATATTTTCTACCAGATTCATGCCCTCACCGCCCTTCCACTGCCCTCTGGATCTAATCGTAGCAGGTAAAGTGTTCGCACCAAGAACACATAAGAAAAATTCTCGAAAAATTTTTTGAGAACCGCGATTATACGCATAGTCTCTCCTCCAAAAATCTGAATATTGTCTGGCTTAGGAACAGCTTTCTGGAGGCGGCCCCCGGCATCGGGGCGTAAAATACAAAAGGCCAGGAACGCATGAGGTCGCGCTCCTGGCCCTGATGAGCAGAGAGTTTAATTTTTCGTCACAGCATAAATCCAACAACACTTGTCCTATCAATCAGGCTGAAAATCTGAGCTGGAATAAACAATTTTCGCATTTTTATAGCCACGCCAATCCAGCCTTTGGCCGCAGCGGTCACAGAAATTCATAAACTCCCGCTCCATGGTGAGCCCGCACCGGGGGCATACATAGTAGGCGGGCCGGCCCTTGCAGTCCGGGAACACCTTCAGTTCCGAAACCGGCATGGGAAGCCGGTAACTCGCGAGGGCAAGGAGTATTGGCGCCAACAGCGCCGGAGCGTGTTGAAGCCGTATGCGCTTTCCCCTCATGCCTGCCCCCTGCCTTTCCAAAACGATCAAAAAAAGCCCAACCGCCTGCCCGATCAAACGGGCGGCGGTTGGGAAAGAGGAACGGCATTCAATTTGTTTTGCTGGGCGAAGTTCCTGCCCGGTCGATCACGGTATTTCTTTCGGTTCGCTTTGCCTTTGGAGATTCTGTTTTCTATTCTGCATCCGTCTTAAAGCTATGGAAAGAGCCAGTGCCAGGACGGAACAGCCCCCCAATACCAGCCCGGGAACCAATCCCGGCGGGGTGTAGCGCAGCTCGACACAATGCTCCCCTGCCGGCAGCTCTATGGACAGAAAAGCACTCAGCCAAGTCCCTGTCTCCGCCCGCGCCCCGTCTACATAGGCACTCCAGCCCTTTTCCGCGGGGATCGTTGTGACCAGCGTCTGCCCTTCATCCACATGGGCCGTCAGCCGCACGCGCCCGCTGTCCTCTACCGACAAGATTTCCGCTTTGTCCAGACGCCCCACCGCGGAATGGAGGACATCCGGATCGCACTCCCACAGTCCCCCAGCCCAGCCGGGCGTGTGGCGGACCGTGACCGTCCATACCTCCCCCTCCTGCGGAGTGCCCAGGCAGTACACACAGCTGGCTTCGTCACTATTCAATTCCACGCGCCAAGCATCATTCACGGATACTGCCTGAAAACCGTTATTGGTCAGGCAGATGTAGACCGGCCTGCCGGTACCGGTAAGCTGGAAAACGCTTTGCCCCCCATCTGATGCGGCCACCTGGACAGGCGCAGGGGTAAACAGCTCCACAGAATCCCCCAGCAGACCCGAATACAGGTTATTCAGCCGCTCAAATGGATCTACCCCTTCCGGCACATCGGATAGGACGCCTTCCGCCAGAAATGCCAGGGGCAGCGCGTTGGGGTTTTTCCACAGGGTCAGTCCACCTGCCTCTGAAATCCGCTGGTATCCGGGCAGCTCCGTCCGGCTGATGACATAACCTATATCCAGCAGCGCATCTGTGGCGGGGGTAGAACCTCGATAGAAACACCAGTACCAGTCCTGTGAAAGTCCCAACATTTTGAGCAGGAAATTGATATCATAATTGTAAAAACTGCTGTAATGCGTAATGCCCGGGTAGCCAAAGGCCAGCGGGGTATTGAGACCCCGATCCACGAAAGCCCCCATGCGGTAAAATTCGTCCCCGGCATCCATTTTTGCCGCGGCGGCCAGCCGGGTGTTGGCGGTATAGTAGCTATGATACACCTCATAGGAGTTGGAACCGTACTGGTCCTGCAAACTGGCATAAAACCCTTTTGCGTTCAGACCCATCTCCACCACAATAAATACCGTCAAAAGCAGGGCTGCGGCCCGCTCCACCCGGCGTCCCCGCTTCCGCCGCAGCCATTCCAATATATGCGGCAGCGCCTGCACCGCCAAATAAAGCAAAAAGAATGAAAACAGGAACGCGTACCGGTAGGGGAACCAGTTGGGTCGCTGGAACAGATGCCACACCTTGTCCAGCGGGGACAGGATCATGGACAGGGCCAGCAGCGCCAACACAACCCGTTCCGCCAGCTTTTCCCGCCAGTAGGGCTCCCAGAAGGAGAAGTGGGCCAATACCAGGATCATAGTCAACGTCCCGCAAAACACATAAGGAAGCGCGCTGTTGTCAATAGCGCCGTACTGCCCCGGCAGCAGCTGCCCCAGCAGTAGAATGGGGTTGCAGAGCACCAGGCTTGTATAGACCCATGAGAAATTGATCCCATTGAGTTTCCCCTGGAACGTGGATAGCAGCACAGGCAGCCACATCCACGCGGTCAGCCCCAGGGCACAGGCCGCTCCGCCGAAAAAACGGACCAGAATACGCCCCAGCCCTTTCCTGTCCGGCTTCAGCGCCACCAGCCTCATGGACAAATATATTGCGCAGAAGATCCCGATCATGTAGGAGATATACCAGGTGGAGAGGAAACACACGGTCAGCGCCGCGATGAGCGGCCCCGCACCCCGGCCCGCCAGGATCCGCTCTATGGCCAGCAGGATAAGGGGCAGCCAGATCACCCCGTCCAGCCACATGATCAGCATGGAATAGGCGGCATTGTAGGACATCAGCGCATAGCACACCGCGCACACCACCACCGAAATACCGCAACCAGGGAACCTCCGCTGGGCGAATATGGAAAAGGTGAGCCCGGACAGCGCGATCTTCAACACGGTCAGAAACATCAGCCCCACCGGCATGGCTTCGTTGGGAACCAACAGGGTGAGTACAGACAATGGGCTGGAAACAAACCAGGAAAATACCCCGATATACCCGGAACCCAGCACTTTAGACCAGGAATAAAACAGATCCCCGTTTTTCAGCGCGCAAAAGAAATCCACATTTTGTGATGACATATCGGACACCAGGACTGTCTTATCCCCCCAAGGGGCAAAGCCCAGAGAAAAAAAGATCCACAGCATGACCAACCCTGGAATCACAAAAGACAGGACAGAAATAATTGCCCGCTCATGTTTGTGATACATTGCGATTCCTCCTCTCAGAACCTGTATTCACAGACGAAACCGGCGGATGGGCGAGGGATTTTCCCGTCAGGCAAGGCAAATTTTCGCAGGAATCATTG
>CAJTVM010000078.1 GCA_910579595.1 uncultured Oscillospiraceae bacterium
CCCGGAACACCCGGAAGGCCACGGCGGGCTCAGTGGTGCCGCCGGACTTGGAGATCACGTTGATGGACCAGCTCTTATCGTCCAGCCTGCGGATCACGTTGTCCAACTCGTTGGGGCTGAGGGAGCAGCCCACAAAGCAGATCTCGGGGCCGTCGGAGGGGAACACCTCCAGCACGGCCCGGGCACCCAGATAAGAGCCGCCGATGCCGATGACCACCAGCACCTGGGAATCGCTGCGGATCTTGGCGGCGGCCTTCTGGATGCGGGCAAACTCCTCCTTGTCATAATCCTCGGGCAGGCGCACCCAGCCGGTAAAGTCCGCGCCGGGGGCGGTGCTGGAGTACAGCTTGGCGTGGGCGGCCTCCACCTCGGGAGCCATAGCGTCAATCTGCTCCTGGGAGATCACGCCCTCCAGATGGGATAAATCAAGTTTCAGCATACCGTTCCTCCTGTTTTTTATAAAGAATATACCGTTTTTATGCCTGGGTAAAGAACAGGGCCGCGCCGCCGAAGATGCCCGCGTTGTTGCCCAGCTCGGCCAGGGCAAAGCGTACTCCCCCGCAGGGCGGGAACACGTCTTTGTGGAACGCGGCCTCCACCGGATCCAGCAGGGCCCGGCCCGCGGCGGACACGCCGCCGCCCAGCAGGATGACCTCCGGGTTGACCACGCAGCTCACGATGGCCGCAGCCATGCCCAAGGCGCTGCCCGCCTCCCGGGTCACCCGTTTGGCGTTCTCGTCCCCCGCCTCCGCAGCATCGTACACGTCCTTGGCTGTGACGGTTTCCATCTCCTTGAATGGAGAAAACTCCCTGGCGGCCCGGATGATGCCGCTGGCGGAGGCTGTGACCTCCAGACAGCCGGTTTTGCCGCAGGAGCACTTCCAATCCGGCCGGAAGGGCATGGGCAGGTGGCCCACCTCCCCGCCGCCGCCGGCGGCCCCGGCCACAATGCGGCCGTCGCAGATAACGCCGCCGCCTACGCCGGTGCCCACGGTGAACAGCACCAGGTTGCGGCAGCCCTTGCCGCCGCCCTGCCACATCTCGCCCAAGGCGGCCAGGTTGGCGTCATTGGCCACCCGGACGGGGAAGCCCACCCGCCGGCCCAACTCCCGGGCCACATCAATGTCGCCCCAGCCCAGATTCACGCAGCCATGCACCCACGACTGCTCCAGCACCGGGCCGGGCACGCCCACCCCCACGCCGGTACACCCGGCGTCGGGGAAATTCCCCATCACCTGGCGGACGTGGGATGCGATATCGTCAAAAGCGGCGTCCAGATCCCGCTGGGTGGGGAACTCCCGCTTTTCCAGCAGCTCCCCCTCCTGGCTCACCAGCCCCAGTTTAATGGTGGTGCCGCCGATGTCTACGCCGAAGCAAACCCGTCTCATGCTTTTACCTCATTTCATATACCAGATGTTCTTGGCATACTCCTCCACCGCGCGGTCGGCGGAGAAGAAGCCCGCCTTCGCGATGTTTACCAAGGACATATTGTTGAAGCGGCGCTTGTCGCCGTAGATCTCGGACACATCCCGCTGGGCACGGACATAGTCGTGGAAGTCGGCCAGGCACATATAGGGATCGGCGGGACCCTTGTGGTTGGTGGTGAGGGAGCGCACAATATCATCAAAGTGCATTCCGCCGATGCCGCCCATGAGCAAATCCATCACCGCTTTCAGCTCCGGATCGCCGCGCACGTAGTCCAGGGGGTTGTAGCCCCGCTGCAGCAGCTCGTTGACCTCCGGGGTTTTCAGCCCGAACAGCACAATGTTGTCATCGCCCACCTGCTCGTGGATCTCCACGTTGGCGCCGTCCAGGGTGCCCAGGGTCACCGCGCCGTTGATCATCAGCTTCATGTTGCCGGTACCGCTGGCCTCCTTGCCGGCAATGGAGATCTGCTCGGAGATCTCGGCGGCGGGGATGATGATTTCAGCCAGGGAGACGTTGTAGTCCTCCATAAAGACCACCTTCAGCTTGTCGCGGGCGGCGGGGTCGGCGTTGATCATGTTGGACACGGATACGATGAGCTGGATGATCTGCTTCGCCATGATATAGCCGGCGGACGCCTTGGCGGCAAACACAAAGGTGCGGGGCTGGAAGGGAGCGTTGGGGTTGTTCTTGAGCTCCAGGTACATATGGAGGATCTGCAGCACGTTGAGCAGCTGCCGCTTGTACTCGTGGAGGCGCTTGATCTGCACGTCAAACAGGGAGCCGGGATCCACCACCACGCCGTTGCGCTTTAGGATCAGATCCGCCAGCCGCTTCTTGTTGTCCAGCTTGATGTCCTGAAGCTTCTGGAGCACCTTCTGATCATCGTGGTACTTCATCAGCTTCTCCAGCTCCCTGCTGTCCTTGGTGAAGCCGCCGCCGATCAGTTCCTTCAGCAGGGCGGTGAGCTTGGGGTTGGACTGGCACAGCCAGCGGCGGTAGGCAATGCCGTTGGTAACATTGCAGAAGTGATCCGGCTCCATCTGGTAGTAATCCCGGAAAATGGAATCGGTGAGGATCTCGGAGTGGAGCTTGGACACGCCGTTCACCTTGTGGCAGGCGGACAGGCACAGGTTGGCCATGCGGATCTCGTTTTTGCTGATGACGGCCATGTACTCAATCTTGCCCATGTCATTGCCGTAGTAGCCGTGGAGATCCACCCGCAGGCGGCGGTCGATCTCCTGCACGATCTGGTACACCCGGGGCAGAAGCTGCTGGAACAGATCCACGTTCCAACGCTCCAGCGCCTCGCTCATGACGGTATGGTTGGTGTAGGACAGGGTGCGGCAAGTGATGTCCCACGCCTTATCCCAGCTGTAGTTGTGCTCATCCACCAGCAGGCGCATCAGCTCGGGCACACACAGGGCAGGATGGGTGTCATTGATGTGGATGGCCACCTTGTCCGGCAGGTTATCCAGGGTCTTGTTATCCCGCAGGTGCTTCTTGAGGATGGTCTGCACGGAGGCGGACACCAGCAGATACTGCTGGCGCAGGCGCAGGCGCTTGCCCTCAATGTGGTCGTCGGCGGGATAGAGTACCTTGGAGATGACCTCGGCCATGGTGTCCCCCTCCAAAGCCTTGGCGTAGTCGCCCCGGGAGAAGGCGGACATATCGAAGCTGTTGGGGGATTTGGCGCTCCACAGCACCAGGGGGTTGACGGCCTGGCTGTCGTATCCGGAGATATACATCTCGTTGGGCACCGCCATGACTGATTGGAAGTCCAGATGCTTCACCCGGTACTTGCCATTGTCCTCCCAGCCATGGACGCTCCCGCCGAAGCGGACCTCCACCGCCTCGCTCTCGTGGGGCACCAGCCACACGTCGCCCATATTCAGCCAGTCATCGGGAAACTCCACCTGCCAGCCGTCCACGATCTTCTGCTTGAAGATGCCGAACTCATACCGGATAGAATAGCCCGTCATGGGCAGGTTCAGGCTGGCGGCGGAGTCCATATAGCAGGAGGCCAGACGGCCCAGGCCGCCGTTGCCCAGGCCGGCGTCAGGCTCCATCCCGTACAAATCGTGGATGTCCACACCGCACTTGTTCAGCGCCTTGGTGAACATATCCTCCAGCCCCAGGTTGTACAGGTTGTTGCGCAGGGAGGTGCCCACCAAAAATTCCATGGACATATAGTAGACCTGCTTGCCTTTGTTCTTCTGATAGAACTCGGCGCTCTTGGTGGCCAGCATTCCGTTGACCACGTAGCACAGGGCGCGGTACACCTGCTGGGGGGATGCGGTCTGCACGGAGCAGCCGTAGCGCACCAGCAGCATTTCATCTAATTGACTGATAATCTGTTTCTCATCCATATGATGATCGTTCCCTTCTTAACCGGCTTTGGCCGGAGGATTTACAAAAAGCAAGCACAGCCCGCTCCCGCAGGCTGTGCTTGCACAGGGCGAGACATACGCCCAACTATTATACCACAAAAACGCGTACGTTTGAACCACTATTTTCAGTTTTTTCCTCTTTTTTATAAATTTGCAAGGAAAGGACTGAAATCTGGCAAATCGGGCGGGATTTAATCCACCAAAGAACGGTAAATGTCCCAGTATTCCTGCACAGAGCGCTTCCAGGAGCTGTCGTAGGCCATGACGCCCCGCTGGAGCTTGGCCCAATGCTCCTTGTCCTGAAACAGCGCCTCGGCCCGGCGGACGGCGTCCAGCATATCGTGGGCGTTGTAGCTCTTGAAGGTGAAGCCGTTGCCCTCCCCCGTCTCGATGTTGTAGGCGGGGACCGTGTCGAACAGGCCGCCAGTCTCCCGGACAATGGGGATGGTGCCGTAGCGCATCCCGATGAGCTGGGTCAGGCCGCAGGGCTCCTGCTTGGAGGGCATGAGCACCAGATCCGCCCCGGCGTAGGCCTGATGAGCCAGAGTGTTGTCAAACACGATGTTGGCGGACATCTTGGCGGGGAAGCGGCCGGCGCAGGAGCGGAACATCTCCTCGTACTGCCACTCGCCGGTACCGATGATGACCAGCTGGAGATCGTCCCACATGAGATCGTCCATCACCGCCTGCACCAGATCCACGCCCTTGTGCCCCACCAGACGGGTGATCATGATGATCATGGGCACGTCATCCCGGACGGCCAGGCCCAGCCGCTCTTGGAGGAAGCGCTTGTTTTTCACTTTGCCCTCCATGTCCCCGGCGGAGAAGTTGGCGTAAATCAACGGGTCGTTGGCGGGGTCGAACACCTCCACATCGATGCCGTTCACCACGCCGCTGAGCTTATAGCTGTGCTGGCGCAGTACGTCGTGCAGGCCGTGGGCAAAATAGGGGTTCTGGATCTCGAATGCGTAGGTGCGGGACACGGTACTCACCCGGTCGGCGGTGAGGATGACCGCCTTCATCAGGTTGCAGCCGTTGTCGAAGTGCATGGTGCCCTTCCAGTCCTCAGGCAGGCCCAGGCACCCGTCCACAAAGTCGTCGGGGAAGCGGCCCTGGTACTCCATGTTATGGATGGTGAACAGGGTCTTGATGGGCTGGTACTTTTCCGCGCCCATGTAGAAGGCCCGCAGGAACACCGGCACCAGGGCTGTCTGCCAGTCGTTGGCATGGATGACGTCGGGGTACCAGTCCAGATATTGCAGCGCCTCCAGGATGGCCTTGGAGTAGAAGGCAAAACGCTCGCCGTCGTCATAGTGGCCGTAGCACCCGTCCCGGTAGAAGTAGTACTCGTTGTCAATGAAGTAGTACTGGAGCTTTTTCTTCTTGCTCACCGCCCGGAACAGTCCGGCGTACACGCTGCGCCAGGACAGGGGGACGGTGAAGTTAGTGATATATTCCAGTTCGAACTCCGGGTTGTCCTTGATCGCCTTATAATAGGGCAGGAACACGGCCACCTCGGTGTTGGGGGATTCCGCCAACGCCTTTGGAAGGGCGGCGGCCACGTCGCCCAGGCCGCCGGTCTTGATATACGGCGCGGCCTCACTGGTGGCTAATAAGATCTTCATACCGTAACTCCTTTACGGATCACAACGGGATTGGAGGACAACCCCTTGAGCTGGGCGCCGTCGGTGATGGTGACCCACTTGTCCACCACCACGTTCTCCAGGCTGGCGCCCTCGCCCACCACGCTGCCCTGCATGATGACGCAGTTCTTCACGGTGGCGCCCTTGCCGATCTTCACGCCCCGGGAGAGGACGCAGTTCTCCACCTTGCCCTCGATTATGCAGCCGTCGGCGATGACGCAGCAGCCGAGCTCGCACTCCATACCGTAGTAGCAGGGCACCTCGTCGGTGACGCGGGTGAAAATGGGCCGGTCGCCCCGGAACAGGGGCGTACCCACGGAGCCGTCGATGATGGACAGGCTGTTGTGGAAATACTCGTTCACGTTGCGCACGCGCAGCACCACGTCGTTGACCTCATAGAGGTTGATAGACAGGCGGCCCCGGTTGAACTCATGCTGGATGAAGTCCCGCTGGAAGTCATAGATGCCACGGGAGGTGTAGTCCCGGATAACACTGACCAGCAGCTCGCGGGAGATGATCAGGTGGCCCATACTGGCGTAATCCCCGGCCTTGGCTGGGCACTCCAGGGCATAGGAGGTGACCCGGTGGCCGTTGTCCGCCCGCATGACGGAAGGACAGTCGATCTCGGAATCCTCGGCCTGCTTGGTGGCCAGCAGGGTGATGTCGCAGCCGCTGGCGATGTGATCCTCCAAGGCGGGGCGGTAGTCAATGTTGCAGATCACATAGGCATCCGCCAGCAGGACGTAGGGGGTGGTGGAGACGGTCTCCAGATAGTCCAGGGCATTGCGCAGATCGTCCAGCTTGCCCCGGTGGTTGGCGCCCACGTTCTGGGTGGCGAAGGGGGGCAGGAGCTGGAGGCCGCCATTCTTGCGGTTCAGATCGTACTGCTGGGCGTTGTTCAGGTGATCCATCAGGGAGTGGTAATGCTGGGTGGCCAGCACACCCACGTTGATGATGCCGGAGTTGACCATGTTGGACAGCACGAAGTCCACCAGACGGTAACGCCCGCCAAAGGGGATCGCGGCCATATTGCGGTCATAGGTAAAGGAACTAAGCTCGTCAGAATACATCTCGGAGAAAATAATACCAGTCATGTTCATGGTGGACACCCCCTTAAATAATTTCCTTGGGTTTGATGACGGAGCCGGCGGGGAGAACCTTCTTATGCCCCACCACGGTGATGCCCCAGTTATCCTTGTCGGTGTTCTCGGGCCGCTCGCCGATTTTTACGCCTTCCTCAATGACGCAGCCCTCGCCTACGATGGCGTAGCTGACGTTGGCGCCCTTGCAGATCCTGGTGTTGGGCATGATCACCGCGCCGGTGACGATGGCGCCCTCCTCCACCTCGCAGTCGGTGTACAGCACGGAGTGCTCCACAGTGCCCCGGATGATGCAGCCCTCGGCCACAAAGGAGTTGTTCACCTTGGCGCCGGGATCCACGCGGGTGGCGGGGGAGGCGTAGTTCCGGGCGTAGATGCGGAAGCTGGAATCCCGCATATTGATGGGGTCGTTGGGGTCCAGCAGGTCCATGTTGGCGTCCCACAGGCTGTCCAGCGTCCCCACATCCTTCCAGTAGCCCTCGAAGGCGTAGGCAAACATGGGCCGGCCGTCCTTCAGGAAGGCGGGGATGATGTTCTTGCCGAAGTCGTTCTCGGAGTTGGTGTCGGCCTCGTCGTCGATGAGGTACTGCTTCAGAGCGGACCAGGTGAAAATGTACACGCCCATGGAGGCCAGGTTGCTCTTGGGCTGCTTGGGCTTCTCCTCGAAGTCGATGATGGCGTCGTTGTCATCGGTGTTCATGATGCCCATGCGGGTGGCTTCCTCCATGCTCACCGGCATGACGGCGATGGTGCACTCGGATCCCTTCTCCTTATGGAAGCGGAGCATCTTGTTGTAGTCCATCTTATAGATGTGGTCGCCGGACAGGATGACCACATACTCCGGGTTGTACCGGTCCACGAAGGGTATGTTCTGATAGATGGCGTTGGCGGTGCCCTTGTACCAGGACTCGGTTTTGGACTGGGTGTAGGGCGGCAGGATGTGGGCGCCGCCCCAGTTGCGGTTCAGATCCCAGGGCTGGCCGTTGCCGATATAGTCGTTAAGCTCCAGCGGCTGATACTGGGTGAGCACACCCACCGTGTCGATGCCGGAGTTGACGCAGTTGGACAGCGGAAAGTCGATGATGCGGTATTTGCCGCCGAAGGGCACCGCGGGCTTGGCGGTGTCCTGTGTCAGCACGTACAGGCGGCTGCCCTGGCCGCCGGCCAGCAGCATGGCGATACATTCTTTTCTGCGCTCTAACAAGTTGATCTCCCCCTCAATTAGTTGTCGGTCTCGGTTTTTTTGGCGCGGGTTTTACGGGTTTTGGGTTTTTCCTCCCCGGCGTCGTCCTTTTTTGCCCGGGGCTTGCGCCCCGGCTTCTTTGGGGCCGTCCCGGCCTGCGCGGCGGCGGTTTCCGCCTTAGGCTTGCGCCCCGGCTTCTTCTTGGGGGCGGGCTCGCCGCTCTGCGCCGCCGCCTCCGCCTTCTTGGCGCGGGTGCGCTTGGGCTTGGGGGCCTCGGCCGGTTCGGCAGCGTCCTCCGCCTCGGCCTTGGCGGGGCCGCGGGCGGCCTTGTGCTCATAAATCACGGCGGACATGGGCGGCAGGGTCAGCTCCACGCTGTAGGGCAGGCCGTGCAGCTCCTCCTTCTTGGCCTTGACGGGGACAAGCTCCGTGCCAGTGCCGCCGTACTTGGCGTCGTCGCTGGACAGCACCGGCGTATAGGTGCCCGCCTTGGGTACGCCGATCTGGTAGCCCGTCCGGGCGATGGGGCAGAAGTTGCATACCACGATGATCTCCTTGCCCTTCTCGTCAATCCGGCGGAAGGCGATGACGCTCTGTTGGTAGTCGTCGCAGGAGATCCATTTGAAGCCCTCCCAATCGGTGTCGTTGCGCCACAGGGCGGGGTGATCCAGATAGTAGTGGTTGAGGTCCCTCACATAGCTCTGCATCCGCTGGTGGTTCTCGTACTGGAGCAGGAACCAGTCCAGTTCTTTCTTCTCGTCCCACTCGATGAACTGGGCGAACTCGCCGCCCATGAACAAAAGCTTCTTGCCCGGGTGGGTCATCATATAACCGTAGAACGCCCGCAGGCTCTGGAACTTCTCGCCGTACTCGCCGGGCATCTTGTTGATGAGGGAGCACTTGCCGTGGACCACCTCGTCGTGGGACAGGGGAAGTACGAAGTTCTCCGAGAAGGCGTAGGTCAGGGAGAAGGTGATGTTGTTGTGCTTGCCGCTGCGGAACAGGGGGTCGGTGGACATATAGTCCACCATGTCGTGCATCCAGCCCATATTCCACTTGAAATTGAAGCCCAGGCCGTTGAAGCCTTCCTTGGGCTTGGTAACGTTGGCGTAGGCGGTGGACTCCTCGGCGCACATGATGACGGAGGGATCGAAGGCGAAGGCGGCGGCGTTCATGTCCTGGAGGAAGGCCACGGCCTCCAGGTTGATGTTGCCGCCGTACTTGTTGGGCCGCCACTCGCCGCCCCGGCGGCCATAGTCCAGATACAGCATGGAGGCCACCGCGTCCACCCGGATGCCGTCCACATGGAATTTGTCCAGCCAGTACACCACGTTGGAGATCAGGAAGGAGCGCACCTCATAGCGGCCGTAGTCAAAGACACGGGTACCCCAGTCGGGGTGATCCCGGCGCAGGGGGTCGGCGGGCTCGTAGCAGTAGCCGCCGTCGAACTCAAACAGGCCGCACTCGTCCCGGGGGAAGTGGGCGCCCACCCAGTCGATGATGACGCCGATGCCCTCGCCGTGGAGGATGTCCACGAACTTCATGAAGTCGTGGGGGGTACCATACCGGGAGGTGGGGGCGTAATAGCCGGTGACCTGGTAGCCCCAGGAGGGGTCGTAAGGATACTCGCTGATGGGGAGCAGCTCCACATGGGTGTAGCCCATATCCTTCAGGTAGGGGGCCAGCTGCTTGGCGCACTCCTCGTAAGTGAGGAAGTTGCCGTCCTCATATTTCCGCCAGGAGCCCAGGTGCATCTCGTAGATGTTCATGGGGCTTTTCAGCATATCCCGGCGGCCCCTGGCCCGGCGGTAGGCGGCGTCCGTCCACTCAAAGCCGTCCAGATCGAACACCTTGCTGGCGTTTTCCGGGCGGGTGGCGGAGTGGTTGCCATAGGGATCGGCGCGGAACACAAAGGTGCCGTCGGGCCGCTCGATATAGTACTTGTAGTCGTCAAAGGTTTCGACGCCGGGGATAAACCGTTCCCAGATGGCGGGGGCAATGCGCTCCATAGCGGGGGACGCCTTGTCCCAGTCGTTGAATTTGCCCAGCACCCGCACGCTCTTGGCATGGGGGGCCCAGACCCGGAAGACGTAGCCTTCCTGCCCGTCCGCCACCTGCTTGTGGCAGCCCAAGAACTTGTACGCGTCGGTGCTTGTCCCCGCGCTGAACCGGGCGATGGCTTCGCTGAGTTGATCCGTTTTCTTCAACATAAGTGCCTCCAAACCTCCGCCGCCAGCGGGCGGAAATTTCAGTGAATTGTACTCGTACGCCTTTAGGGCATACTCTGTTCTATAATATTATAGCTTGGCTGGAACATAAAGTCAAGATGCACAAAAAATCAATTGAAAAACCATTGTGTTTCTGTCATTGTGAGCGAAACGTGGTCGAATTGTTGCAAAAAACGGGGAAATCAGCCGGTCAGGCTTGCTATTTAGAAATGTCGGGCGTATAATAGCCCCCGCAAATTTAAAAAGCAAAGGAAGCTCAGCCGCCATGATGTTTACCCAACGCCAAATTACCGCCCTGCTGATCCCCCTGATGCTGGAGCAGATCCTGTCCGGCCTGATGGGGATTGCGGACACCATGATGGTCACCGCCGTGGGGGAGAGCGCCATCTCGGCGGTGTCGCTGGTGGACACCATCAATACGCTGATGCTCAACCTGCTCAGCGCCCTGGCGGCGGGGGGCGTCATTGTGTGCTCCCAGTACCTGGGCCGGGAGCAGGCGGCGCTGGCCAACAACGCCGCCCGGCAGGTACTGATTGTGAGCCTGGGGCTGGGCGCGGGGATGATGGCGCTGTGCCTGGCGCTGCGCCGCCCCCTGCTGTCGCTGATATTCGGCGCGGTGGAGCAGTCCGTGATGGAGCAGGCACTGGACTATTTCTTCATTACCGCCCTGTCCTACCCCTTCCTGGCCGCCCAGCAGACGGCCGCGGCGGTGTTCCGCGCGGGCCGGAACTCCACGCCCCCCATGATAGTGGCGGCGGTGGCCAACGGCGTCAACATCGCCGGCAACGCTGTGCTGATTTTTGTGTTGCACCAGGGGGTGGTGGGGGCCGCCCTGGCCACCCTGGCCTCCCGGATCGTCAGCGCGGTGGTGCTTCTGGCCCTGCTGCGCAGCCCCAGGCTGGCGGTGTCCATCCGGGATTACCGCCGCATCCGGCCGGACCGGGCGGTGATCGGCACGGTGCTCCGGGTGGGCGTGCCCACCGGGGTGGAAAACGCCATGTTCCAGTTGGGCAAGCTGATGGTGCAGTCCACGGTGGCCACCTTCTCCACCGCCGCCATCGCCGCCCACGCCATGGCCCAGACCCTGGATATGGTGCAGGCTATGCCCAGCATGGCCGTTGGCATCGGCCTGCTCACCGTGGTGGGCCAGTGCATGGGCGCGGGCCGGGTGGAGGAGGCCAAGACTTACACCCGGCGGTTCTGCCTACTGTCCGAGGGGCTGTTGGCAGTGATGTCCCTGCTGGTGGTGGCCATGACGCCGGTGGTCACAACCGTGTCCAAAATGACGCCAGAGAGCGCCGGGCTGACCTTCCGCCTGCTGCTGCTGATCAGCGCGGGCAAGCTGGCGCTGTGGGTGGCGGCGTTTACCCTGCCCCAAGGGATGCGGGCCGCCGGGGACGTGCGGTTCTCGGCGTGGATGTCCGCCGCGTCCATGTGGATTTTCCGGGTAGGGCTGTGCATGGTGCTGTGCCGGGGGCTGGGCGTGGGGCTGTACGGCGTGTGGATCGCCTGGCTGTGCGACTGGCTGTGCCGGGGGAGCGTCTATATCCTGCGCTTCCGCAGCGGGCGGTGGACTGCCAAACAGGTCCTCCGGGGGGATTGACATTTTGCCGGGAATGGGGTATTTTATATAGGTGGTTTCCCTCCGGAGCATAAAACCACCTAATCTATGCAGCGGTATCGAAGTGGTCATAACGGGGCTGACTCGAAATCAGTTTGGGAGCAATCCCACGAGGGTTCGAATCCCTCCCGCTGCGCCATCTAGAACGAACAGTTTAGATGCCGTGGGCTGAACGCCTACGGCATCAACCGTTTCCAGCGTTTTTGCCCCCCACTTTTTCATAAGGCGAACGACAGATGCCAGTAAGCGTCAAATAGGGCTGAACCTACACCCCCTATGGTAGAATAGGAAGGAA
>CAJTVM010000079.1 GCA_910579595.1 uncultured Oscillospiraceae bacterium
CAACCTGCTCACCAAGGTGTACCAGCCCACACGGGGCACCATCCTGCTGGACGGCATCGACACCCACGGTAAGAACCCCGCCCAGATCAACCGCATGGGCATTGCCCGCACCTTCCAGAACATCCGCCTGTTCAACAACCTGAGCGTGGAGGACAACGTGAAAATCGGCCTGCACAACCAGGAGAAATATTCCATGTTCTCCGGCATCCTGCGCCTGCCCAAGTACTGGCGGCAGGAGAAGGCCGCCCACGAGCGGGCATTGGAGCTGCTGTCCATCTTCAATATGGAGGGCATGGCGAGCTACCAGGCGGGAAGCCTGCCCTACGGGGCCCAGCGGCGGCTGGAGATCGTCCGGGCGCTGGCCACCAACCCGTCCCTGCTGCTGCTGGACGAGCCGGCGGCGGGGATGAATCCCTCCGAGACGGCGGAGCTGATGGAGAACATCGTGAAGATCCGCGACACCTTCCAGATTGCCATCATGCTCATTGAGCACGATATGAGCCTGGTCATGGGCATCTGTGAGGGCATTTGTGTGCTGAACTTCGGCCAGATCATCGCCAAGGGCACCGCGGAGGAGATTCAGTCCAATCCCACGGTGATTGAGGCCTATCTGGGCAAGCAGCGGTAAGGGGGCGTGGGAAAATGCTGAAAGTCAACGACATTAACGTGTATTACGGCGCCATCCACGCCATCAAGGGCGTGTCCTTCGAGGTCAACGACGGCGAAGTGGTTACCCTCATTGGCGCCAACGGCGCGGGCAAGTCCACCATCCTGAATACGGTGTGCGGCCTGCTCCACCCCCGTACCGGATCCATCGAGTTTCTGGAGAAGAACCTGGCCTGCGTCCCCGCCCACAAGATTGTGGAGCTGGGTATGGCCCACGTCCCCGAGGGGCGGCGCATTTTCCAGCAGATGACGGTAGAGGAAAACCTGGAGATGGGCGCGTTTACCCAGCCCCGCGCCAGCTTTGATCCCAACCTGGAGCGGGTGTACGACCAGTTTCCCCGGCTGAAGGAGCGGCGGCGCCAGGTGGCAGGCACCCTGTCCGGCGGCGAGCAGCAGATGCTGGCCATGGGCCGGGGGCTGATGAGTAACCCCAGGTTGCTGATGCTGGATGAACCGTCTATGGGTCTGGCCCCCATCCTGGTGGAGCAGATCTTCGACATCATCAAGCGGCTGCACCAGGCGGGCACCACCATCCTGCTGGTGGAGCAGAACGCCCAGATGGCGCTGTCCGTGGCCGACCGGGGCTACGTGCTGGAGACGGGCAAAATCGTCGCCACCGGCACCGGCGGCGAACTGCTGCGCGATGAGGCCGTAAAGCGGGCTTACCTCGGCGGCTGAGTTCCTTTTTCTCGAGGGAAAAGGAACCGAAAAGAGCTTTAGCGCGTTACCACCATTGCGGATGGCGAAAAAGTTTGGCTCGGCAACGGAACAGCGTACTTGCCAAACCGTATGGTAGGACAAGAAATTTTAAAGGAATGTGACAGGCTATGGTAAATGTTGCAGTACTGGGCTTCGGCACCGTGGGCTCCGGCGTGGCCGAGGTGCTCACCGGGCACGAGAGCAGCATCGAGCGGAAAGCGGACGGGCTGATCCGGCTGAAATACATCCTGGACGTGCGGGATTTCCCGGACAGCCCCTTTGCGGACCGGTTTGTAAAGGACTTTGCGGTGATCGAAAACGACCCCGAGGTGGACATTGTGGTGGAGACCATCGGCGGGGCCCGCGTGGCGCTGGACTTCACCCGCCGGGCGCTGGAGGCGGGCAAGAGCGTGGTCACCTCCAACAAGGAGCTGGTGGCCACCTGCGGCTATGAGCTGACTCAGCTGGCCAAGGAAAAGGGCGTGTGCTACCTCTTTGAGGCCAGCGTGGGGGGCGGCATCCCCATCATCCGCCCCCTGTCCCAATGTCTGGCTGCCAATGAGATCCTGGAGATTTACGGCATTCTCAACGGCACCACCAACTATATCCTCACCCGGATGATCCGGGCAGGACTCACCTTTGACGCGGCCCTCCAGGAGGCCCAGGACAACGGCTATGCCGAGCGGGATCCCTCCGCTGATGTGGAGGGACATGACGCCTGCCGGAAGATCTGTATCCTGGCGGACATCGCCTTCGGGCGGCACATCAGCCCCAGCCAGGTGCCCACCCAGGGTATCACCGGGGTTACCCTGGCGGATGTGGACTACGCCGAGAGCGCGGGCAAAAAGATCAAGCTTCTGGGCCGGGCCATCCACCGGGAGGACGGCAAGGTGTGCGCCTATGTGGCCCCCCATCTGGTGGATCAGTCCGACCCGCTGGCCGGGGTGGAGGACGTGTTCAACGCCATTTCCGTCCGGGGGGACGCCATCGGCGACGTGATGTTCTACGGCCGGGGGGCGGGCAAGCTGCCCACCGCCTCCGCCGTGGTGGCAGATGTGATTGACGTGGCCCGGAACATGGGCAGCCGGAAGGCCTTGTGCTGGGAGCCGGGGGGCGAGGACGCCGCGTGCGGCACGGACGCCCTGAAAAGCCGCTGGTACGTCCGGGCAAAGGCGCCGGTGGAGACGCTGCGCACCGTCCTGCCGGGGTGCAAGCTGCTGGCCCGCCGGGAGAGCGGCGGGGAGGAGGCCGCCTGCCTCACCGCGCAGGCCCTCACCCGGGCGGAGCTGGACAAGACGCTGGCGGGGATTGAGCTGCATTCGGCGCTCCGGGTGCTGGATTGATCAAGAAGCGCGGAGAAGCGGACAGCGAGGGAGCTTGGAACGGAGTGAGGGCAAAAGCCCAGCCGCCGCGCAGCGGAGGCGGGTTTAGCCTGAGCCGAAGTGAAAGCGACCGAGCGTCCTGACCGCTTCGCAGCGTGATCAAGAAGCGCGGAGAAGCGGACAGCGAGGGAGCTTGGAACGGAATGAGGGCAAAAGCCCAGCCGCCGCGCAGCGGGGGCGGGTTTAGCCTGAGCCGAAGTGAAAGCGACCGAGCGTCCTGGCCGCTTCGCAGCGTGATCAAGAAGCGCGGAGAAGCGCACAGCATCAGGATCAGCATAAAATGGGGAGTACGACCTATGGAAATCTCCATGAGAGGATGAATGGAACTATGGCACTTATCGTACAAAAATTCGGCGGGTCGTCTGTGGCGGACACAGAAAAAATCCGCAACGTGGCCCGTATCATCACCGATACGTATCAAAAAGGGAACAGCGTGGTGGCGGTGCTGTCTGCCCAGGGAGATACCACCGACGACCTGATTGACAAGGCCGCCGAGGTCAACCCAAACGCCTCCAAGCGGGAGCTGGATATGCTGCTGTCCACCGGGGAGCAGATCTCCTGCTCACTGTGCGCCATGGCCATTGAGGGCATGGGCTTCCCCGTGGTGTCCCTCACCGGGTGGCAGGCGGGCTTCCGTACCAACTCCGGCTATGGCAATGCCCGCATCAAGCGGGTGCAGGCGGAGCGCATCCGGGCGGAGCTGGACAAGCGGCGCATCGTCATTGTCACCGGCTTCCAGGGGCTGAACAAATATGACGACATCACCACCCTGGGCCGGGGCGGCTCGGACACGTCGGCGGTGGCCATCGCCGCGGTGCTGAACGCCGACCTGTGCCAGATCTTTACCGATGTGGACGGCGTGTACACCGCCGATCCCCGTCTGGTGCCCACGGCCCACAAGCTGGAGGAAATCACCTATGACGAGATGCTGGAGCTGGCGACGCTGGGCGCACAGGTGCTCCACAACCGCTCGGTGGAAATGGCCAAGCGGTACGGCGTGAACCTGGAGGTGCTGTCCAGCTTCTCCGGCCAGCCGGGTACGAAAGTTAAGGAGGTTGTCAAGACCATGGAAAAATCCCATATCAGCGGCATCGCTAAGGATAAAAATGTTGCCCGTCTGGCCCTGGTAGGGCTGGAGAATACCCCGGGCATTGCCTTTAAGATCTTCTCCCTGCTGGCCAAGAACAACGTGAATGTGGACATCATCCTCCAGTCCATCGGCCGCAGCGACACCAAGGACATCAGCTTCACCGTGACCAAGGAGGATATGGAGCTGGCCCACCAGCTGCTGGAGGACAACCGGGATCGCATCCACTTTGACCATATCGACGTGTCGGACAACATTGCCAAGGTGTCCATTGTGGGCGCGGGCATGATCAACAGCCCCGGCGTGGCCGCCGCCATGTTTGAGGCGCTGTTTAACGCGGGCATCAACATCAACATGATCTCCACCAGCGAGATCAAGGTGTCTGTGCTGGTGCACATCAGCGAGGCAGACCGGGCGGTGCAGGTGATTCACAACCGCTTCTACGACGAGTTTAACGGCGCACAGTAAATGGGATGGACAGGCCGGACGGGTACGTCCGGCCTGTCCGCTTCCTGCGGCGAATCCCTACGCACCGGGACAACGGCAAAAGTTCGGGCGAATTTCTGGCGAGACATTGCAATTTCTGAGGCTATTTGCTATAATTTATATATTATGTCGGTCTGCGTTGCTTCAGCGCGGATCCAGGCGCATCCCTGACAATCCCCGCCGGCCGAGGGCGGAACCATTTAGGAGAGAAAGGTTTGGTTAGAGATGAAGTATTGTGAATACTGCGGCGCAATGTTGGAGGACGACGCCCAGTGCACCTGCCCCGGTGCGCAGCAGGCGCAGGGTTTTGCGGGGCAGCAGCCCGGCGATTACCAGCAGGGGGGCTACCAGCAGCCCAGCGATTACCAGCAGGGGGGCTACCAGCAGCCTGGCGGTTATCAGCAAGGCGGCTACCAGCAGCCCGGAGGTTACCAGCAGGGGGGCTACCAGCAGCCCGGAGGTTATCCGCCTGGCGGCTACCAGCAGCCCGGTGGCTACCAGCCCGGCGGCTACCAGCAGAACAGCCAGCAGCGTGAGGAAGCCCAGAGAAAGATGGCGGAGGCGCAGAAAAAGGCGAAGGCCGCCGCCAACGGGCTGATAGGCTACCTGAAGGCGTATTTCAATTCTCCCTCCGAGGCCGTGCGGAGCTATCTCACCGGGGAGGGGATGATGGTAAGCATTATCCTCACCGTGGCCCGGGTGCTGTCGGTGTGGCTGGCCGTGTTCGGCGTGCTGAATAAGATGTGCAGCATGGCTTCTTCCGCCATGGGTATGTACGGCTACGGCTTTTCCTCCTACATGGTTATGCCGAAGATCAGCGCCCCCATTCTCGGCAGCCTGCTGTACGGCGGCTTAATCGCCATTGTCTGCATGGCCCTGTTCATCGTGTGCCTTTTTGCCGTGGTGAAGATTCAGAAGGGGACTCTCTCCTTTGTGACTGTGTGGCAGGCCAGCGCCAATAACAGCGTCCTGCCCACCGCGCTGCTGCTGCTGGCGTTCCTGGTGTCCTTCGTCTCCCTGAGCATCGCCCTTGTCCTCATCTGCCTGTCCATCGTCGCCTCCCTCACCTTCGGTGTGCTGACTGCCCAGTATGTTTATGACGGGAACAAGACCGGCCTGTACTGGCTGCTGTTCTTCGCGGCGGTGGTTGTGATCACCATCGCAACCTACTACATTGTCCCCATGCTGGCGCTGAAGGCGGTGGGCGGGATTTCGGTGACCTATAATGGCCGGACCGAGACCCTCGGCCCCGCCATTGAGCAGATGCAGCAGGCGTTTTCCTCCGGCGGCGGCCTGGAGGGCTTCCTCGAGGAGATTATGGGCAGCGCGTTCTGACCCATTCCCGCGCATCAAACAAGACCAATCGAAAAAGCCTGCCTATGGGCAGGCTTTTTCGCGTCCATGAAACGTCTCTTTGTCAGAGTCCCCCTGTATTTCCGCAGTATAACAGATTTTCCGGGACTGCATAGTATGATTTATTTGTGATTTTTGAAATTTTTATATTGTCCCGGCCGGATGCGCGGACCAGCTTCCCCGGAGCTATTGACATGGACCGCCAGAGTGACTTACAATGTGGGAAAAGGGCCTTAAACAGCATTTTGTGATCGAAGGAGCGTTGTCATGAGCGACAGTTTTGCCTTTGATTTGGAAGCGGCCAGATCCATGGTGGATGCTTTTGCCCTGACCGCCGGCGTCCGGTGCCGGCTGCTGGGCGCCCAGGGGGAGACGCTGCACCAGCGCGGCGCGCCGGAGGACGAATGCGCCTATCTGAAGGCGCTTCCGGGCACGCCGCCCCCCTGCGTGGAGCTGCACCTGCGGGGGGTGCGGCAGGCGGAGCAGCTGGGGGGGCGGTACATCTACTCCTGTGCCTCCGGGCTGACCTACTGCGCCAGCCCCATCCTGGTGGGCGGCGCGTTGGCCGGGGGGCTTGTGGCCGGACCGGTGCTGCTGGTGGAGACGGAGGATCCGCTGGAGGATTTGGCCGAACGCCGCCAGGTTCCCTGGGGCAGGGTGGAGGCGCTCCAGGCGTTTCTGGGGGGCATCCCCCACAGCTCGCCGGACCGGACGAGCCAGCTCTCCCTCCAGCTGTTTGCCAACGCGGTGTGCGTGGGGGACAGCAGCCGGACGCTGATCCTCCGGCGGGGCGAGGGGCTGCGGCAGCGGGCCATCGGCCAGTATGTCCAGCAGGTGAAAAACAGCGGGCAGGGCGGACGGTATCCCATCGAAAAGGAGCAGGAGCTGTCCAATGCCGTGGCCCGGGGGGATCGGAGCACCGCCAACGCCCTGCTCAACGAGCTGCTGGGGCATATTTTCTTCTTCACCGCCGATCCGGGCATCGCCCAGAACCGCATCGCCGAGCTGCTGCTGGTTCTGTCCCGGGCGGCCATCCAGGGCGGGGGAAATCCGGAGGCGGTGCTGGATCTCAGCGACCAATATATCGATAAACTGCGCAGCCTCCGCTCCCAGGAGGAGGTGGCGCAGTGGCTGTCCCACGCCCTGCGGCGCTACACCGATTTGGTGTTTGATCTGGTGGACTCCAAGCACCGGAACATCATCCGCAAGGCCATGAGCTATATGCGCCTGAACTGCGCGAGGAACCTGACGCTGGGGGAGGTGGCTGACCATGTGGGCTACTCCCATACCCATTTCTCCAAGATGTTCAAGGAGGAGACGGGATGCAGCTTCCGCACCTCCCTCAACCAGATCCGGGTGGAAAAGAGCAAGGTGCTGCTGCTGGCGGGCAGCGCGCCCATGTCGGAGATCTACTCGGCCTGCGGTTTTGAGGATCAGAGTTATTTCTGCAAAGTGTTCAAAAAAATGGTGGGCGTGACCCCGGACCGCTACCGCAAGCAAAGCCGCAGCATTGATCCGGGCCGGGAGCGGGACAGCGGGCAGGGATAAAAAATATCAGCTTTTTTTGGTAATTTTAACGCCTGTTCTCCCGGCCTTGTTGCGGTTTTTTCTTGTTTCTGATAAGATTACCCCAGCATGGCCCATATCATGGATGGGACGAAGATAAAACGGAGGTATTTTTTATGAGTATTTTAACTGATATTGGCGAGGCCCTGGAGCGCGGCAAGCGCAAGCAGGTCACGCAGCTGGTCCAGCAGGCGCTGGACGAGGGCCTGTCCCCCCAGCAGATCCTCACCGAGGGCCTGCTGCCCGGCATGGATCGGGTGGGCGTCAAGTTCCGCAACAACGAGGTGTTCGTCCCCGAGGTGCTGGTGGCCGCCCGTGCCATGAGCGCGGGCACCGAGGTGCTCAAGCCCCTGCTGGCCGAGGGCGGCGGCGTCAGCAAGGGCAAGGCCGTCATCGGCACCGTTAAGGGCGATCTGCATGACATCGGCAAGAACCTGGTCAAGATGATGATCGAGGGCAAGGGCATCGAGGTCGTGGATCTGGGCGTGGATGTGGCTCCCGAGACCTTTGCCCAGGCCGCCATTGAGCAAAACGCGGACATCATCTGCTGCTCCTCCCTGCTCACCACTACCATGCCCGTCATGGGCGACGTAGTCAAGGCCGCCGAGGGCGCCGGCATCCGCGGGAAGGTGAAGATCATGGTGGGCGGCGCCCCCGTGACCCAGGAGTTCTGCGACTCCATCGGCGCGGACTTCTACACCGCCGACGCGGCCTCTGCCGCCATCTGCGCCGCTGAGATTCTCTCCGCGTAAGCTGTTTTGAACCAAATGAAATACCATCCGTTCCGTGGTTTGGGCAGGGTTGACGCACTGCCCGGGCTGAACAAGACAATCGGGTGAGACTCCCGAACGGTACCGCCGCTGTGTGCAGCCGAGGGGCCCTTCCGGCGAAAGCCAGTCACTGGAGCAATCCGGGAAGGCGAAGGGACCCGCGGGGATAAATCCCCACAGGCGCGAGTCAGAAGACCTACGGAAACGGCCGCCGTCCCCTGCGGGTAACAGGGAGCCGGCGTCTGTACCCAACCAAACACAGCCGCGGCATCCCATGATGATGCCGCGGCCATTTTTATGAAGGAGAGGTCGTGCTATGAATATCACGGTACTGCTGGATGCGGGGCCGCGGGTGCTTCCCGCCGCGCCGGAGCAGAGCCTGCTGGATGTGCTGCGGGAGCACGGCGGCTTGCCCCTCCACGCCCCCTGCGGCGGGGCGGGGACGTGCCAAAAATGTACGGTATACCTGTCCGGCCCCGAGGGGGAGCGGCCTGTGCTGGCCTGCCGCACCCCGGCGGAGGACGGCATGACGCTGCGCCTGCCCCCCGCCGCCCCCCTGGCGGTGGAGGCGCACGGCAATGCGGCGGCGCTTGCCCCCGATCCGGGGCTGACGGGCTGGGGCGTTGCCTGCGACATCGGCACCACCACGGTGGTGTGCCACCTGGTAGAGCTGTCCACTGGCCGGGTGCTGGCCACCGTGGGGGAGGGCAATGCCCAGCGTCCCTACGGCGGGGACGTCATCGCCCGGATCAAGGCTTCCATGGAGGGCAGGAGGCCCGCGCTCACCGCCGCCATCACGGGACAGCTCGCCCGGATGATCGGGGAGCTGTGCGCCTCGGCGGGGATTGGGGTGGCGCAGGTCCGCCGCATGGCGGTGGCCGCCAACACCACCATGTGCCATCTGCTAACCGGACTGCCGCCGGACAGCATCGGGGCCGCGCCCTTCACCCCCGCCTCCCTGTTCGGGGACTGCTATGAGGCCCAGGCGCTGGGCCTGCCCTTCGCTGGGGAGGTCTATCTCTGCCCCGCCGTGTCCGGCTATGTGGGCGGGGACATCACCGCCGATCTGCTGTCCGCCGGACTGGACCGGACGGATTCCCCCGCCCTGCTCATCGACGTGGGCACCAACGGTGAGATGGCCTTGGGCTGTGGGGATCGGTTCGTGTGCTGCTCCACCGCCGCCGGCCCCGCTTTTGAGGGGGCGCAGATCCGCTTCGGTATGACCGCGGCCCCGGGGGCCGTCTCCGGCGTCCGGCTGGAGGACGGCAAGGTGTGCTGCTCGGTGATCGGCGGCGGGGAGGCCGTGGGCCTGTGCGGATCCGGCCTGATCGACGCGGTGGCTGTCATGCTGGATCTGGGGGCCGTTGACGAGACGGGCCGTATGCTGGACGCGGAGGAGGACGAGGACGATATCCCGGAGGGGGCCGCGCCCTGCCTGTTCCTGCTGGACGGCGAGCCCGCCTTCCGGCTGACGGGGGAGGTGGCCGTCACCCAGCAGGACGTGCGCAAGCTCCAGCTGGGTAAGGGGGCCATCGCCGCCGGGATCCGGGTGCTGCTGGACAGTTACGGCGCGGACTTCGGCCAGGTGGGCGAACTGCTGCTGGCCGGGGGCTTTGGAAGCTACATCCGCCCGGAGAGCGCCGCCCGCATCGGGCTCATCCCGGCGGAGCTGTTGGGCGTGACCCGCTCCATCGGCAACGCCGCCGCCCAGGGCGCGCTGGAGGCATTGGTGTCGGCGCAGGCCAGGGAGCGGCTGGCGCGGCTGCAAAAAACCATGGATTACCGGGAGCTGTCCGGCCTGCCCCAGTTCAACGAGGCTTATATGGACGCCATGATGTTTCCGGAGGAGGGGTGAGCCATGACGGATCAACAGCTGCTGGAGCTGGCTTCGGGCTTCGGCTTTGACCATGTGGGGATGCTGAACATCCCCGCGCTGGAGTTTGAACCGGGGGTGCGGGAAATGTGCGCCGCCGACCGGTGCAACAACTACGGGCGGTGCTGGACCTGCCCGCCTTATTGCGGCACGTTGGAGGAGTTTGCCGCCCGGGCGGCCGCCTACCGCCGGGGCATCATCGTCCAGTCCACCGGGCAGATGGAGGATGACTATGACGTGGAAACCATGCTGGATACCGAGGCCGTCCAGCAGGAGCGGTTCCTGGAGCTGACGGCCAAGGTGCGGGAGCTATATCCTGGCTGTATGCCCCTGGCGGCGGGGGCCTGCCGCGTCTGCGGCAAGTGCGCCTGTCCGGACGGGCCCTGCCGCTTCCCCGAGCGGGCCATCCCCTCCATGGAGGCCAGCGGCCTCAACGTGAGCAAAACCTGCGAGGCCTCCGGCGTCAAATACTATTACGGCCCCCGGACCATTACCTTTACCTGCTGCATCTTGGTAGACTAAATGATTTGACGAGGGGACTTTCATGCCTCCGCCGCCTGACGCGGCCCGGTCCCCGGACTGCCTACAGCCGGAGCCGGGGCGGTTTGCGCCGCTCTGTCCACCATTCCGCCGAAGAATGGCGGCGGGAGGGGAGAAAGGTTTAGCGAAAAAGCAGGGAGGTTCGGAATTGCGCCCCGTCTGTGGCTATGATACAATAGACCACAAGACAAAGACATAAGGAGTGCAAAGCATGGATCAGGGAAGTAAGCCCGGATATTTTATTGTGGAATCCACCGTACTGCCGGAGATCTACCTGAAGGTGGCCGAGACAAAGCGGCTGCTGGAGACGGGGGAGGAGCAGACGGTAAACGCCGCCACCCGGCGGACGGGCATCAGCCGCAGTGCGTTTTACAAGTACAAGGATGCCATCCGGCCCTTCCAGGATATGCTCCACGGGCGGATTGTCACCATCCAGATCCTCCTGCGCAACCGGCCGGGGGCGCTGTCCGGCGTACTCAACCTGCTGGCCGGCCGGGGCGGCAACGTGCTCACCATCAACCAGGCCATCCCCGGCGGGGGCGCGGCGGCGGTGACGGTGGGACTGGAGACCAGCGGCCTTTCGGCAGGGCTGGAGGAGCTGCTGAAGGAGCTGCGCACCCGTTCCGAAGTCATCCGCTGCGAGGTACTGGCGGCATAGTTACTCATTCTCGAGAAAAAAGGAACCGAAAAGGGTCTTAGCCCCGCGAGCTTTAAGTCCGCTGACTAAGAACCTGTATTCACAACCTCAATTCACCGTTTGGCCGGGTCTTTTCCCGCCATGCCGCGTTAAATTTTCTTGAAATAAACACAATGATTCCTGCGAAAATTTGCCTTGCCTGACGGGAAAATCCCTCGCCCATCCGGCGGTTTCGGCTGTGAATACAGGTTCTAAATGAAACACCCCGCTTGCCGGATATGAAGTGCCCCCAAAAAGTTAGACAAAAATTGAAGGGAAAAATTGTTTAAGCGGCGGAAAGGGCTTGTTGTCTGTGAAGAGCGGGCGGCAAGCCCTTTAGCTTTGCCTTGATACGATAGTTGTTGTAGTAGTCGAGATAATCAAGAAGTTCTCTCTTGAAATGTTCTATAGAATCAAATTTTTGCAGGTATAGGAGTTCACTCTTGAGCAGGCCAAAGAAATTTTCAATGATGGCGTTGTCTAAGAGCCTGTTTGAAATCTTCTAATGAGGATGGCAATGAGGGCAAACGTGAGAATC
>CAJTVM010000080.1 GCA_910579595.1 uncultured Oscillospiraceae bacterium
CCGTGGGCGGCCTGGTTCAGGTTCATGAAGTCCATGTCGATCTCCTCGTTGGGGATCTCCCGGTTGTACTGGGTGGCGAAGTGGCACCAGGGCTTTTGCAGGCTGGCAAAGCCGTTGATCCACATCTTGGAGGGGGAAAAGGTGTGGCACCAGGTGATGATGCCGGCGCAGGAATCGTCGTAGTTGGCCTCCTTGACCACATCGGAGATCTCCTTGTTTGTCTTGGCGGTGACCTTGTAGACCAGGGGGTAGGGGAGGACCTTGGACAGCTCGCCGGCCATCTCCTGGGCGCGCTGGGCCACGGTGTCCAGCACCTCGGGGCCGTACAGGAACTGACTGCCCACCACGAACCAGAATGAATATTTCATAAAAATTCCTCCTTGGCCGCCCATACGGCGGTCCTAAAATTTCGGGACAGACGATGCGGGTTCCTTTTTCCAAAAACACTTGGGAACAATTGGGGCTGCCAGTAGTATATCATTGACGGGCCGCGTTCGTCAATGATTTTGCCCCATTTTCCCCATTAAAATAATGCGTGTTTTTCCGGCATCCTTCAGGTTTTCAGGCACATTTTTTAATATCTTCAAATAATTCTAAAATATTTTAGTTTTGTGCTGTTTTCGGGATTTTCAAACCGCATATTGCCCCTGTTGCCCCGGCTCCGCCCGGAATGCGTGCCAGCCTTTCCGTTCCAGGTGTCCGGTGACGGCGAAGCCGTTGGCCTCCAGCGCGGCGCGCACCTCGTCCTGCCGCCCGTCGATGACGCCGGAGGCGAGGAACACCCCGCCGGTTGTCAGGAACTCTCCCGCCTTGGCGGACAGGGGGATGATCACGTCCGCCACGATGTTGGCCAGCACCACCCGGTTCTGCCCCGGCCCCAGCCTTGCCGCCAGCTTTTTGTCGGTGAGCACGTCCCCGGCGCATACGCTCAGGCGGTCCGGGCCGATCCCGTTCAGCGCGGCGTTTTCAAAGGCCACGTCCGCCGCCTTGGGGTCGATGTCCACGCCCACGGCCCGGGACGCCCCCAGGATAAGCGCGGCGATGGCCAGGATGCCCGAGCCGCACCCTAAATCCAGCACCCTGTCCCCGGGCCGGAGCACCTCCTCCAGCAGCTCCAGGCACAGCTGGGTGGTGGGGTGGGAGCCGGTACCGAAGGTCAGGCCGGGATTCAGGTACAGCGGTGAGCGCCCATCGGATACGGGTTCCCCCCGCATCCAGTCGGGGACGATATAAATCCGCTTCCCCACCGGGATGGGCTGGTAATACTTCTGCCAGGAGGTGGCCCAGTCCTCCTCCCGGAGGGAGACAGTCTGAGGCTCGTACTCCTCCAGCCCTGTGAGGTACTGGCGAAGCTGCTTTTGCCCATCCTCATTGTCCGGGACGTAGAACTTCACCCGGCTGGCCCCTTTCATGCGCTGGGCCAGGCCCTCGTCCACATAATCCCAGTATTGCCGGTTCTGCTCTAAAAAGCGGAGGAAATCCCCTTCTTCCTCCACCACCAGCCCGGCCATGCCGTTTGCGGTGAGGGTGTCGCACACGCCGTCCAATTTGTCCGCGGGGACGGGAAGGGTCACCTCTAACCATGTATCGCTCATGGATGCTCCTTTCTGCCCCCTGCGCGGGGCCTTTGGCAACCTACTTTCTGCTTGTGCAGAAAGTAGGCAAAGACACACTTAGGGGGCAATCCGCCGGTTCGGCTTCGAGCGCCAGGGGCGCGCTCTCGCTCACAGGCGGCTTTCCCCCTAAGAACCCCCAGGTTCGTAAGGGCACGCCGCTTTTAACCGGGTGGAAATGTTCCGGCTTGCGCGGCTTTACGAACAAATCGCGCCTTGCTTTCCGGCCCACACCGGGCCTGCTTGAGCGCGGCGCCGTTCCATAGCCGCCCCCCTTTCAACGCCTGCGTGGTTCCCCGGTACGGCCTGGGGCATCCGCGCTGCTCACGACGGCTCAGCGCTATTTTACCTTAATCTGCTTCACGCTGTCCAGCCGGATCAGCTTTTCACATTCGTTTTTTTTGCCCTCATTGGCCAGCACCAGCGCCCACGTCTCGTCGGCGTCCAGCACCTTACACTGTTTGCCCATAATGTCCCCGTCGCTGGTTTCCAGGGTCAGCTCCACCGTCCGGCCTACCTGCTTGCGCACCTGCTCCCCAAGGCCCGCCGTCCCGCCGGGGCGGATGCCGTTGTCCCGCAGGATGCGCTCCAGCCGGTGCACCTTGCCATACAGTGCCAGCACCATGACGAACGAAAAAATCCCGAAGTATTCCATATCCCCGCCCCCTTAATACAGCTCCAGCGGGGATCGCCGTGCCGCTTCCTCGTCCTTGAGGAAGGTGATGGTGCTGATGGCGGACAGGGGAATCAGCCGCACCTCGTTCTTGTCCGGCTTTTTCTGATTCCGAACGACCTCCACATTGGCCCAGCCGCCGTCAAAGTCCCGGATGACGCACCACTCGTGGACGACGGGCATCCCGACGTCCTCCTCGTAGAAGGTCAGCTTCACCCGTTTCCCCTGGGCCTGCTTCAGCAGACGGGTCACCGGGGATGCAACAGGCTGGCCCTTCTCGTCCACGCCGTCCTGCAGGAGATAGTCGCAGCTCACCTGCAAAATCTGCGCCATGCGCACGATCTTGTCCGTCTCCGGGTAGGCCGCCTCCGACTCCCAGCGGCTAACCGCCTGCCGGGTCACCCCCAGCTTTTCCGCCAGCTGTTCCTGGGTCAGGTTCTGCTTTTTCCGGGCCTCAGCCAGTTTGTTTCCTAAACTCATAACATCACCTCATGGATTGGATGCCCCCAGCATACCAAATCCAGCCCGTTTGACCAGCGATTTGCCGTTTCGAAATGTAACATTTAGGTTGCGCGGGCGGACAATTCCTTCAAAGTAACCTCATACGCCTCCCGTTCGTAGGGCAGGATGGGCAGCTTTTCCGGCAGCTCCCACCCCTTGGCGGCGAAAATCCGCTTGACGAGGAATTCCACAAAATCCGGGTTTTTTACCAGCACAGGCCCCGTGATGTGGGTGGCAAACACATTGCCGGACACGTACCCCTCCGGGCCCTTGCCGGCCTCATTGCCAAAGCCCAGGCTCACCCGCTCAAAAAGGGGTGTATCCACCCCTTTGGTGGTGGAGCACTTGTTCATAAAGCCCACCACGGCATTCTCCCACAGGGCGGTGTGGGCAATGATATCCTCCGGGGCGCGCCGGTCCGTCTCCACCGTGGTAAAGTCCGCGAAGCCCAGGCAGGGCCATACCTTGCCCGCGGCGTCGGTGACGCACGCCCCCAGCAGCTCCATGGCGCTGCCGGTGAACAGCACCATGGCCCCCCCGTCGATGGCGGCTTTCAGCGCGTCCTTGTGGGGCGCCAACGCGGACAGCGCCGCCTTCTGGGTGCGCTCGGTGCCCGCGCCCATGTAGATAAATCCGGCGTGTTCAAAGTCCGGCGCGTCCTCAAACAGGGCGGTTTCCACCGCCACCGGCACCCCAATGGCCTCCAGGTGGCGGCGGAGCACCGACACGTTGGCGTACTCCCCGTACAGAGACATACAGTCGGGATAAAGGTGCAAAATTTTAAAGTTCATATGAAAACCCTTCCCAAAACGTTTCAAATCAGCTCGATTTCTGTGGCCGTTGTAAAACTTTACGGCAACAATCCTTTCGGAAGCGAGCTTAAAGTTCTTTTTGCCTGCTTTATCTTTCAAGAAAAGTTAGTTAATCCCGTTCCGTTCAAATCAGCTCAATTTCCGTGGCCGTCGCAGCTTTTCCAGCGACAACTCGTTCGGAAGCGAGCTTAAAGCTCTTTTTCGGTTCCTTTTTCTCTCGAGAAAAAGGAACTAATCCCGTTCTACATGGGCCAGGAGCTTGTCCCGGTCGGAGAAGCAGGTGACCACGTACACGTCCTCGTCCCCGGCCTCCTTCAGGCTTTCCGCCGCGGTGGCGATGTCCTCACCCACCACAATCTTGTCCGCCGGGACCCGGGCGTATTTGAAGCGTACCGCCAGGTCGCTGCAATACTTCCCGTACAGCATCACCTTGCCGATGTGGGGGGCGTTGAGCCGGTCGAAGTCGATGTCCCACAGCCAGCTTGTCTCGCCGGTAAAATACTTCCGGCTGATGGAATCCACAATCACCAGCACCGTGCAGGGCTTGTCCGTAGCGGCAATGTAGGCCAGGTTGGTATCATAGGCCACCGAGTTCTCGTGCTTGGAGGTCAGCAGGATGCCCTTATGCTTCCCCAGGGTAAAGGTAATCATCCGGCCATTTTTCAACATATAGTTGTTGATTACCCCGGCGATTGTCCCCCTGTCCACCCCGGCCAGGGCGCACATGGACCAGGCCGCCAGGATGTTGTACACGTTGTAAATGCTCTTGAACGCCAGGGAGATATTTGTCTCGCCATTGATGGTGAGCGTCCCCTCCTGCAAATCCAGGGCGGTGACGGCAAAGTCAGTCTCGTGCCGCGTATGCCCGCAGGCGGGGCAGGAATAGTGCCCGATATGGGCGTAGTGATAGCAGGAATACTCCATCCGGGCCTTGCACACCGGGCAGCGCGCGCCGTCGTCATAGACGCCTCGGTGTTCTTTTGTACTGATGGAACACTCGTCCAGCCCGAACCATTTCACCTTTGCGGGGTTGTGGCCCTTGGCGAAGCAGGACACCAGCGGATCGTCGGCGTTGAGCACCAGGGTGGTCTCAGGGAATACGGCGGGCTTGATGGCATCGTACACCCACTCGGGATGGCCGTTGCGGGTGAGCTGGTCCCGGTACAGGTTGGTAATGACGAAGTGGGTGGGACGGAACCATTGAAAGGTGTGGCGGGCGTAGCGCTCGTCGCTCTCCAGCAGCAGCACGTCCCCCCGCATCCTGCCCCCCAGGGTGCAGTTGGACAAAATCAGGGTGGTAACGCCCTCGATCTGGTTGGAACCCTCTTTATTGTAAGTCACCTTTTTCCCCGCCGCCGTCAGGATTGCGGCAATCATCTCCACGGTGGAGGTCTTGCCGTTGGATCCGGTGACGGCAATAATATGGGCGGGCAGCTTCACCCGGCCCAGCACATCGGGGCACACCTTCAGGGCAAACTGCCCCGGCAGGGAGCTGCCCTTGCCAATCAGCCCGCCGATAAACCGCAGAGCCTTGCACAGGATAACGGCCAAAAATAATCTCATGTTTTATGCTTCCTCTCGCAGTCGTTTGAATGGAAAAAACAAATACAGCTGTCCACCCTCCGCCGGGCGCTGGCACTCCTGCACCGCCCCGGCCAGGGACAGGCCCCGGCGCGTCAGTTCATCCAGCCCCGCCTGGAACGCGGCGTTGTAGTCCCCCTCCGCCTTAGCCCGCAGGCAGGCAAACGCGGGCAGCGTCCACTTTGTCCAGTCTTCGGGGGGCAGCGCCTCCGGGAAAACCTGGACGCCCGCCAGATACAGGCCCCGGGTAAAGCCGTCCTCCCAGGGCAGAAAGGAACGGGACCGATCGCTCATGGCCCCCCACACCCCCACGGGAACGCCGTTTTCGTCCCGCAGGGCCAGCGCTTCCACCTCACCGAACCGGGCGTTGGCCTTCTCCCACAGGGCAGGGGCGGGATTGTGCCCCGGCTCCGCTTCGCCCTCCATGCCGATGATGGAAATGGCCGGTAATTCACAGGTTATGATCTCCATTGCCTTATCCCCTTTCCAGGTAGATCATCAGCGCCGTCACGTCCGCAGGACTGACCCCGGACACCCGGGACGCCTGCCCCAGGTTCAGCGGCCGGATTTTGTCCAGCTTCTGCCTTGCCTCCAGCCGCAGGCCCTGGATGGATAAATAATCCACATCCGGGGGCAGGGGCTTGTCCTCCAGCTTGCGCATCTCCTCCACCTGGCGGTTCTGCCGGTCGATGTAGCCCGCGTACTTCACGGAAATCTCCACCTGCTGGGTAATTTCCCGGGAGAGCACGGGCCGGGCCGGGTCGAAGGGGGCCAGATCCCCATAGCTCAGCCGGGGGCGGCGGAGCAGATCCACCAGCCGCGCCCCGTGGGGGCAGGGCGGTTCGCCCCGGTCTGCCAGCAGCGCGTCTAATTCGGGGGATGGGGGCGCGCCGGTGTGCTCCAGACGCTTCATCTCCCGGTCCACAGCGGCGTACTTTTCCTCCACCTGTTTGAACCGTTCATTGCTCACCAGCCCCACCCGGCGGCCGCAGGCGGCAAGGCGGCGGTCGGCGTTGTCCTGCCGGTGGATGAGCCGGTACTCCGTCCGGGAGGTCATCATGCGGTACGGCTCATTGGTGCCCTTGGTCACCAAATCGTCAATGAGCACCCCCGCATAGCCGTCCCCGCGGGTGAGAATCAGCGGCGGCTCGCCCTTCACCTTCAGCGCGGCGTTGATCCCCGCCACCAGCCCCTGGACGGCGGCTTCCTCATAGCCGGAGGAGCCGTTGAACTGCCCCGCGCCATACAGGCCGGGGATTTTTTTGCACTCCAGTGTGGGCAGCAGCTCGGTGGGGTCTACGCAGTCGTACTCAATGGCGTAGGCGCACCGGGTCATCTCGGCGTGTTCCAAACCTGGGATGGTGTGGAGCATTTCCACCTGCACCTCCTCGGGGAGGGAGGAGGAAAAGCCCTGGATGTACAGCTCCTCGGTGTCCAGCCCCATAGGCTCGATGAACAGTTGATGCCGGGGCTTGTCCGCAAAGCGCACCACCTTGTCCTCAATGGACGGGCAGTACCGAGGCCCCACCCCCTCGATCACCCCGGAGAACAGGGGGGAGCGGTAGAGGTTGTCCCGGATGACCTGGTGGGTCCGCTCGTTGGTGTAGGTCAGATAGCACACCGCTTGGTTATCAGGCGGCGTCTGCGTGGAAAAGGAAAAGGGCACGGGGACATCGTCCCCCGGCTGAACCTCCATTTTGGAGAAGTCCACGCTCCGGCGGTTCACCCTTGGGGGCGTGCCCGTTTTAAAGCGGCGGATGGACAGGCCCAGCTTGACGAGACATTCTGTCAGCGGCAGCGCCGCCGCCATGCCATCGGGGCCGGATTGGCGGGCAACCTCCCCCACGATGGTGCGCCCCCCCAGATAGGTGCCGGTGGCGATCACCGCCGCCTTCACCGCGTAAATGGCCCCGGTTTCGGTGACAACGGCGGAAACCGCGCCGTGCTCGGTGAGGATTTCCGTCACCTCCGCCTGCCTGACCCACAGGTTTTCCTGCAGCTCCAGGGTGTGCTTCATGACCTCCTGGTAGCGGCGGCGGTCGGCCTGGGCCCGCAGCGACCACACCGCAGGGCCCTTGCCCCGGTTGAGCATCCGGTATTGGATGCAGGCCTTGTCCGCCGCCCGCGCCATTTCTCCCCCCAGGGCGTCAATTTCCCGCACCAGGTGGCCCTTTCCTGTGCCGCCTATGGCGGGGTTGCAGGGCATATTGCCCACCGCGTCCAGGTTGATGGTGAAGCAGACGGTTTTCAGCCCCATCCGCGCGCAGGCCAGCGCGGCCTCAATGCCCGCGTGGCCCGCGCCGATGACGGCGATATCAAATTGTCCGGCGTGGTAATCCATGGCTCTGCCTTCCTCAACCCTGGTTGATCTCCCGCACGTCTGTCCGGCCCGTCAGCCAGTCCAAGGAGATTTCATAATAATCTGCAATTTTAATCAATGTGTCATAGTGGGTCTTACAGCCATCCATTTCAAGCCGTTGATAGCTTCGGGGCGGTATCCCAAGGGCCTTAGCCGCCTTTTCCTGCGTCAACCCGCACTCGGTCCGCAGCAATTTCAGTCTATCATTAAAAATCATATATGTCACCTCTTGACATTCCAGTACTGACGTGATATATTATCTCACGTCAGTACTGCGTATCTTTTGGAGGGATATACTTGGAACCTGAAATTCCTATGATTGTGGAAGTACTTTACCGCTATTTTGTCACACAGCCCGACCCGGCTTTCTGGCCGGACCGCTTCAAAAAAGATCCCATCCAAGGCCACGGCCTCTGGTCCTTTTATCAGGGGCTGCGCCTGGGCGTCCAGCTGGCCGATGCTTCTTTGGAAAAGCTGTAAGCTCAACGTTTCAGCGTCACAACAGCCAATTCCGGCCTGTTGAATATGCGGAAGCCCGGAAAGGGCGTGGTGTTGTTCCCCAGCCCCCGGGAGACAAACAGGGTACTGTCCCCCACGGTATAAATCCCCGACGTCCACTCCGGGAAAAACCGCCGGTCGGTGCCGATGAGCCCGCCCACAAAAGGCAGGCGGACAATCCCCCCATGCCCGTGCCCGGACAGGACAAAATCATACCCCGCGTTGGCATATTGCCCGAAGTGGTCGTTGCGGTGGGCCAGCAGGACGGTAAACAGGCCGGGGGCTTCCCCCTGGATCCAGGCGTACAGCTCCTCCGGGGTGGTCTGGTCGGCATAGCCGTTGGGGTCGTCCACCCCGGCCAGCACAATCCGCGCCCCGTCCCGCTCCAGGATTTCATACTGGTTGGACAGCGGCTTCACCCCATACTGGGACAGTAGGCTTTTCAGCTCCTTCACCGCCCCTGTGCCCACGGCCCACTCGTGGTTCCCGGTGACGTAGTAGGTGGGCGCGATGGCGGACAGCCCCTTCGCCAGGGCGGGAATCATCTCCAGCTGGCCTTTCTGGTCGATGAGGTCGCCGGTGACCACAATGAGGTCAGGCTCCTGCTCCGCCACCAGCGCCAGGAGCTTCTCATTGCCCTGGCCATACTCATGCCCATGAATATCGGACAGGTGGACGATTTTGTATCCGTCAAACCCTTCCGGCAGTCCGGCCAGCACCGCGCCGGTGTGGGTGACCTGGATCCCCCAGCACTGCCACTGGAACCAGAACCAGCCTCCCACCGCCAAAACCACCAGGGCAAGGATCCACCGGAGAGGATGGCGGCGTTTTCTCCTTGGGCGGCGGTGGGGCGTGCCCTCCCGCTCAGTCGCCGTCATGGAGGTAGTAGGGCCGCATCAGGCTCTTGTGCTGGGTGGAATCCTTCTGCCGGTCGGAGCGCAGAGGGGCCTCGATGGGCCGGGGCCTGTCGTCCCGGCGGCGCTTGCGCTTCCCGGACAGGGAGGGGGGCAGGACAGGCTCCTTGACCGGCTGGGCCGGCGCGCCCTGCTTCTTGCGCTGCCGGCGGGGCTTGGGCTGGGCCGGCTTCTGGGGTTTTTCCCGCTTTTCAGGCTGGGCCTTTGGCTGGCCCTGGGCCTCTGCCTGGGGCCGGGGCGCGGGACGCCGGGGGGCCAGCAGGCGGGCGGTGGCGTCCATAATCACATCCGAATCCATCGGGTTGGGCTTGTAAAAGTCGGTGACGGGCACCGAAGGATTATCGGGCAGGGTTTCATGAATCCTGCCCTGGCGCACGCCCCGGCCAACCGGTTTGTCACGTAAAATTTCCTCCTTGGCGGGAGCTTTGGCTGACGCCATTGTCTCTGCCGCCGGGGCGCCGCCGCCCTTTTTGCGGCGTTTCTTCTTTTTGGGGGCGCCGGACCCGTCCATTGTCTGCTCCTCTTTCACCGAAGCAGGACCCCTGGCCCCCGCGGAGCGGGGACGGCGGGCGTCCGCGGCGGAATCCGGAGGATTCCCGCAGGGCGGATTCATTCCGCCCGGGGACTGCAATCCAAAGGGGGCCCCGGCCGGCGCATCCGCGCCGGTTAGGGTTTTTTTGCGCTCTCCGGCGCGGGCCTTGTTTTCCGCGTCCCTCCGGCGGCGTTTTTCTTTGGCGGCGGCGCGGGCTTCCGCGTCCTCCGCGTTCACCACCCGTCCCCGCCTGTCCTTCTGGGGCAGGTCGAAGTTCTCCATGGGGAAGGGATGCCCCTCCACCACCGGGATGGATCGGCCCAGGAGCTTTTCAATGGCCTTTAATTCGTCCTTCTCATCGAACTGGCAGAAGGAGATGGCCTCCCCCTCGCGGCCCGCCCGGCCCGTGCGGCCAATGCGGTGGACATAGGTTTCGGGCACGTCGGGCAGGTTGTAGTTGAACACAAAGGGCAGCTGGTCGATGTCAATGCCCCGGGCGGCGATGTCGGTGGCCGCCAGCACCCGCACCCGGCCCGCCTTGAAGTCGGACAGCGCCTGGACCCGGGCGGTCTGGCTCTTGTTGCCGTGGATGGCGGCGGCGGAGATGCCCCGCTTCTGGAGGTCCTGGGCGATGCGGTTGGCCCCGTGCTTGGTGCGGGAAAACACCAGGGCGGAGGAAATATCCCGCTCCTCCATCAAATGGGCCAGCAGCTTGGTTTTATTGGACTTGTCCACATAGTAAAGGGACTGCCGGATGACCTCCACCGGGGAGGATACCGGATCCACCTCCACACGCTGGTAGTCGTGGAGCAGGCCATTGACCAGTCCCATCACCTCCGGAGGCATTGTGGCGGAGAAAAACAGGGTCTGCTTTTGCTCCGGCAGCAGCTTGAGCACCCGGCGCACGTCGTGGATGAAGCCCATATCCAGCATCCGGTCAGCCTCGTCCAGCACGAAAATCTCAATCTGGGACAGATCCAAAAGCCCCTGGCCGTGGAGATCCAGCAGGCGGCCCGGCGTGGCCACCAGGATGTCCAGCCCCCGCCGGATGGCATCCACCTGGGGCTGCTGGCCCACGCCGCCGAAGATGACGGCGGATCGCAGGGGCAGGTTGCGCCCGTAGGCCACAAAGCTGTCCTGAATCTGGATGGCCAGCTCCCGGGTGGGGGTGAGAATCAGCGCCCGGATCATCCGGGGCTTGGGCACGCGGCCGCTGAGCCGCTGTAAAATGGGGGCGGCGAAGGCGCAGGTCTTGCCGGTGCCCGTCTGGGCGCAGCCCAGCACGTCCCGCCCCGCCAGGGCGGGGGGGATGGCCTTGCGCTGGATGGGGGTGGGGTCGGTGTAGCCCTCCTGGGTGAGGGCCTTCAAAATGGGGGCGGTCAGCCCCAAGTCACGGAAATTCATAAATATTCTACATTCCTATCTTAAAATCGTCTATTGTCATACCGCGCCAGAGCTTTCTTCACTGCTTCCACCGTCTCCGCCAGGCTCTGGCCCCTGATGGGGACGGTGATGTGGGCGCACCGCCCATACAGCGGCGCCCGGTATTGGTACGCGCCGGCCAGGGTCTGGCCGGGGGAGAGGGCGATGCCCCGGGACGCCATGTTGTGGATGCGTCCCGCCACGTCCTCCAGCGGCAGCTCCAGGTAGACCACCGTGCCCAGCGCCCGCATATGGGCGATGGACTCCTCCCGGCACACGCAGCTCCCGCCGGGGGCCACCACCGTACCCCGGCAGCGAAGGGAACAGACGGCGTCCCGCTCCAAGTCCAGGAACCGCTCCACGCCCCGGCTGTCAATCAGCTCCTGCAAGAGCGCCCCCTCCCGCTCCTGGATGAGCAGGTCCACGTCCACAAACCCCAGGCCCAGCGCCTTGGCCAGCACCACGCCCACGGTGCTCTTGCCCGAGCCGGGCATCCCGATTAAAATTATGTTGTCCATCCGGCCCTCTCCCAATACCAATCTTTGCTTGCGGCCCTGCTTCGGCTATAAGAGCCTGTATTCACAACCTCGATTCACCGTCTGGCCGGGTCTTTCCCCCCATGCCGCGTTAAATTTTCTGGAAATAAACGCAATCATTCCTGCGAAAATTTGCCTTGCCTGACGGGAAAACCCCTCGGTCATCCGGCGGTTTCGGCT